>NZ_BAAJLU010000015.1:0-104370 GCF_057550865.1 Colwellia sp. NW0002-52-1 | reverse complement strand
AAACATCCGCATTACTCATATCAATACGAACATCGTTGCGACGGCGACCCGCTTCAGAAACATCTGCATTACTCATATCTATACGAACATCGTTTCTACGACGACCGATTTCTTCGGTGATAAAAGCTTCATTGTTTATATCTAGTGTTGGAGTTGCTGACATTGCAAAAGTAAGAATTAGTGAACTAAGCATGTTGTACCTTATTATTATTAAGTTAAATTCGATAACAATAAAGCGATTACCGTGCCAACATTTTAGGTGTTGTTTTACAGGGCTTGTAGCGTTGTTTTTTAACAAAATGTAGAGTGCCAGAAAACTGGCACTAAAATATTAGAGTGAATTTCTGCTAAATGAAGTTGATTTATTCGTAATTTGGAATGAAAGTAAATATTTTTGAAAGTCACCTTCAGGTAGCGGTTTACTATAAAGATACCCTTGTAATTGTTCACAGCGTAAGCCAGATAAAAAGCTCAGTTGTTGATTAGTTTCAACACCTTCTGCGACTACTTGCATACCTAAGTTGTGGGCGATAGTCACAATTGTTGCCACCATATTTCGTCCTTGCTCAGAGGTTTCAATATCGTCAACAAACGCTTTATCTATTTTTAGGGTATTTAATGGAAATTTCTTTAGGTATGCCAATGACGAATAACCGGTACCAAAATCATCTAACGATAAATGAATACCCATAGCGCGAATTTGCAGCATAGTATCAATCGCTTTTTGGGGAGAGTCCATCACAGTACCCTCAGTTATTTCTAGCTCTAAATATTTAGCAGGTAAGCGGCTTTCTTTAAGCGCGTCTGCAATCATTGCAACTAAGTTTGGCTGGGTAAATTGCACTGCGGAAAGGTTAACGGCAACACGACCGTCAAAAAGTCCCGCATCAACCCACTTCTTAGTGGCAATACAGGCTTTTCTTAAAACAACCTCGCCAATATCAATTATTTGCCCTGTTTCTTCAGATACGGGGATAAATACTACAGGGCTAATGATGCCTTTTTTAGGTGTTTCAAAGCGCACTAACGCTTCCATTCCCGCAATTTTTCCAGTGGTAATCTCAATTTTAGGTTGATAAAAAACTGAAAATAAATCTTCTTTTAACCCATGGCGAATTAAACTTTCAATTTGTAAGCGTTTTACCGCCGTTTTATTCATAGAATCACTAAAAAATTGATATTTATTTCCACCAATATTTTTAGCATGATACATCGCAGTATCAGCATTTTTTAGCAGTTCTTGTGGGCTTTTTCCATCTTCGGGATAGAGAACAATTCCAATACTACTATAAAGTACAATTTCTTGATTTTTAAGCCTTAATGGTAAAGCAATAGATTTTAATATTTCTTTACCAAGCGTAGTAATCGTGTGAATATCATTTGTATTTTCAATAATTAAACTAAACTCATCACCACCTAAACGATAAACGGTATCAAGGTTTCTACCTAAGCCTTTAATGCGCTCTGCAACTTTACAGAGTAGTACATCACCAACTTCATGGCCTAATGAGTCATTAACTTTTTTAAAGTTATCAAGGTCGAATACCAATAATGCATGTGGGACTTTACTGTTTACTAACTTTTGCTGGTTAGCCTGAAAATAAGCTCGATTGGGAAGACCAGTGAGAGTATCTGTGTTAGCAAGCTTTCTTAATTCGGATTCCGTTTGTTTACGTTTGGTTATATCAGAGAAAACGCCAACAAAGTGAGAAACATTTCCACTTTCATCACGAATTATATCAATGTTTAAATCGGTTAAGTAAAGATCGCCATTATCACGAGTATTTTCGATCTCACCGTGCCAACTGCCTTTAGTGATTAGGTGCTTCTTTACGTTTTGATTAAAGCTGTCAGAATATCGTTCAAATTTAAGCAGCGTACCGCGCATTTGTAATTTACTTTTACCGGTAATGCTTTGAAATGCCTTATTAACATCGACAACAGTAAATTGACGGTCATAAATAACAATAGCGTCAGAGATATTTTCAACACATTTTGCAAAAAGCTTTAAACGTTCATCAGCACGTTTTATTTGGCTAATATCTTTTAGTGTTCCTGTCATCCGGCTAGGGTTGTTTTTTTCATCTCGCTCAACAATCTTTCCGCGATCTAGCACCCATATCCATTTATTATCTTTATCTTTAACACGATATGTTGATTCAAAATGTTGGCTACTGTCTTCAAAGTGTTGATTTAAGGCTTCTCTAACTCGTGGGATATCATTCTGATGGATGTTAGTTTGATCAGCGCCAACATTGCGTTTACCATCTTGTGGAAACTCTAATATACCCCAGATATTTGAACGGAAGATTTTACCGCTTTTTATATTCCAATCCCACATTTCGTCACCACTCCCCCAAAGTGATAATTTAAGGCGCTCTTCACTGAGTTTGATTTGTAGGTGATATAGGCGTTTGTGACGCATTTGCTGTAAAATGTAAGCGAAAATTAAAAGAGCAATGAGGCTATACACCAAGATAGCAACTGTGGACAACCACCATGGGGGCATTATAGTGATATTTAAGCTTTTAATGGCACTTACTTGTTTATTTTGTATATCATACGCCTGAACTTGAAAAACATAATCGCCAGAACTTAAGTTAGTAAAAGTTGCCCTTTGGTTGTTTTTACCAGAATCTATCCACTTTTCCTCCAATCCAACTAACCGATAACGGTAATTTAACTGGTTAGGTAATTTGGCATTAGGAGTGATAAATTCAATACTGAATTGGGATTGGGTATGTCGTAGTGTTAGATTAGTTAAAAAATTTGGAGCTTCTTTCAAGTAAAACTCTTGATCCTTTAATGTCGATTGTGAATTTTTTGCTACCGCGACTTCTTTATTAGCTATAAATATATTTGAAATTGTTGGAACATTTGTCTGTTGGTTTATTTGATAGATCTCTTGAGGGATAAAACTATGAAATCCATTTATTCCTCCAAAGTAAATCGTATCACCAGAAGATAGCAATGAGCTGTCACTAATATATTCGTTGTCGCTTAAGAGCATATCTTTATTGTAAAAATTCACTATTTTCTTGTATGGATCAACAGAATTTATTCCTATATTTGTTGACAGCCACCCCATACCAGAAGAGTCAATCACGATATCAGCTATGAAATTATTGCTAAGGCCATTCTTTTCGTTAAAAAAATAAGTGGCACTGTCTATTTTGTTAATAATTGCGATACCATCGCGTTGTGAACCCAACCAAATCCATTCATTTGACATCGCAATAGTTGATATGTCTTCAAACTTACTCTTATTCGGAAGTAAATATAAGCGCTTCGAGAACTTAAACTTAGTAACATTAAAGTTAAGTACTTCACCCTTGCTCGTGGAAAGCCATATTGTGTGATCTTTGTCGAAGTTAAAAGAAGTAAATGTGTAGCCATTCTCTTGATCATAAGTTGCAAAATCATTGGTATGAATGTCAAACGATGCTAGTTGCATTTCGTCATTAATAAACCAAACTTTATTTTCTATTAAAAATAATTCACTGTATTCGGTATGAGATGTATTGGTATCCCAGTATTTATTTTCAGTTAAAGTTAAAGCCTTAGTGTCAAAATAATAAAGACTACCTGGGCTGTTTGGGCTTTCTGCTTCTGTTTGCAACCAGAGGTTATTTTTATCATCTATCATTAAATGAGAAATAGGAGATTGATTCGTTAGGGTTAATTGGACTATTTTATCGTCTGAGCTCAAGTAGCTAAGCTTTCCATCGTCTGTGGAGAACCATACTTTGTCATCTTTAGATTCTGCAAATGCATAAACAGCACTTGGGGTGTTATTATAACTAAACAATCCATGTTTGATTTTTAACTGTAAACTGTTAAAAGTATTGATACCGTTTCCGTCAGTTCCTATCCAAATATTATTAGCACTATCTTTAAATAACTTAAGTATATAATTGTTAGATAGAGCATTTTTATTCTGAACAGTTTGTAATGAATCTAAACTCCCAGATAGCAAATTTATTATATTCAGACCATTTAGCGTGCCTAGCCAGACCATAGAGTTATCTAATAAGGTGATAGTTCTAACGTTATTAGATAATAACCTTTCATCCAAATTTTCTGAATTTGCAGAGTAATGCTTGATAATCTTATAATCTTTGGAAACAACAAAAACCCCATTGTCAGTCGCTAACCAATATTGATTATCAATGACCATGAGATCATATAAACTCATGGCATCGAGTGAGAGGTTCCACTTGTTTTCACCTGAAAGTGGCACTAAGAAAGATAGTGTGTTGTTAGCTAGGTAGATGCCTTTGTCATAAGTACCAAGCCAGTAGTTACCTCGATTATCCTGAAATATAGTTTTAATTTCTTTTAAAGCGGAATCAAATCCTCTAATTCGTATTCTGGAAAAGTTATTATTTTCTGAATCGAATTTATGAAGACCTTCTTTTGTTGATACCCATATATCGTTACTTTTATCTTGATAGATATCCCATATCTCATTGTCTTTTAATGAATTGCTGTCACTAATTTGATGGTAAAAATTATCAAAATTATCTAAGGATTCGTTGTAACGACTTAAGCCTTTATTTGTGCCGACCCAAAGCACGTTTTGTTTATCTATAAATAGTTTACGAATAAAATTATCAGCAATTGATGAGCTATTGGTACTATCGTGGCGGTAGTATACGAAGTTTTTGCCGTCATAACGGTTTAAACCATCCTGGGTAGCAATCCATATAAAGCCATTATGGTCTTGTATTATGTCGTAAACATAACTTTGGGATAGCCCTTCGGCTATTGAAATTCGTTCAAATTTCAAGGGGTTTTGATTAATATTGTACTGTGAAGCTAGGACCTTGTTATGAGGCAGTAGCAAAATAGTCAGAGTCAAGAAAGTGACCACTGCAAAACATCGGGGAATTAATTTATTTCTTAAAAGAAGCAAAAGCACAAATACAACCTTTTGGTAGTGAAACCCATACCTAACTCATTTAACTTAGTTGGTATGCCATATATTTTTATTATTTTTGGATGCCACGCCCCATTAAAAATGATGTAGAGGGGGAAGTCAATCATTGCTGCGATAGTGACAATTATTAACGATATTTAAGCGCCATTAGCACACCTAAACTTTGTATCGGCTAGATTAGTATTTTCTTTGACATTTTTTTAATAAAGTTTCTTCGTCATTTTTAATGGCATAGTTTTTTGTCATTTCCTCTAATTGCTGACTATTTTCATAACTAAGTAATGATAAACAGTCTGTTTTTTCGGCTTGATTGAATATGGTCCTAATAAACTCAGCAACATCTTCTATTGATAAATTTTCAATAATTGAAATGAGTTTGCTCTTTTGATCGAATGACGGCTCTTTATTACAAATAGCAGCCCAGTATCTTTGACTTTTTATTCTTAAATTAGCGTCCTTTTCCTGTAACTGGCTGGCAAGCCCGTGTTGTAAATGTTGCCAATGCTCAGCAGGTAATTGATCAATAAAGTCACTAGAGCGAGCAATAAACTCATTCATTGCAATTGTTAATGTAACCGAATCGGTATGAGGTGATTGAATATAAAATGCTATTCCAGGATAGCGATTAATAGGAATAAAACCTACACCCACCAAATAGCCGTATTGCTTTTCTGTGCGCATTTCTTGGAAAAATATAGGTGAGAGTAGTTGGTTAGTTAACATGGTTAACGCTACTGTGCGTAAATCTTTATTTAGCATCGGATAATAAAGTACCGCAGCATGGTCATGCGCGGGTAATGCCATTGGCAATGTTAAAGTGCCTTTTCCATGAATATCATTACAAGAAATTTTGACTTGATTGTTGTCTGACAATTTATTGACGAACACTTTTTTGATATCGGTAATTATTGTATCCGCAGATTGCCTAGACCAATTACCATGAATGAGAAGATCAACAGCATTACTTTCAAAAATTTTAGGAATAAAACTTTTAAATTGATCAAATTCTATTTTTTCTAGTGCATTAATTAATGTTTTACTACTTGGGCTTGTAGGTTGCATTGAGGCACTGAGTTTAGCGAAAAGTTGCGATATAGACTTACTGTTTTCTGCATTTTTCCAATGACTAAGTAACTGTTGTTTAAATAATTCAAACTTATTTGGACAAAACTTCCCTTGCTTTAAACTTGCGAGTAACTTTGGCAATAGTTGTTCTTGTTTCGTACTAATACCCGACAATTGTAGCGTTAGTCCACTTTGATGGGAATATAAGTGATAGTGAATACCCGCTAACTCTGCGTCGTAATGCTCTTCTATAACTGCATCGCTGTATAAGTCAATAAAAAGACGAGTCATAGCGATTGAACTCGGGCTTTCTATTACTGCAGGTGAGTCTATCGATAAATAGATGTAACCTTTAGGAGTATTAAAACTTGTATCATGCTTAAACCAAGCATTTAG
This sequence comes from Colwellia sp. NW0002-52-1, assembly GCF_057550865.1. NCBI lineage: Bacteria > Pseudomonadati > Pseudomonadota > Gammaproteobacteria > Alteromonadales > Colwelliaceae > Colwellia > Colwellia sp. NW0002-52-1. The sequence continues at coordinate 97,970 of NZ_BAAJLU010000015.1, read as the reverse complement.
GCCATTTTGTTGATAAATTTTTTCAGGTGGTTTTTGTGGTGTGTTACTTAAATCTTCATTAGCAACTAGTTGGGGCCGAGCAACAATATAGGGGTTTTTTTTAGGTAAAGTTAATGCGTTTAAAGTTTCACTTTGTTGCCATTGCTCGATTTTTTTATGAGCAATATTTTTAACAGAATAGGGCACTTGATACCATTTACTTGTGTTGCTATGAGGCATGTCAGGGCTGTTTTTATCAATAGAAACAATGCGCATATTGCTAGCAACTAAATAGTCTAACAAGGTTGTTAGGGTTATTTGGTTTTGACCTTCCATAACATAGTCGCCAAAGATGTAATCGATTTCTGGGTAATGTTGCATGTTAATGACGAGTTGGCTAACAGAGTCAAGTGGCGACAACTTTTCTTGATAACAAAAAGATAACTCAGCTAATGCTTTCTTTTCTTTATAATATTGTTCATTAAGTGGGGCTTTTTTCAATAAGTTTATGTAGGCGAATACAATACTTATTATCTCATTTATATTTATAGCCCCCATCTCAGAAAGTGAAATGCTAATATTAAAGTCTTTAAAGTTAGAGCCATTTATACCAGAGCCAGCGGTTAAGCCTAAAGCCCATTGTTTACTTTTTAACAATGACAATATGCTGCCAGGGCCTTCATGGCCAATTAAATAAGCGAGAATAGATTCAGGTTTTTGTCGGTAATATTCATCGATACTTGGCATTGCAAAACTAATAATTAATTGTTGATCGTTTCTAACCGGTGTTACAGATATCCACTTTTGTTGATGCTCAGGGTAATAAAGGGGCTCAGTGATTTTAACTTTTTCAAGGCCATTAGATTTTATTTCCGAAAAATTAGCATTAGCTAATGCTTCTAAGTCATCCAGCGACTGAGGGCCTTCTAGTACCAACGTCATAAAATGTGCTTGATAGTTTTTGTTAAAAAATGCACTTAGCTCTGCTTGTAAATTGTATCCAGTTTTATCTGCTAAGGTTTCACTGCTACCAACAGAGAACTTTGCAAAAGGGTGTTCTTGATTGATGGTTTCTTTGTGAACATCGTAAAGGCGCCGAATGTCGTCTTTTAGCTTAAGCTTAAACTCGGCATCTATATTCTTACGTTCTTTGTTAACGAATTCTTTAGATAATAAAGGGCACGTAAAAAACTCACCAAAACGTGTTAATGCAGAATCAAAGTGTTGATGGCCTATATCAAAGAAGAAACAAGTATGCTCAGTTGCTGTCCAAGCATTGTTACTACCACCATGTTCATTAATAAATTTTTGGTATTCACTACCATCAGGAAAGTTCTTTGTACCAAGAAAGAGCATGTGTTCAAGAAAGTGAGCAAGACCTTGTCGATGCTTAGGATCATCGAAATGACCAACATTTACTGCTAAAGCTGCTGCAGACTTATGAGAGTCGTTATTATGAACTAATAAAACTCTTAAGCCGTTATTTAACGTAATTGACTTATATTGTTTAGTGTCATTCGGGCTTATTTTCACTTTCGCTCCCGCACAGGTTAACTACAGCAGGTCTTTGCTATAATTTATAATATTCTTTTTGGAATCTTCTAAATTACCTTAAGGAATAAGGTGAGTCCATTTTATTCTTAACTGATGTTATAAAAACATAAGCAATTCATTTACTATAGCGCCAATTCTGAAGATATATACCTAATGATTTTTAACACTGTGTGGTTAGTGTAATGAGAAAAAGGTGTTTTAGTCTCACAAACTGAAAAATGTTCGCTTTGTTCTGGTGAGCATATGTTGTGTTTAAGGTATTTATGCAAATTTTCGTTATGCGTCATGGGCAAGCTGAAATGCTTGCTGCAAATGATACGCAAAGACCGTTAACCCAAAGTGGTATTGAAGAAGCTCATGTTATGGGGCAATGGTTATTAAAAAATAGCCCTGCCTTTGACTGCATTTTTGTTAGTCCATATACCCGAGCACAGCAAACAGCTGACGCGGTAATAAATGCGTTAAATTATGTTGTTAAAAGAGAAACCTTAGCGATTATTACCCCTGAAGATAATGCTAAAGATGTGCATGGTTATTTAGATACTGTTTGTAGCCAAGGGCAATATAAAAGTATTTTACTGGTCTCGCATATGCCTTTAGTCAGTTATTTAGTTGCAGAATTAACTGTAGAACACACCATGCCTATGTTTCAAACGGCTTCAGTAGCACACATAGCGTATAATTTAGATAAAATGTCTGGTGAATTACTGGCTTTAGTTTCTCCTAATGACATTGAAGCAGCATTTTAATGTGATGAGTTTTTAATCGGCCTGGCAGTTTAAGTTACCAAGGGAAGCTACTAAGGGAAGCTACTAAGGTAAATCAGTCGCGTATAAATTTATCTTTTAATTCAACTAAAACCAATATGGCGCCATTTCCACCCCATTCTAATGGCGCTTGATGAAAAGCCATTACACTTGGGTGTTGTACTAACCAATGCGGAACTTTATTTTTTAAAATCCGCGCGCCTAAGCCATGTACAATACATACACACTGGGCATGCTCTTTATCACAAGCGGCAAGTAAAGCCGCAATTTCACGTTTTGACTGTTGTTGGTCTAAACCATGTAAATCTAGAATTAAATCAGGTGTGTACTGTCCGCGTCGTAAGTTTTTAGCTTCAAAACTATCAACGTCTTCTCGTACATATTTCAATGGCCCTTGAGTGTTTAAATCAGGTTCAAACTCATCTGAGAAATGAAACTCGGCGAGGGCCTTGCTATCTTTTTGTTTAGATAAGGTTGATTTGGACTTGATGGTTCTTTTTTCCGGGTGTACTCTGTCCTGCACCATAGGTTTAACCTTACCTACGGCATCTTTAAATAACTTTTTTTCATCCGCATTTAGCGCGTCTTTAAATTTCATGTGCGAAGTCTAAAAACATCGACGAACAATAACAAGTGAAAGTATAATAAAATATATGCAATATGATGAACAACCTGAGGAATGCGTGGAAATAATAAACTTTACAGAGGTAAGCGAACAATTGCATACCGTTAATGATTATGTGCGCTTTGGCGCGAGTCAGTTTAATCAAGCTGATTTATACTTTGGTCATGGTACAAACAACGCATGGCATGAAGCACTTACATTAGTTATGCATCAGCTTGCACTACCTCAAGAGCTTTCTAATGAATTAATGCAGTGCCGTTTAGTATCAACAGAGCGAGTTGCTATTTTACAATTATTTGAACGCCGCATTGTTGAAGGCCTCCCCGCAGCATATTTAACTAACCAAGCGATGTTTTGTGGTTTACCTTTTTATGTTGATGAACGTGTATTAGTACCTCGTTCACCAATAGGTGAACTAATTGAGCAAAGTTTTACGGGGTTAATAGAAGATTCTCCAGAGCGTATTTTAGACTTATGTACGGGCAGTGGCTGTATTGCCATTGCTTGTGCTGTTGCTTTTCCTGAGGCGGAAGTTGACGCCGTAGATCTTTCTATCGATGCGCTAAACGTGGCACAAATTAATATTGATGGCCATGGTTTATCTGCACAAGTTATTCCAATTCAGTCTGACGTTTTTTCTGGGGTACAAGGGCAAAGCTATGATTTAATAGTGACAAACCCGCCTTATGTGGATCAAGAAGATGTTGATTCATTGCCACAAGAGTACTTGCATGAACCCGTAATGGGTTTAGGTAGTGGTTTTGACGGCCTGGATATCGTTCGACAAATATTAGCGCAAGCGGCAGATCATCTTAACGATAATGGTGTGCTTATTTGCGAAGTGGGTAATTCACAAATTCACTTAACAGCGGCTTTTCCAACAGTGCCATTTCAGTGGTTAACGTTTGAGAGAGGCGGTCATGGTGTATTTAAATTAACTAAAGCGCAATTGATAAGTCATCAGCAAGATTTTAAACAATAAACAATGAGTACACACTAAGAGCTAAATTTTTTAGAGTACTTTGATACCAAGACTATTTTTATTATTGGTATATCATCACTTTTAATGGGTAATATTTATTATGTCAGGTAATACTTTCGGGAAGTTATTTACGGTCACTTCATTCGGTGAAAGCCATGGTTTAGGCTTAGGTGCTATCATTGATGGTTGTCCTCCAGGTTTAGAACTTTGCGAGGCAGATTTACAACACGATCTTGATCGTCGTCGACCTGGCAAGTCTCGATTTACTACTGCTCGTCGTGAAGCTGATGAAGTTAAAATAATGTCAGGTGTTTTTGAAGGAAAAACCACCGGTACTCCAATTGGTTTATTAATCGAAAACACCGATCAACGCTCGCAAGATTATGGTGATATCGCAAAAACTTTTCGCCCTGGACATGCCGATTATACCTACTGGCAGAAGTATGGTATTCGTGATTATCGTGGTGGCGGTCGTTCTTCAGCACGTGAAACCGCTATGCGTGTTGCTGCTGGCGCCGTGGCAAAAAAATATTTAAAGCAAAAGTTTGGTATTACTATTCAAGCTTGTGTTACTCAAATTGGCGAAGTTTGTGCAGAGAATATTGATTGGAATGTTGTAGAAGAAAATCCATTTTTCTTTCCAGATGCGAACAAACTTGAGCAATTAGATGAATTATTACGTGGCATTATGCGTGAAAAAGATTCTATAGGCGCAAAGTTAATGGTTGTTGCGAACAATGTTCCGGTTGGTTTAGGCGAGCCTATTTTTGACCGATTAGATGCTGAAATTGCTCATGCTTTAATGGGGATTAATGCCGTTAAAGCTGTTGAAGTTGGAGATGGCTTTGGTGTTGTTAATCAAAAAGGCTCGCAGCATAGAGATGAATTAACTCCTGACGGTTTTGCCTCTAATCACGCAGGTGGTGTTTTAGGTGGCATATCTTCAGGACAGCCTATTGTGGCATCTATCGCTTTAAAACCAACTTCTAGTATCGGTGTTAGTGGTAAAACCGTTGATCTTGAGGGGGCTTCTGCAGATATCGTGACTAAAGGCCGTCATGATCCATGTGTGGGCATTCGTGCGGTACCTATTGCTGAAGCTATGTTAGCGTTAACGTTAATGGATCACTACTTAAGACATAGAGCGCAGAATATGGATGTAGTGTGTCAAACGCCGGATATTGAAGGCAAGTAAAATAGAATTCAGCCCTTTTAAAACAAAAAAAGCTAGAAGTTTAATCTTCTAGCTTTTTTATTACTGAACTTTTAGAGGTATAAATCGATTAACGACTATTTTACTTCTTCACCAGCGGCTTGTTTATCAGCATGATAGCTTGAACGTACTAATGGACCACAGGCTGCGTGATCAAAGCCCATTTTGTCAGCTTCACGTTTGAACATGTCAAAGTCATCAGGATGTACGTAACGTTCAACGGGTAAATGATGTTTACTTGGCTGTAAGTATTGGCCAATAGTTAACATAGTTACACCATGTGCACGCAAATCGCGCATCACTTGTAAAATTTCTTCGTTAGTTTCACCTAAGCCAACCATTAAGCCAGATTTAGTCGGAACAGTTGGGTTAGCTTCACCAAACTTTTTCAATAAATCTAAAGACCATTGGTAGTTCGCGCCAGGACGAGCTTTAGTATATAAACGTGGAGCCGTTTCTAAGTTATGGTTAAATACGCCTGGTGGGTGAGTATTTAAAATTTCTAGAGCACGGTCCATACGACCACGAAAATCTGGTACTAATATTTCTACTTTAGTGTGTGGAGAATGCTCGGCAATTTCGGTGATACAATCAACAAACTGCTGTGCGCCACCGTCACGTAAATCATCGCGATCAACTGAAGTAATAACCACGTATTTTAGTTTCATATCTTTTAGCGTTAACGCTAATTTACGTGGCTCTTCTTTATCGGCGGCTAATGGGCGACCATGACCTACATCACAAAATGGGCAACGACGAGTACATATGTCGCCAAGAATCATGAAGGTTGCGGTACCGTGGTTAAAACACTCTGTTAAATTTGGGCAAGAAGCTTCTTCGCAAACCGAGTGTAAATCATGTTTACGCAGTGCTGCTTTTATACTATCTATACGCTCTGAACTTTTTGGCAGTTTAATACGTAACCAATCTGGTTTTCTTAGCATAGTTTCACGCTCTGAAGTAACCACTTTAATTGGTATATGAGCCATTTTCTCGGCATCGCGTAATTTAGTGCCTGGGGTAATGCGTGATGATTTAGTGGTCATGTACTGTTTCCAATCCCGTTTGATAAGATAAATGCTGAGTGTTTAATAATTCACTAAGATGTTTAACCAGTGATTCACCCGCTTGTTTTACAGTGGCAGGGCCCTGTAAATCGATAGTTTGTATCATTTCTAAACCTTGATAACCACAAGGGTTAATGCGCAAAAATGGCGATAAATCCATATTTACGTTTAAAGCTAAGCCATGAAAAGAGCAGCCTCTGCGTACTCTTAGGCCTAAAGATGCAATTTTTTTATCGTTAACATAAACACCTGGAGCATCGGGCTTTGCATTAGCGTTAATATCAAAATCGGCCATTGAAGCAACAATACCATTTTCAATAAGGGTAACTAATTGCCTTACCCCCATTTTTCGGCGGCGTAAGTTGATCATAAAGTAGATCACTTGCTGTCCAGGACCGTGATAAGTAACTTGTCCACCTCGGTCGACTTTTACCACAGGAATATCACCAGGCATTAATAGATGTTCATCTTTACCTGCCTGGCCTTGAGTAAATACTGGCGGATGCTCTACTAGCCAAAGTTCGTCAGGGGTGTGTTCATCTCGATCATCGGTGAAATTTTGCATGGCATGCCAAACATCGACATAGTCGAGGTTATTCAGTTGCCGAATAATCAATGTGTCTTTCAAAATACATCTCTATCGATTTTATTTCGCATATTATAGCCAAATAGTAAATGGAATACACCGGATAAAAAGTAAGGCTTAAAGTACGTAGCGCACTTGCTCAATTGCGTTTAACGTTTTATATATTTTTTCTATGTGATCTTTACTGGTAACTGTCACCGCAACTGAAATTGAGTGGTAGTTGCCTTTAGAACTTGGCTTTATTTTAGGCGCATAATCACCAGGGGTATGCTTTTGTAACTCACCAACCACCAGATCGGGTAATTCATCACATGCTATACCCATAACTTTAAAGTTTAACACGGTAGGGAAGTCTAGTAATTCATCAAACTTAGTATTCATTTATTTTCTCTTTATACGGTAAAACAACGCTTTAAAGGTTGTTTTAAGTGGTTGGGAAATTCAATAAAATGAAATATTCCAAGTCACTTGAAATTATTAATGTGTTTGCATCAGCAAATTGGCGACATTTTAACATTATTTGTTAAGAATGTGACCAATTGCCGAGACTTTATTGGCTATAAATGGGGGAGGTATTACTTTATTTCAATGTTCATTGGCTATTTAATTATTCAATGCATAGCGCAGCATTAGATATTATAAATAAAAAACTCAGCCGAAGCTGAGTTTTGTTAATAAAGTTTATAGTCGGTAATGATAACTACACTAGTCAGCAAATTGCTGCTTAACGTAGTCCATTAATTTGTTGAACATGCTGCCTTCATTCACCTCTTGCAATGTTACTAAAGGGTATTGAGCAATATCTTCACCGTCAAGCTGTAAAAACAACTTACCAACTACTGCGCCTTTTTGTAGCGGAGCAGTTAATTGTTTGTCTAATTCAAAATTTGCTTGTAGATTTTTGCGTTGACCACGAGGAATGGTAATTGGGGTATCAACCATAATGCCTAAATCTACTTCTTTACGATCGCCCATCCAAACGCGGTTACTAACAAATTTTTCACCGGCTTTATAAGGTGTATAAGTTTCAAAAAAACGAAAGCCATAGTTAAGTAATTTTTTACTTTCCACTTTACGAGCGCGTTCACTTTCTGTGCCCATCACTACGCTTACTAAACGCATGTCACCTTTGGTGGCTGAAGTTACTAAACTATAACCTGCTTGTGAAGTGTGACCGGTTTTTAAGCCATCAACATTCATGCTTTTATCCCACAACAAGCTGTTGCGGTTATATTGCTTGATGTTGTTATAAGTAAACGATTTTTGGCTGTAAAGTTTGTACTCTTCAGGCACATCACGGATTAAGGCAATAGCCAAAGTCGCCATATCTCTAGCCGTTGTTTTGTGCTCTTTGCTATCTAAGCCATGACTGTTTTCAAAGAAGCTACTGTGCATGCCTAATTGCTCAGCGTGAGCATTCATTAACTGAGCAAAAGCGCCTTCGCTACCCGCAATATGCTCTGCCATAGCTACACATGCGTCGTTACCGGATGCAACGATAATACCTTGATTAAGCAAACTAACTGGTACTTCTGTGCCTACTTCGATAAACATTTTTGATGACTCGGGGAAGTTCTTTGCCCAGGCTTTTTCACTAATTCTTACCGGGTCTTCATTACTGATATTACCGCTAGCCAGCTCTTTACCAATTATGTAGCTTGTCATCATTTTGGTTAAACTTGCTGGCGCTAGTAAAATATCAGCATTACTTTGTGCAATAACTTTACCTGTAGCATAGTCAATTAAAATATGACCTTTTGCATTAACCTCAGGCGCTGACGGGATAATAGTTTGAGCGTGAGAGAAAGAGCAAACACTTAATAATACCGAACCTAAAAAGGTTAATAACTTTATCGGCTTCTTAGTCGCTTGAATAAACTTGATTTGGGGCATAATTGTCCTACAGCACTATCGATTAATGGAGGTTGTATATATTTAACGGAGTATAACATTTTTCATTTTGAATTCTAATGAGCTCGTACATCAATTTGTTACCATTGATGAATTTGGTTTGTTATCTATAAAGCTTCGCTCGTAGTCTTCTCTTTTTCTGGAGAAAGAGCAATGTTTAAAATAACCTTAACGTCGAATAAAAGCTTTTGGATAGCCACTATCTTTTATAACGACTAATAAACGCGATAATTCTTCCTCAGTTAATATCGGACCAACTAGAACACGAAAAATTCCATTTATTTCTTCTATTTGTGTATTACTGTTATGGTTTTGCATTAATGCTTTCGAAATTTTACTTGCTTGCAGCTTACTTTTACTTGCAAATACTTGAATAAATTGCTTTTTCAACGCTAGGTTTGTTGAGGGAGGCTCTTTCTTAAGTACTTTTACAGATGAGCTATTAGCAACTTTTGCAACTTCGGCTTGTGCTAAAGGTACTGCTTCTGTGGTGTTAGATGTGAAGTGCGGCAAATTATGTTGTAGCTGAGCTAAGGTCTCAGCAGTAAAATCATTAATTGCGGTAATAGTAACATTCGCTGTGCCTGTTTTTAGCATATCGAGTTTATAAGCCGCGCTGTATGATAAGTCGATGATTCGGTCTTGATGAAATGGCCCGCGATCATTTACCCGCACAATAACGAATTTTCCATTGCTATTATTGACCACTTTTAAATAGGTAGGTAAGGGCAAATTTTTATGTGCGGCGCTCATCGCGTACATGTCGTAAATTTCACCGTTAGAGGTTAAATGGCCGTGAAATTTTTTACCGTACCAAGATGCTGTACCTGTTTGACTAAAGTTTTCAGCCGTTTTTAAAACTTTATAATGCTGGCCAAATACTTGGTAATGTTTATTACCGCCGCGACTGTGTGCTTCTGCTCTAGGGGTAGCATTTAGAAGTTCATTAGCGTTTGGCACACGTGTTGGTGTGCTGTCATGCTTTTGCTGATATCGGCTGGTATGGGTGCTACAAGCTGACATTATGATTAACGTTATGTAAAAGCAAATAAGCTGTGAAGTATTTAATTTTGCCATAAATAACGGGTACTCTTTGTAATATGTTCGTTGTGTTACGAGAATTTTGCGTTAACTATTAAAGCGTCTATGCGTACTAACAGCCATTAGAATGCCAAATCCTGCCATTAATGTCACCATAGAAGTACCACCATAACTCACCAAAGGTAAAGGCACGCCCACCACAGGCAATAAACCTGAAACCATGCCTATATTTACAAAAACATAAACAAAGAAAGTTAAGGTTAAGCTGCCAGCTAGCAGTTTAGTAAATGCATGCTGAGCATTGACCGCAATCCATAAGCCGCGCATAACTATTGCTAAATATACCGTTAGTAATAAGCCCACACCAATCAAGCCAAACTCTTCGCTAAATACGGCAAAGATAAAATCGGTATGACGCTCGGGTAAAAACTCTAGCTGAGATTGAGTACCTTGTAACCAACCTTTACCGTCGATACCACCTGAGCCAATCGCTATCTTAGATTGAATGATGTGATAACCAGAGCCGAGTGGATCTTGCTCTGGGTTTAAAAAGGTTAATACACGTTGTTTTTGATAAGGCTTCATCAAAAACATCCACAAAATAGGGGCGAATGCTGAAGCTAAGCCAACGCAAGCACCAATAAGTTTCCAGCTAGCGCCAGCGAGGAAAATAACAAAAATTCCAGAACTAGCAATAAGTAGAGATGTGCCTAAATCAGGTTGTCTAGCGATAAGTAAGGTCGGTAAAAGTACCAAAATAAAGGCGATTATTATTTTCGACATTTTAATGGGTAAGTCATGTTGGCTGACATACCATGCGATCATTATTGGTACTACTAGTTTCATTATTTCAGAAGGTTGAAACTTAGTTACACCAAGGTCTAGCCAACGTTGAGCGCCTTTGCCTACATGACCAAACAGTAATACTGCGGTTAAAAGCATTAAACCAATAACGAACACAGGTACCGCCCATTTTCTATAAGATAATGGGGGGATTTGCGCAACTATAAACATAGCAAGAAGCGCCAAACCAACTCGTTTTGCGTGTCTTATTAATACGGCCGACTCTTGTCCGCCCGCGCTATAAACGACAAATAATCCGAGTGCCATTAACGCTAAAATACCGCTTAATAAGGGTAAGTCAATGTGTAATCGTTGCCAGAAGGTTCGTGGTCTTTGCTGATCGTGTCCGGTACTACGCACTAAGGATTACCTGCTATATTTTCAATGTGCTGATGATAAGTATCGTTGTGTAAACTATGCTTTTGAGGTTTTTTACTGACAATTTCTCGATCACCAAAGTATTGGTCCATTATTTGTCTAGCCACAGGAGCCGCATTGGTTCCCCCTCCGCCTTTAGCGACATTTTCTATTGCTACAGCAACAACAATCTCAGGGTTTTCGTAAGGGGCAAAGGCGATGAACATAGCATTATCACGCTTACTTTCTTTTACTTTAGTGGCGTCGTATTCTTCATCTTGTGCAATATTAGCCGTTTGAGCTGAACCGGTTTTACCGGCCGCGTCATATTTACTACCTTTAAATGCGCTATAGCCGGTTGCGCCAACTTTTTGCACTGTGTTGTGTAAGCCATCTAGTACTACGTCCCAGCTTTTATTATTTTTAAGAATAATGGGGGCTTTTTCATCAACCACATATTGGGTAACTAAAGGAGCTTCTGCTACAACCCCTTCTTCGTCAATAACAATTTCACTGGTCGATTTTAATAAATGCGGGACTTTAATTTGTCCTTTATTAACTAAAATAGATATCGCTTGTGATAACTGTAATGGAGTAACAGACCAGTAACTTTGTCCTATACCTACCGACAACGTTTCTCCGGTATACCAAGCTTTATTGTAACGCTCTCTTTTCCATTCAATGCTTGGCATAATGGCACGGCTTTCTTCATGAAGATCAATACCAGTGTAATCACCAAAACCAAACTTTCTCATCATTTTACTAATTTTGGTAATACCAAGCTTATAAGCCAAATCGTAGTAATAAACATTACAAGATTGTTCTAGCGATTTAGTTAAGTTGACCTTGCCATGCCCCCATTTCTTCCAATCACGGCGCTTCGTTTCAATACCGGGAAGTTGATAAAAGCCAGGGTCATAAATTTCTGTTTCTGGTGTAATTATACCATCGTCTAAACCGGTAAGCGCAAGTAATGGCTTAATGGTAGAAGCGGGGGGATAACCTTGTACGGCACGATTTAGTAGCGGCTTGTTGCTTTCTGGCGCTAAGAGTTTTTTATATTTTTTACTACTAATACCATGTACAAACAGGTTGCCATCGAAACTAGGATTTGAATACATAGCCAGTACGCCACCATCTCTAGGATCAATCGCGACAATAGCGCCACGCTTGCCAGACAACGCTCGTTTTGCGATCATTTGTAGTTCAATGTCTAAAGTGAGTGTTAAGTCTTTTCCTGGAATTGGCGGGGTAAAATTTAATGTTCGAATAACACGGCCTAAGTTATTTATTTCAACTTCTTGATGCCCAATAGTTCCGTGCAAAATGTCTTGGTAATATTTTTCTAAACCTAGCTTACCTATGTTCCGAGTAGCAGCGTAGTTTTCTGCTAAGCCTTTTTTTTCAAGCTCAAGCGAGTCTCGACCATTGATACGAGCTACATAACCGAGGGAATGAGTGGTTAAATCTGCAAACGGATAATAGCGCTTTAAACGAGCATCAATAAAAAAACCAGGGAATTTATGCTGATTAACCGAAAATAACGACACTTGCTGTTCGCTTAATCGAGAGTAAAGTTCTATTGGCTTAAAGCGACGTTTGCTTTTTACTGCTTTAAGTAATTCGTCTTGCTTTTCTTGGCTGATATCTAAAAGCAGACCTACCTCGGCTAAACTACGCTTAATATCTGTTACTTGCTCAGGGATCACTTCTAAGCTGTAAACGGGTGTGTTATCAGCGAGTAATACGCCATTTCTATCGTAAATTAAGCCTCTGTTGGGTGCTACAGGCAATAGTTTAATGCGGTTGGAGTTAGAGCGAGTTTGATATTTTTGATAAGAATTAACGCCAAGATCATAAATATTACTGAATAGCAGCAAAGATAATACAATTACGCCCATAAAGGTAATAAAAGTTCGGCGTGCAAATAAATTGGCTTCAGCGCTATGGTTTCTAATGGCTACGCGTTTTTTTCGAGCCATTATTTATTCTCTATGATAAGGGTGGTTGTTATTAATTGACCAAGCACGATAAAGGCTTTCTGCTACGATAACTCTAACCATAGGGTGTGGTAATGTCAGTGGCGATAGTGACCACTTTTGCTCAGACGCTTCAATACATGCTGGCGCTAAACCTTCAGGGCCACCGACAAGCAAAGCAACATCTCTGCTATCAACATGCCAACGATCAAGTTGTTTAGCAAGCTGAGGCGTTGTCCAAGGTTTACCTTCAACTTCTAACGTTACAATGCGATTACCTTTTGGAATGGCTGCTAGAGTTTGCTCACCTTCTTTTTCAAGAATACGAGCAATATCGGCATTTTTTCCACGTTTACCGGGCGGTATTTCGACTAAATGGAAGCTCATATCACGTGGGAATCGGCGACAATATTCGTTGAAGCCTTGGCTAACCCATGCCGGCATTTTATTACCAACAGCATATAAGGTAATGCGCATTGTTGTTTAGATTATTCCCAAAGTTGTTCTAGTTGATAACGATCGCGAATTTCATCAGTCATCACGTGAACAATTACATCACCTAAATCAACTAAAGACCATTCACCAATATCATTTCCTTCAACACCTAACGCTTCAACACCGGCAGCGCGAGATTCAATAACAAGTGATTGAGCAATGGAAATAACGTGACGTTTTGAGTTACCTGAGCAAACTAACATGTAGTCTGTGAAACCTGACTTTTTAGATACATCTAAAGTGACGATATCTCGGCCTTTCATATCTTCTATTTTTTCGGTAACAAAAGTAATTAGTTCTGAACTTTGCAAAGTGGGATCTCTATAATTAGCAATAATCGGCGATAATAACATTAATTTGTTTGTCAGTTAACCATCTAATGTTGTTGTAAGCATGTTTTTTACACAACAATGGATTTATTTCGCTATGAAGGAACTAAAAGTAGTCTTAAATAGTGCCAATATCTAGAAAGCTTGGCCATTTAAGAGGAAGGCTAAACACTTAGTTAATATTTTAGTTAACCTGAACTCTGGATAATGAGTACTTGATACTCAAGTGAATCAAAAACTTAGGTGGCAAAGTAAATGCTATAGCAAGGTGAACATCACGAATAGATACCATCAATGCTTCATTTTATGCCATTTGCAAGGCAAAACGCTTATGAATAGCGCGCTATTTATCGACGTTTTAACGCAGATAATGGGTTAAAAGGGAGGGTTGAGCAAGTGCTGCTTATCCAGAGTTCAGGTTAGTTATAAAGCTTATGTTGTTTTATATAATCATAAACCTGTTTGGGTAAGTCTTGGCGATAGTCCATGCCCGATTTAATTTTTGCTCTAATTTCGGTTGATGAAACATTTACAGCTTGGCTCTCATGTATCAAGATCAGTCCTGTTTTTTGAGGCTGTATTTCTACCAGATTGTAAATTAGACGATCTTTCAATTCCGGTGCAAGTAACGTTTCTAGTGATTGATGATTATAACCAGGGCGAATATTAACCACCAAATTACATAGGGTTAAAATGTCTTGCCAGCCATGCCAGGTTGTAAATGTGAGCAGAGAGTCCATCCCCATAATAAAGTATAAATCTGCCTCGGGTTGCTCAGCTTTTATTTCTTTTAAAGTATCAAGAGTATAAGAGCGGCTTTGTCGATTAAGTTCACGATTATCTAGGTGGAAAACTGGGTCGGTATTACAGGCCAGCAATACCATGTTTGCACGATGTTTTACGTTGGCATGGGTGCCAAGCTTATGAGGGGGAATATGAGCGGGAATTAAAAATAACTGTTCAGCGTTTAGCCATTTTGCGGTTTCTTGTGCAGGTAAAATATGACCAAAATGAATAGGATCAAAAGTTCCGCCGAGTAACGCGATAAGCTTTGGCGCCGATTGTTTAGCTATATTCATAATCTAAACTGTAACCCTGACTTAACTCACTATGAAATAAGCTAATAAAAACATCACTGAGCAAAATAAATTCGTTAAAATCGCTACTGGTTTTACTCAGTAAATCGACCTGTGCTAGCCTCGCTAGCGCTTGTTCAGCATTGCTTAAAGTAATGTGCTTTAAAGCATGTTGATATAAAGGTTTTTTCTTTTCCCATATGCGATATTGTTTAAAAATATCGTTGATACTGCTGCCTTGCTTTATTTGTTCTAACATTGCATAAAGTTGGCTTATTTCTTTATGTACAACCCAAACTAATTGGCCAAAGGCGCTACCGTCGTGCTGCATTTGATCTAAAATTTTAAAACATTTTTTTAGATCGCCAATAAGCATGGTGTCAATCAGTTGAAAGGGGCTAAATCTCGCTTGTTTAATGAAAAGCGTTTCAGCGTCTTCAAAAGTTACGGTTTGATGAGCGAACAATATTGATAGTTTTTGTAATTCTTGCGCTAATGCCGGGAGGTTACCTTCAAATAGCTCGGCCATTAAATCAATAACATCAGGTGCTAGCGTAAGCTGTAATTGCCGTGCTTGATTATTAAGCCATTGTTTTAATTGCTTACCTTCTACGTCGTATAAAGGTACAAAGCAGCCGGCAGCCTCTAGAGATTTAAACCATTTACGTTTTTGTGTTGCAGCATCAAGTTTTGGACCATAAAATATTAATTGAATGTCTTGATGTAACATAGCGAGTAACTGTGCAATACCTTTTGCACCATTATCACCAATTTTCCCTGATGTGAATTCAATTTCAATAATACGTAATGGCGAAAACAAGCTCATTGACTGGTACTCTTGAAAAAGTTCGTCCCAATCAAATTTATCGTCAATACTAAAGCGTATTATTTCGCTGAAACCTTGCTTTTTCGCGTGCTGTTTAATTTTTTCTAATGCATCGTTTTTTTGCCATAACTCATCACCAAACACCAACCATATCGGTTTGAAACCTTGGTTTAGTGTGTTGTCGAGTTGATTGTGATAAATGCGCATGTCATTTACCTACAGCTGGATACTAGCCATATCACGTAAGATTTTATTAGCCGCTTCTGTACGCATTTCTCTAAGCATTAACGATAACTCACGACTTTTGGCGAGGGCAATATCAGGATCATCTTGATAGTCTCGGTTCAGCTCAAAGCGAAAGTTTTGAATATCTTGTCCTGGGATTAAGATTTGATAACGAACGGTATAGATAAGTTCGTATTCAGCAACTTGGCCATTTGGAAAAACCGAAAGCGTTCTTCTGTCTAAGTTGTCTTGCAACATGCGCATTTGTGGAATAGCGTCATCGCTTTTTTGCACTAAATTTACATTGTTTATCGTTAAATGCTGCTTAACTAAACGGGTAAGTTCACCGTATTGGTCAACCGAACTAAAGGCTATAGTTTGTAATTCAGGAGCTAATAAATAATTTCCACGCAATTGAAAACCACAACCCGTAATTAGCGCTAAAATTAAGCTTAATGAGAGTAGTTTACTTATACGGTTCATGATCATTTGCTTCATAAAGTGTTCACTTTTTAATGGAAAAAACGTTATCAGTACATAACTCAAAACAGCATTATGTACTGATAATTGTTGGTAACATTGTTAATCATTAATTTATTTACTTAATGATTAACACATTAGCAAGCGTGTAATTTAGTTAGCAACAATGTTGAGTAGCTTGCCCGGAACATAAATAACTTTACGGACAGTTTTACCTTCAATAAATTTGCTAACATTTTCATCGTTAAAACCTATTTCTTCAACAGCTTCTTTGCTTGCATCAGCTGAAACGGTAATTTTAGCACGCAGTTTACCGTTAACTTGTACGATTATTAGCTTTTCATCTTCAACTAAAGCACTGTCGTCAACGATGGGCCATGCGGTATTTTCAACTGGGTTACCATCGCCAATCATCGACCATAAATGATGGCTAAGATGAGGCACAATGGGCGTTAACATTAACACTACTGCGCGAATGGCTTCATGCATTACTACGCGGTCTTCTTCACTGGCAATACTGGCTTTACCTAAGTGATTCATTAATTCCATAATCGCAGCAATAGCGGTGTTGAAGGTATTACGGCGACCAATATCATCAGTAACTTTAGTAATGGTTTTGTGTAACTCGCGGCGTAATAATTTTTGTGCAGACGTTAACGTTAAACCAGCGATATTGGGTGCCGTTGCAGAAACTTCTGCCGCTTGTGTAAAGTCGTAAGTTAATTTCCAAACACGCTTTAAGAAGCGATGTGCGCCTTCCACACCTGAGTCAGACCATTCTAATGTTTGCTCTGGTGGAGAAGTAAACATAATGAATAATCTTACGGTATCAGCACCATAAAGGTTGATAACTTCTTGAGGGTCAATACCGTTATTTTTAGATTTAGACATTTTGCTCATGCCAGCAGAAATAACCGGTTTGCCATCTACTTTGCTTACAGCAGCCGTTACTTGGCCTTTTTCATCTCGCTCTACATCAACATCAGATGGGGCAATCCAGTCTTGTCCACCATTATCGGCTTCACGATAGTATGTATCAGCTAAAACCATGCCTTGACACAGTAACTTTTTAAACGGTTCGTCAGACGTAACTAGACCAGCATCGCGAAGTAATTTATGGAAAAAACGCGCATAAAGTAAATGTAAAATAGCATGTTCAATACCACCAATGTATTGATCAACAGGTAGCCAGTAATTGGCTTTAGCTGGGTCTAACATTTGTGTATCGTCGTTTGGTGAACAGTAACGTGCGTAATACCATGATGATTCCATGAAGGTATCAAAAGTGTCGGTTTCACGAAATGCTTCTTCGCCGTTATAGGTAGTTTTTGCCCATTCTGGATTATCTTTAATCGGCGATGTTACACCGTTCATGATTACATCTTCAGGTAGCTCTACAGGTAATTGGTCTGCAGGTACAGGCACAGACTCACCATTAGCCAGATGCATCATCGGAATAGGTGTACCCCAATAGCGTTGTCGAGATACCCCCCAATCGCGCAAACGATAATTAACGGTAACTTTACCTTTATTTTCGCTGATTAATTTATCAGAAATAGCTTTAAAGCCTTCCTCAAAATTCAAACCGTCAAACTCACCTGAATTAACGAGAATATTTTTTTCTAAAATTGCAGCTTTAGTTACGTCATCGCTTTCTGAACCAGCGATAACTTGTTTAATTGGCAAACCATATTTAGTGGCGAACTCCCAGTCACGTTGGTCATGACCTGGTACTGACATAACCGCACCTGAGCCATAATCCATTAATACAAAGTTTGCTGCCCAAACGGGAACAATATCACCACTAATTGGATGAATAGCTTTTAGGCCGGTATCAACACCTTTTTTCTCCATTGTTGCCATGTCGGCTTCAGTAGATTTATTGGTTTTACAACTCTCTATGAACTCTGCAAGCTCAGTATTGTTTTCAGCCGCTGCTAACGCTAATGGATGTTGAGCTGCTAGTGCAACATACGTAACACCCATTAAGGTATCTGGGCGGGTAGTGTATATGTCGAAGCTTTCTGTTGAGTCGGCAACTTGGAAAGTCATTTCAACGCCTTCAGAGCGTCCAATCCAGTTACGTTGCATAGTTTTAACTTGTTCAGGCCAATCGGTTAATTGGTCTAAATCATTAATCAACTCTTCTGCGTAGTCAGTAATTTTAATAAACCACTGTGGAATCTCTTTACGCTCAACTAGCGCGCCTGAACGCCAACCACGGCCATCAATAACTTGTTCATTTGCTAATACGGTTTGATCTACCGGATCCCAGTTTACTGTGGCATTCTTTTTGTACACTAAGCCTTTTTCATAAAGCTGAGTGAAAAACCATTGTTCCCAACGGTAGTAATCTTTTTTACAGGTTGCTAATTCGCGGTTCCAGTCGTAACCAAAACCCAGAGACTTTAATTGGTTACGCATGTAATCAATGTTTTCATAAGTCCATTTTGCTGGCGCAGAGTTGTTTTTTATCGCAGCATTTTCAGCAGGTAAACCAAAAGCGTCCCAACCCATAGGTTGCATTACATTTTTGCCTTGCATACGTTGGTAGCGAGAAATTACATCACCTAAGCTGTAGTTACGCACGTGGCCCATGTGGAGTCGGCCACTTGGATATGGAAACATTGCCAAGCAATAAAACTTTTCTTTTCCTGGGATCTCTTCAGCTTTAAAAGTGTTGTTATCAGTCCAAAACTTCTGAACGTCGGCTTCAATTGATTGGGGATTGTAAATGGATTCCATTAAGATTTCTCAAACACGCGTAAAGTAAGTGCTTCAACCGGCTTTATTGGCAAATTTATGTTGATAAAATTTGTTATTTTAAGGATAGGTTTTAGCGATAAAAATAATCCCGATAGGATACCTTATCTCTAGCCATTGCGACAAGTTAAAGCAGGTTAATGCTGCAGATTTTTCATTTTAAAGCTAACAGAGTCGCGAAAAAGCCAAAATAATGTCTGTTAAGTTAATGTTAGTGTGGTTAATAGTGGCTTTTATCACGTTAATAATTATACTAAAAATAAGCACTAAATGACGGAGGCGTTATGAAAAAAGAACAATCTCGTGTGCAAGATGTTTATCAGAACATCCAGGCTTGGCTTTCAGAAACAAGCGATAAAGAAGTGCGCTCAATCGTTGAGTTAATTGAGCAAGCTAAATTGATACTAATTGCAGCTGAACAAATCCCTGAGCAGCAAGTTAAGCAGTTCATAAGTAATCTAAAATATGATTTAAGTGACTTTTACCAGCAATACCAAGCAGACATTAAGCATTCAGTTTATTTAGATATACTGAATGAAAGTCTTTGGAATAACTTGGCAAAGATAACCGATAAATCACAAGTCGAGTGGTCTGAATTAATGGATGATTTCCAGCATCAAGATGGCTACCATACTGGTGATTTTGTTGGCTTTGGCCAATTGCAATGTCAAGCATGCCAACATTGTGTTACTTACAGCCACGCCAATATGGTTGCCGATTGCCTTGCTTGCGGCGGTAAAGATTTTAATCGCATAAGTTTAACCCCATAAAAGCAACTTTTTCAGCAAGTTATTAATAATGTTTTTGCTGTTAATAGGCATGTCGCTGTACACTATATTTAATGAAGCTGTAGCTTTACTTATCGGATTAAAAAACATTTCGCTGAGTATAACTTTACAGGCTATTAAACTTGCACCTCAAGAGATTTTCTATGACAAATGTGTCAACCAACACGCGCCTTAAACCTCACCAATTAACTGCAGATCTAACGGTTAAGCAATTTGCGAATGCAACACCTACGGCTGAAATAGAACAGGTATTTATTGGTCACGAAAGGGCTAAAGAAGCCTTAACGTTCGGCTTGTCAATGGATGCTCCCGGTTTTAATGTTTATGCTATGGGTGAACATGGTACGGGTCGTCAAACGCTTATTAAACAAATGTTAGCAGCAACCGCCAGCAAAGAACCAACACCTGATGAATGGTGTTATATCAACAATTTTGATGATCCTAATTCACCCCATAATCTATATGTAAGTCCCGGTGATGGTAAGCAATTACTTACTCGAATGAATACATTTATTGATGAGTTAATGGATTTATTCCCTGAAATATTTGATAACCCAGGTTACCAAAGACAAAAAGCGGCGATCGATCGCGAGTTCAACCAAAAATATGATCAAGCTATTACGGAAGTTGAAGAAACAGCATTAAAAAATGACGTGGTACTTTTTGAAGAAAATGGTGAAATTGGCTTTTCACCTTTAGTGGCAGGTAAGCCACTAAATGATAAAGAATTTGCAGAATTAAATGAGCCTAAACGCGCCGATTTTTATGTTTTATTAGCTAAACTTGAAGATATTTTGTCTGAAAAGCTTATTGAGTTGCCGCAATGGAAACGTATTTCATCTGATAAATTACGTAAACTTAAGCATGAAACAGCAGCACAAAGTATTCAGCCTTTTCTAGCCGAATTGGAGTTAGAGTTTGCCAGTAATATTGGTGTGCAAAAATATTTAGCCAAAGTAAAAACACATGTTGTTGACGCTGTTTTAGAGTTATTGGTGGATGAAAGCAATGAAGTGCCCAATGACAAAGACATGCGTAAGTTGATGGTTGAGCGCTTTTTACCTAATTTACTAGTTACCCGAAATGTAGGCGAGGGCGCACCGGTTATTTATGAGCAAAACCCAACCTTTCAAAACCTATTTGGTCATGTTGATTTTGGCAGTTTTCAAGGTGCTAGTTATACAAGCTATCGTCTTATAAGACCGGGTGCTTTGCATAAAGCCAATGGCGGCTACTTATTACTCGAGGCTGATAAATTATTAACACAACCTTTGGTTTGGGCACGCTTAAAGCTAGCGCTAAAAACACAGCAAATTACCATTGAAAATCCACATTTAGAATATGCGCAACCAGGAGCGTTTAGCTTACAACCTGAGAAAATCCCATTAAAAGTAAAAGTCATTTTATTGGGAGACCCAGAAATTTATTACATGCTACAAGATTATGATCAAGAATTTACTGAGTTGTTTAGAGTATTGGCTGACTTTGACCGCCATTTAGATAAAAGTCAGGCTAACTTAAATGATTATGCTAATTTAATTCGCCAACGAGCCCACCGTAATAATTACCCCGAAGTAAGCGATGAAGCGGTTTTAGAATTAGTAAAATACGCGCTAAGACGTGCAGAACATCAGCATAAAATTTCCGCCAATATTGTGCAAGTTAACGACTTATTAGACGAAGCTTATTATTTGTGGAAGTTGTCTGATGCTAAAAATGGTTTGTGTGGTAAACATGTCACGATGGCATTAGCCGCCAAACAACGCAGAACAGGCCGCATGAGCGAAACTTGGTTAGAGGAAATAAAAGAGCGCCAATTACTTATTGATACCGAAGGTGAAAGAATAGGGCGAATAAATGGCTTAACCGTGCTAGAGATTGGCGATAGTGTTTTTGGCACGCCTGCGCGTATAACTTCAACCGTTTATGCCGGCAGCGAAGGCGTAACTGACATTGAACGTGAAGTGGACTTAGGTAAATCCATCCACTCTAAAGGCGTTTTAATTTTAACCGGTTATTTAGGGCATAAATATGGCCAAGAATTTCCAGTAACTATTTCCGCCAATATTGCTATTGAGCAGTCTTATGGCCATATCGACGGCGATAGCGCTTCGATGGCCGAGTTATGTGCCTTGATTTCTGCTATCGCTAAACTGCCAATAAATCAAGGTATTGCCATAACAGGTTCAATGAATCAGCATGGCGAAGTGCAGTCAATTGGTGGTGTAAATGAAAAAATTGAAGGCTTTTATCGCCTCTGTAAAGATAAAGGTTTAACCGGAAAACAAGGGGTTATTATCCCTAAAACTAACACCATTAATTTAATGTTAGCCCCTGAAGTTATTCAGGCAGTAGCAAATGAGCAGTTTGCGATATATGCAGTGGAAAACATTGATCAAGCGATAGAAATTTTAATGTCACACCCTGCAGGAGAAATTACTCGTACAGGCCGATACCCAAGAAAATCGATACACGGAATGGTGCTTGATAAATTATCTGCTTTTTCTGACTTACTCAATGGTGCTGAAGAATAATCATTAATAACGCATAACAGCTTAAAACTTTTCACGTTAAATAAACACGGCAAGCGCCGTGTTTATTGCTTTTCATATAATCCTTAATATTTTAAATATCAATAATTGATTAAAAAATAAGCATAAATCAAATTCTTTTCTATAATGAATTTATCGGCAACATTTTTCGTACTGATCTTTTGCAAAGTATTTATGCAAAAGTTAATTATGTAAATTGAGCCTATTGATACTTAATTAAAGGTGCTAGCTCATTACCCTAAATAATGAGAGAAAGTTAGCTAAAATTGCTAATACCCATAACAACAATAATAAGTAAATGCAGCGAGTCAAGTTTATCAAGGGCGATAACTAACTCCTTATAAGGTAAGGAAATAACCTACCTCACTGACATTTAATGTCTTTCTACTTAGTTGTTAACAGCTTCTGAATTAAGTAACACTGAAATATGTGGAGAAGCTTTGTGGAAATATCTGATCAAATAACACAAGTTTGGCCGATTGCGGCTTACTTTATTATCTTGGCTGGCATGCTCATTGTTATGATGCTGCTATCGCATTTTCTTGGTCCAAAAAGCAAGCAAAGAGCGAAAAATACGCCTTATGAGTCTGGTATTATTTCCGTTTCAAACAACAAAACCCGCTTTACTAATCATTTCTTTTTATATGCGATATTTTTTGTCATTTTTGATTTAGAAACCATCTATCTTTTTGCGTGGGTTATTGCTTTTGATGAAATCGGCTGGCCTGGTTTTATCGAGGCGAGTATTTTTATTACTGTACTATTAGCGGCATTAATCTATTTGATTCGTATTGGCGCCTTAGAATTAACTCGCCGACATCAACCCTTTAGAGCTAGCCAACTTAAACGCATACAAGGTGTTCAAACGCAGTCGGATAAACAACGACTTTTTGATGAAACTATCTTTGAGAAAAAAGAAGGACAGCCATAATGGAATGGTCGCTAACGAAAGCAAAGCTAGATGAAGAAATGTCAGTAATGAAGAACGTTTCTGAGGCAGATCTTAAGCGTAATGTACTTTTTGCCCGACTCGATGACATGGTGAATTGGGGCCGTAAAAATTCAATTTGGCCGTTTAACTTTGGTTTAAGTTGCTGCTATGTGGAAATGGCAACGAGTTTTACTTCTAGACACGATATCGCCCGCTTTGGCGCTGAAGTTATACGCGCCACACCAAGACAAGCTGATTTAATGGTTATTTCAGGTACCTGTTTTCGAAAAATGGCGCCAGTTATTCAGCATTTATACGAACAGTTATTAGAACCTCGTTGGATAATTTCTATGGGCTCATGTGCCAATTCTGGTGGTATGTACGATATTTATAGTGTGGTGCAAGGCGTCGATAAATTTATTCCTGTTGATGTTTATGTTCCCGGCTGTCCGCCGCGCCCTGAAGCATTATTGGAGGCTTTATTGTTGTTGCAAACTAAAATAGAACACCAACCAAGGCCCTTAAGCTGGAGGGTTGGTGAGCAAAATGCTAGTGAAATAGGCAAACCGTCTTTGAGAGATATTAAACACCATGAGCGGATTAAAGTGACAAACTTAGATCCCCCAGATCATATTTAATTTTTAATGTTAAAACCAAGTAATAGCTATACACGTAATCAAAATATTAAATGAAGTAAGAAGACAAAAAAATACAATAATAAAATAGCGATTTAAGGGAAGTTAATGGCAACTCAAGTAAATATTAAAGCGAGTAATGACTGGCAAATGTTGCAAGCTATTCCTTTGCTTGATGAAATTATTCTACTTTCTCCCGAGCTAAAACTACAGCCTGTTACGGCTATCGAAAACATTGTTGATGATATACCTACATTTTGGGTAGATAAACACCAATTAAGTAAACTGATGCAAGTGTTAAAGCATGACTTAGTACAGCCATTTGACATGTGTTTTGATATTACCGCCATCGATGAAAGTGAGCGCGAACATTGCGCTTCATTTTCACAAGCTTTTACTGTGAGCTATCATTTACGATCTTATCAACGTAACCAAGATATTCGCCTAAAAGTTGCCTTAAATTCTCATGAAAAAACCTTAGAAAGTGTTTGCCGATTTTGGCCAAATGCTAATTGGTATGAACGAGAAGTATGGGATATGTTTGGTATTATTTTTGAAAACCATCCATATTTAACGCGCATTTTAATGCCACTCACTTGGCAAGGTCACCCATTACTAAAAAACCATCCTGCGCGTGCGACTGAAATGGATCCTTTTACATTACCTCCTTACCAACAAGATAAAGAGCAAGCTGCGTTGCAATTTAACCCAGAAGCTTGGGGTATGAAGCGACAAAGCAAAGACAGTGATTTTATGTTCTTGAACTTGGGACCTAATCACCCAAGTGTGCATGGTGCTTTTAGAATCGTGTTGCAAATGGAAGGCGAAGAAATTGTCGATTGTGTGCCCGATATTGGTTATCACCATCGTGGCGCTGAAAAAATGGGCGAACGACAATCTTGGCATAGTTATATTCCTTATACCGACCGCATTGATTACCTGGGCGGCGTAATGAACAATTTTCCCTATGTAATGGCGGTTGAAAAACTAGCTGGCATAACCGTGCCTGATCGCGCGAAAGTTATTCGTATTATGACCGCTGAAATGTTTCGTATTCTCAGTCATTTATTATTTTACGGTACCTTTGCACAAGATCTTGGTGCACTTTCGCCGATATTTTATATGTTTATCGACCGAGAAAAACTTTTTGGCATTATTGAAGCGTTTACTGGCGCTCGTATGCATCCAAGTTGGTTTCGTATTGGTGGTGTTGCACAAGATTTACCAAAAGGTTGGGAGAGCCTAGTGCGAGATTATGTTAACTACTTGCCCAAGCGTCTAGATGAATATGAAAAAATGGTTATGCAAAACTCCATTTTAAAACAACGTACGATTGGCATTGGCGCTTATTCAACTCAAGAAGCAATTGCTTGGGGAGTAACAGGGCCGGGCTTAAGAGCGACAGGATTTTCGTGGGATTTACGCAAACAAAGACCTTACGGCGGCTATGATCAATTTGATTTTGAAGTGCCACTGGGCCAAAACGGTGACTGTTATGACCGATGTCGAGTGCGTGTCGAAGAAATGCGTCAAAGCATACGTATTATAGAACAATGTTTAAACAACATGCCTGAAGGTCCTTATAAATCTGAGCATCCACAAACAACACCACCATTAAAAGATCGCACTATGCGAGATATTGACACTTTAATACCACATTTCCTGAATGTTTCATGGGGACCTGTTATTCCAGCAGGTGAAGTGTCGGTAAGTGTGGAGGCAACCAAAGGCATTATGGCTTATCACTTGATCAGCGATGGCAGCACCATGAGTTATCGCACGCGAATTCGCACGCCGAGTTTTCCTCATTTACAAATGTTGCCATTAATCAGCAAAGGGCAAATGGTAGCTGATCTTATTGCGACCTTAGGCAGTGTTGATTATGTCATGGCAGATGTTGATCGATAAAAGTTAATAAAGATTAATGAAAGCGAGCGAATAGTAGAAAGTAAAGATAAATGGTACTGAGAAAGCAACCGCATAAGCAAATAAAGAGATAGTGATGGAAACAATCGACATAACGACAATTGATTATCAACATTATTTAACCGCACTTGAAATTGCGACCATTGAGCATGAGGCCAGTATTATGGAAACACGAGAAGCTGCTGGTATTGAAGCGCTTAAAGTGGTGCAAGAACAGCGCGGCTGGATCAGTGATGAAAGCCTATATGCGATTAGTGATTTACTGGCCATTCCTGTTGCTCAATTAGAAGGCGTAGCTACTTTTTATAATTTAATTTACCGACAGCCTGTTGGGGAAAACGTTATTCATTTATGCGATAGCATTGCTTGTCATTTAACGGGGCTCGACTCTGTACTTGCTGCTATTAAACAATACTTAAATATAGATTATGGACAAACAACGACCGACGGAAAATTTACCTTACTTTCTAATGCGTGTTTGGGCAGTTGTGATAAAGCGCCTGCGATGATGATTGGCACCAAACATTATCAACATTTAAGCCCAGAAAGCGCGATTGATATTTTACAAAAACTCTCGGTAACGGGAGGCGATAATGCTTGAGCACCCTAACAACAATCACCTTAAACCTTTAACCCATTGGGTGAATTTACAACAGCCATTGTCGTTCGATGATTATTGCCAAGCTGGCGGCTATATGGGAGCTATAGCTGCGCTACAACAATCTCCAAAAGAGGTTTTAGACATTGTTAAAAACTCAGGTTTAAAAGGGCGCGGCGGGGCAGGTTTTCCTACCGGCATGAAATGGAGTTTTGTGCCGATGTTTGAAGCCGATGATGAAGATGCGCCTGATAATAAGTATTTAGTGGCCAATGCCGATGAAATGGAGCCCGGCACCTTTAAAGACCGCTTATTACTTGAAGGTGTGCCGCATCAACTTGTTGAAGCAATGATAATTGCAGCCTATACCATAGGTGCCAATAAAGCTTATATCTTTTTACGTGGAGAATACCATTTAGCCGCCAAACGTTTACAACATGCGATTAACGAAGCTTATCAAAACAATTGGCTTGGTGAAAAAATTCAAGGCAAGCAATTTACTTTGGACTTATATGTGCATTGCAGTGCTGGTCGTTACATTTGTGGTGAAGAAACCGCATTAATTAATGCACTTGAGGGCAAGCGTGCAACACCACGAGCAAAGCCACCATTTCCGCAGGTTAGTGGTCTATTTGGCAAACCGACCATAGTCAATAATGTAGAAACATTGTGTAATTTACCGCACATATTAAAAAATGGTATCGAATGGTTTCAGGCTATATCCCCTAATAGTGATGCGGGCAGTAAAATTTATGGTGCTTGTGGTCGCGTAAAAAAACCAGGTTTATGGGAATTACCCATGGGACCAAGCTTACGTGAAGTGCTTTACGATTATGCGGGCGGCATGCAAGACGGATTAAACTTCAAAGGTTTATTGCCTGGTGGTGCATCGACTGACTTTCTCGTTGAAGAGCATTTAGATACCCCGATGGACTTTGACTCTATTGCTAAAGTTGGCAGCCGCTTAGGCACTGGTGGCTTAATCGTGTTAGACGATAAAAACTGTCCGGTAGCTATGGTGTTAAATTTAATGCGATTTTTTGCTCAAGAGTCTTGTGGGTGGTGCACACCATGTCGAGATGGTACTCCATGGGCTGTTGAAATACTTAACCGAATTGAAAATGGACAAGGCAACATTGCCGACTTAGACGCCTTAGCTCAGCTGTGCGATTTTATGTGGATAGGAAAAACCCATTGTGCATTAGCTCCAGGCGCCGTTGAGCCGCTAAGAAGTGCTTTAAAATATTTTCATGACGATTTCCTTCAACATATTGAACACGGCTGTTGTCACTATAATCCCTCGATGAGCGCAAAAAGAACACATGTAGCACAAAATCATTTAACGCAAGTCTCTAATGCACCTATATCCCCCAATTCACATAAGGCAGGGCAATAATATGAGTGAAAATAAAGTGACGATTTTCATTGATGATGTGCCTTATCAACTCAACCCTGACGATAATTTGCTAGCAGGTGTGCTGTCTGAAAAATTAAATTTACCTTACTTTTGTTGGCATCCCTCCATGGGGTCAGTAGGGGCTTGTCGCCAGTGCGCGGTAACGCAATTTCAAGATGAGGCGGACCAACGGGGCCGTATTGTTATGGCTTGCATTACTCCAGTAACTGACGGTATGCGGATCAGCATTAAAAATAAAGCAGCAAGTGAGTTTCGCGAACAAGTGATTGCGGCAATGATGACGAATCACCCACACGACTGCCCGGTATGTGCTGAAGGCGGCGAGTGCCATTTACAAGATATGACCGTAATGACAGGCCATAGTGTAAGGGAGTATCAAGGCACAAAGCGCACCTTTAATAACCAATATTTAGGTGAGTTAGTGGGCCACGAAATGAACCGATGTATAACCTGTTATCGTTGTACAAGGTTTTATAATGATTATGCAGGCGGCAAAGATTTTGGTGTTTACGGTTCAAAAAACCAAGTGTATTTTGGTCGTCAAACTGATGGTGCATTAGAAAGTGAATTTAGCGGTAATTTAGTTGAAGTTTGTCCTACAGGTGTTTTTACCAATAAAGTGTTCTCTTCGCACTATACCCGCAAATGGGACTTACAATCAGCGCCATCCGTTTGTAGTCATTGTTCAGTAGGTTGTAACTTAAGTATTGGTGAGCGTTATGGTTCAGTTCGACGCGTGATGAATCGTTATAACCCCGATATTAACGGCTATTTTCTCTGTGATCGTGGCCGTTATGGTATCGGTTTTGTTAATGGTGAACAGCGAATTAGGCAAACTAGCGGTATAGCTCAGCAATCACCGGTTGCCTTGACGAAATTAGATGTAGCAAAAGCTTTTTCACATTTTAGACAAAAACAATTTATTGGTATTGGCTCTGCTCGCGCCTCTTTAGAAGCTAATTTTTATTTGAAAAATATCGTTGGCGCCGAATATTTTAGCCCTGGCTATAACGATGAAGAGATGAAGATAGCAGCGCAACACGCGCAACTATTAACAGCAAATAAGCCACCTAGCTTAACTGAAATTGAGCAGAGTGATTTTGTTTTTATAATTTCAGAAGATATAAGTCAAACAGCGCCAAGAATGGCGTTGTCAGTAAGACAAGCACTGCGTAATGCCGCAAATACTAAAGCAGCAAAAATAGGCATTCCCTCTTGGCAAGATAGTGCGGTGCGCAACATCGGCGGTAAATTACTATCACCTTTATTTTCTCTACAATCAACTACCACTAAACTCGATGATGTTGCCGAACAAGCCATGCTCTTACCTGTAGCGCAAATATCTAGGTGTTTAGCTGTTTTAGCCCAACTGTTAAAACATGGCAGCATTGAAAGTATAAATAATGAAAATATAAGTAATGAAAACATAAGTAACGAAAAATCATTACATAAAGTACTGAATAATTTAGCTGAACAAAGTCAGTTAAGTCGTTTGGAGCGGGGTTTTATTGCATCGGTGTATAAAGCATTGCGTAAAGCAAAAAATCCACTACTTATTTCAGGCACTAGCGCTGTTTCTGCTGAATTATTAGCGAGTGTTGCAGATGTTATGTCTGCGCTTAAACAGCAAAAAGAAATAACAGTGCCGCAGTTAATAATTGTGCCGCCAAACAGTAATAGTGTGGGGTTATTGTCGGTTTTAGATGCACAATCTTTGTCAATAGAGCAAGTTTTAGCGCAGCTTAATGAGCCAAGCAAAGCCTATCAAGGGCTTATTTTACTTGAGCAAGAATTGGCAACGCTGTCTAACGCACAAATTGCGAAGTTACGCTCATCTGCGCAAAGCCTTATTGTGCTGGATCATTCAGAACACCGTTTATCAACTATCGCTGATATTGTGTTACCGGTTGCCGCGGTCAGTGAAGGTGACGGACACTATGTTAACTACCAAGGCAGAGCGCAGAAATTTGTTCAAGTCCATCCCCCCGTACTGCCAATTCAAGAAAGCTGGCGTTGGTTAGATAATATTGCCGATATTGTCGGTATAAAAATAGCCAGTGATGCTACAGAACTAAATACACAGCAGTGGTTACAATCGGTGGCTAAAAACACCAAATGCCAATCATTAATGCAGTTACATCAATTTTTTATCGATACTTATCCGCAATGGTCAAAATT
This sequence comes from Colwellia sp. NW0002-52-1, assembly GCF_057550865.1. NCBI lineage: Bacteria > Pseudomonadati > Pseudomonadota > Gammaproteobacteria > Alteromonadales > Colwelliaceae > Colwellia > Colwellia sp. NW0002-52-1. The sequence continues at coordinate 67,847 of NZ_BAAJLU010000015.1, read as the reverse complement.
GCAGATCGAATCTGATGATAACGCTGAAAAAACGGCAGAAAAAGCCACTGCGAGAGTGAGCCATAGGGCGAGTGGACGCACAGCACAAATGGCGAATATTAGTGTCCATGAAGCAAAAACCACTCAGAAAACTGATGACAATTTTAGCTTTTCAATGGAAGGGAGCTCAGTAGGAAAAAACAGTGATATGCCTTTTGCTTGGGCACCAGGATGGAATTCGAATCAAGCGATCAGTCAATTTCAAGATGAAATTAATGGCCAGTTAATCAATCATAAAAGCGCGGTATTTATCTCTATACCGAAGACAATAACTAACAATCCACATTGGAAATTACCTGAACAAAGTCAGTCAAGCTTTTCTCAAAGTGCAGAAAGCAGCACAGAAAAAAGCACTAATATGCCTGCTCTGGTGACTTATGTGCAGCAAAAGCATGTTTATTTTAGTGACTGGCAAGCTGCACTAACCCCTGAATTTCAAATGCAGGCACAAAGTCATAAAATTTATATCAATGCAGATATTGCTGAGCAAGCGGGAGTGCAAAAGGGCCAATGGTGTCATGCTAGTTTTTCGCTGACAAATACAAAAATGCAATTGATCAGTCAAAGCGTTATTAGCCAAGTCAATATTGTAAATAACTTACCTGATAATTTAGTGTTTGGAAATTTTGCTCTATGTCAGCCCTTGTTATCGCCTGTTGCAATGTCGATTACTTTAGCCAGTGAGCAAGAAGTTATTGATTATTTATTGCAGTTTAACGACAACATTATGCAGGCTAAGCAAAGTAAAAAAGCGATATTAGCTAAGTTGAAAGTGCAAGACCAAACCATCCCTATACGCTTATTCTCAGGGGGGCTCAATGATGGCTGATATGTTATGGAAATTGTTTGAAATAACCATCATCATCGCCTTGCTTATTCCTATTGCGGCAATGCTAGTTTGGGTTGAACGGAGAATGATCGGCATTTGGCAAGACCGTCATGGGCCTAACCGTGTAGGGCCTTTTGGGGTTTTACAATCGCTTGCGGATTTATTAAAAATTCTTGGCAAAGAAGACTGGATCCCACCTTTTAGTGATCGTTTAGTCTTTGTTTTAGCACCTATAATTGGGGCGATGTGCGTATTAATGAGCTTTGCCGTTGTGCCTTTTTCTCCCAGCATTGGTGTGTCAGATTTAAATATTGGCTTATTGTTTTTTCTTGCTATGGCTTCCCTTGCTGTTTATAGCGTGGTGTTGGCTGGTTGGGCGTCAAACTCAAAATATGCTTTACTAGGGGGAATGCGCGCCGCAGCGCAAACAGTAAGTTATGAAGTATTCATGGGCCTATCGCTGATGGGAGTCGTGCTACTGACGGGTAGTTTTAATTTACGTGAAATTGTTTTAGCACAAACTGATGGCTGGCTAATTCAATCACAATTTGTTGGTTTCTTTATTTTTTTAGTGGCGGGTATTGCTGAAAGTCATCGTTTACCCTTCGACTTACCTGAAGCAGAAACTGAGTTAACTGCGGGCTTTCATACTGAATATTCTGGTTTAAAGTTTGCGCTTTTCTTTTTAGGTGAATACTTAGGCGTAACCTTGATCTCAGCCATGTCAGTAGTGCTTTTTTTCGGCGGCTGGTTAATGCCAGAGCCGCTTGCTTCTTGGTTGCCTCCATTGCTTTGGTTCATTATCAAAATTATGTTTTTTGTGATGTTTTTTATTCTTTTAAGAACTTCTCTGCCACGCCCTAGATTTGATCAACTGTTAAAGTTTGGCTGGGTAGTAATGTTGCCGCTAGCGTTACTAAACTTGTTAGTTACCGCAGTGCTGCGCTTAACGGGAGTACTATAACTATGCTGAAATTTTTACCAGTTATCATTGTTAAGCTTAAAATCAGCGGGAGTGAGCATGTTTAGTCAATTTCGAACTATGTGGTTAGTACTAAAACACACCTTTACTAAAGCCGATACGGTGCAATACCCGGAAGAAAAACCTTATTTAGCGCCGAGATATCGCGGACGAATTGTACTTACTCGCGACCCTGATGGTGAAGAGCGCTGTGTTGCATGTAACTTGTGCGCCGTAGCCTGCCCGGTTGATTGTATTGCGTTACAACAAGTTATTGATGATGACGGTCGTAAACGCGCTGACTTTTTTCGTATTAACTTTTCACGGTGTATTTTGTGTGGTTTTTGCGAAGAAGCTTGCCCTACCTATGCTATTCAATTAACACCCGATGTGGAGTTAGCCGAATATGACCGACAAAACCTAGTTTATGAAAAAGAACATTTATTAATTAACGGCCCGGGTAAGTATCACGACTATAGCTTTTACCAGCAGTCAGGTATTGCTATTGCAGGTAAAAACAAAGGTCAGGCAGAGCAAGAACGGCCGCCAATTGATATTAAAGGATTAATGCCATGAGTTATCGTAATTCGCTGCATCGGGTTAGCCATAAATTGGTCAAGGAGAAGCACTATGTTTGCAAACGTAGCATCAATTGAGGGCTTATTTTACTTTGCGGGTTTAGTCGCCGTTATTGCAAGTTTAAAAGTGGTCACTGGCAATAATACGGTTCATGCCTTGCTTTATTTGGTGGTGTCGCTATTGGCCGTCGCTGTTTGCTTCTATTTAATGGGCGCGCCCTTTGCCGCAGGCTTAGAAGTTATTGTTTATGCTGGGGCTATATTAGTACTGTTTGTATTCGCGGTGTTGATGTTTGGCTTAGGGGTAGATGAAACAAAAAATGCACCTAAAAGTAAGAGCTTAGCGAACATGATTGGTGCCATGATTTTAGCAGCCGCGTTATTAGGCGAAATTGTCGTTATTATTAATAATGCTGAAATGCAACAAAGCCTGCAAGCCAATGTTATTAGTTCAAAGGCGGTAGGTATTATGTTGTATGGGCCTTATCTGCTTGCTGTCGAAATTGCCTCGTTTTTGCTGTTATCTGGATTGTTAGCAGGTTATCACTATGCAAAACCTGATGTTACAGGGGGAGAGTTATGACCACCATTCCTTTGTTCCATGTGCTTATTTTGTCTAGCTTACTATTTTTGATTGGTTTTGTCGGGGTAGTAGCCAGAAAGAATACGCTTTTTATGCTGATGAGTTTAGAAGTAATGTTAAACGCGGTAGGTGTTGCATTTATTGGTGCAGGTAGCGTTTGGCAGCAAGCTGACGGCCAAGTGATGTTTGTACTTATTCTTACGCTTGCCGCGGCAGAAGTAGCAGTAGGGTTGGCGTTGTTAATTCGTATGCAAAATAAATATCGCTCCTTAGATATTGATTTGTTAAATCAGATGAAGGGGTAACGCAATGCTTTTAGCGAGTTTACCCTTTTATCCGCTATTGAGTTTTTTACTGCTTATTATTTTTGGTAAAAAATTGTCTTGGCAGCTTGCCGCTATTATTAGTGTTAGCAGTATGGCGCTTACTGTATTAGCTAGCACAATATTATTATTTGAGTTATCTGCTAGTGAAAACCAAATACTAAACGTTAACCTTTGGCATTGGTTTGATTTAAATCATGCCCTAGGCAAGAGCCAAATTAATCTGAGCTTTTATCTTGATGGCTTATCCGCTGTGATGATTAGTGTAGTGAGTGGAGTCGGTTTTCTCATTCATTTATTCGCTGCTATTTATATGAAATCGGATGAAAATTTCACACGCTTTATGGCCTACATGAACTTATTTATTGTTGCTATGTTGATACTGGTATTAGCCGATAATTTAGTCTTGTTGTATCTAGGTTGGGAAGGGGTAGGTTTATGCAGCTTCTTATTAATTGGCTTTTGGTATCATGAAAAAAATAATGTTTTAGCGGCTCGTAAGGCGTTTATAGTTACTCGCATAGGTGATACCTCAATGGCGATAGGCTTGTTATTACTGTTTAATTCTTTTGGTGAATTAAATATTGCCGCTGTCACAACACTTGTGCAACAAAGTAGTCATTCAGTTTCTGGCCTTAGTGTCGAGCAAACCAATAACATTTATTGGATCGCTTTATTGTTGCTAGGTGGTGCTGTAGGGAAGTCAGCACAACTCCCCTTACAAACATGGTTGCCAGATGCCATGGCTGGCCCGACTCCCGTAAGCGCCTTAATTCATGCGGCGACTATGGTAACCGCTGGCGTATATTTAATCGCTCGTATGCACGATATTTTTATACTGTCGCCAGAGGTAATGAATTATATTGCTTGGCTAGGCGCTATTACCTTATTACTAGCCGGCATTGCAGCACTAGCTCAAACTGATATTAAACGCGTTTTAGCCTATTCAACTATGAGCCAAATCGGTTACATGATGCTGGCCTTAGGGGCGGGGGCATGGTCAGCAGGCGTTTTTCATTTAATGACTCATGCTTTTTTTAAGGCTTTATTGTTTTTAACCGCTGGTGCAGTTATTTATGCACTCCATCATCAACAGAATCTATTTAAAATGGGAGGCTTACTGAAGAAGCTGCCTTTTGAAGGGAGTTTATTTGTTGTTGGTTTAATCTGTTTAATGGCATTGCCCGGCAGTTCAGGTTTTTTCTCTAAAGAAGCCATAATTACTCAGCTTTGGTCGTCTAACACGGCTGGGCCACTATTATGGTGGTGTGCAATTTTAGGCGCGTTATTAACCAGTATTTATAGTTGTAGGTTATTTTTTCTCGCTTTTATGGGAACAGCACGCTTTAGTGACAAAACGCATAGTGAAAAAAATATTTTGTTACGCAGTGCGTTAATTATTTTGGCCTTACTATCACTTTTTGGTGGCTTGATCCCACTTGACCTGACGTTAGTCTTTCCTACCGAACTACCGGCATCTATACCACAAATATTAGAACCTAGCTGGTTACACACCTTAGCGATTTTAACTCCGTTTATTGGGATTTTATTTTCTTGGTTTTATTTTAAAAAATATCGAACTTCTAGAGTCGTTGGTAGCGAATATAATTTATCAGCGAGTGAAAGTCGGCTTGTTGTCTTCTGCCGTCATGGCTTGGGCTTTGATACTTTATATTCTTTACTTTTTATTAAGCCTTATCAGTGGCTGGCGGAAAAAAATAAACACGATGTAGTTGACCAAGTTATTATGCTAAATGCTTGGTATATAAGCTTATGGCACGATGCGTTAATTATGATGCAAAACGGCAGTTTACGCTGGTATTTAGCAGCCTTTGGCTTAGCTATAATGTTGTTATTAGGAGTAAGCTTCTTATGACTCTTACTTTTATTATGGTTGGCTTGATCATTGCTGGCTTACTTGTTTGGCAAGCTGAAAAGTTATGGTTAGGCAGCGCTAAATGGTTATCACTTATCAGTTTAGTTTTATTGTCGACAGTGTTTGCAGTATTTGTTCTTAATAACAGTGTTGCGAATGAAGACTTTGTTCAATTACAAGTTTTGACCCGTGTTGCTTGGATCAAAACCTTTAGTATTGAATATGCCTTAGCGCTTGATCAGCTAAGTATATTGTTAATCTCATTAACCTTGCTGCTCGCTTTTATTTGCGTATTGGTTTCATGGCGTGAAATCCAGCACCATGTCGGGTTTTACTATTTTAATTTATTGTTATCAATCGCCGGTATTATTGGTGTTTTTGTTGCCGTAGATGTGTTTTTATTCTTCTTTTTTTGGGAGGTTATGTTACTCCCAATGACTGCAATAATAGCAATATGGGGTCATGAAAAACGTCAGTTTGCCGCATTAAAGTTTTTTATTTTTACTCAGGTTAGCAGTCTGCTGATGTTAGTGGCGATTATTGCCACTGCCTATTTTCATTTACTGCAAACGGGTCGATTAAGTTTTTATTACCCTGATTGGTTGTTGTTAGATATTCCATTGGAGATTAGTCAGTATTTGATGTTAGGCTTTTTTATCGCCTTTGCGGTTAAGCTACCTTCAGTTCCTCTACATAGCTGGCTTCCAGATGCACATACGCAGGCACCTACAGCAGGAAGTGTATTACTTGCAGGCGTTCTGCTAAAAACCGGCGCTTATGGTTTGATTCGCTTTGTCATTGTTTTATTCCCGCAAGCGAGTGTGCAATTTGCGCCAGTAGCTGCAACCTTGGCTGTGATCAGTATTCTTTATGGGGCAAAAATGGCCTTTGCACAACAAGACTTTAAACGTCTTATTGCCTACAGCAGCATAAGTCACATGGGGTTTGTAATGTTGGCATTGTTTGCCTTTAATACAATCGCTTATCAAGGTGCGATTGTTACCATAGTGGCGCATGGTTTAAGCAGTGCCGCATTGTTTGCTTTAGCAGGGATGATTTATCATCGAGTTCATAGTCGAAAATTAACCGATATGGGAGGCTTTTGGCATAGTGCGCCTCGCATGGGCGGGTTTGCCTTGGTTTTTGCTGGCGCTGCTTTTGGTTTACCAGGGTTAGCCAACTTTATTGGCGAATTTTTCAGTTTAGTTGGGGTTTTTCAAGTGTTGCCAGCGTTCGCTATTGTTGCGGCTTTAGGTCTTATTGGCTCAGCTATATATGGCATAGTGTTATTTCAATCGAGCTTTCAAGGTGAGCCCAAACACGTTATTACTGATTTACAGCTGCGAGAGCTTCTTATCTGTAGCTCCTTGTTATTATTGCTTATTGCCATTGGTTTGTACCCTATGCTTTTGCTTAAATTTTCATTCGGAGTTATGTGATTATGTCTATAGCAAGCAGTTCACAACCCTTACTTACCATAACAATGGCAGCGGCGATATTACCTCAACTTATTATTGCTTTTGGTATTACATTAGCGCTTTTGTTAGTAGCTTGGAAAAGGTCACAGCGTACAATCGCACTATTTACATTTTTTATATTATTCATGGCTTTATTAGCCAATATTAGCTTGCTTTCGCAGCCTGTAATTCAAGTAACACAACTGTTAAAGGTTGATGGTTACGCTACCTTTGCATTCAACTTAATTTTAATTTCCGCTTTATCTGTTCTTCGCATGAGTCATTGTTTTTTAAAAATGTCTCTAGAAGTGCATGATGAATACTACTTATTATTATTACTGTTGGTACTTGGTGCGGGAGTGCTAGTGGTCAGTGACCATTTCGCTAGTTTGTTTTTAGGTTTTGAGTTGTTAAGTATTAGCTTAGTTGGCTTAGTGGGTTATCACCGAGGTAATCAATATAGTGTAGAAAGTGGCTTTAAATATTTAATATTAAGTGCTACAGCTTCAAGTTTTATGCTGTTAGGTATTGCTTTTATTTACAGTGTTGTAGGGGATATGAGCTTTAATGCGACGTTATCAAGCGAATTATTTGAGCAAGGCTTAGGGTTGTTTTTTCAATTAGGTTTGTTGCTATTTGTTAGTGGTATTGCCTTTAAATTATCTATTGCACCGTTTCATTTTTGGACACCAGACGTTTATCAAGGGTCTCCAACGCCTGTTACTCTTTTAATGGCAACTATCTCTAAAATTGCTATGTTTGTTGTTTTGCTTAAGTGCATTATTGCGCAGCGGTATTTATTACTCGAAAATTTTCAAATCTTCTTAATATCTTTTGCAGTAATCTCGATGTTATTAGGCAATATTATGGCGCTTAAACAACAAAACTTAAAACGCTTATTGGCTTATTCTTCCATTGCTCATATGGGGTATTTATTGATCGTTATTATTGTAACATCAGAGCAAAGCTTAGAGTTTACTTGGCAAAGTAGTTTGTTTTATTTAGCCGCTTACACGGTTGCCAATTTATCTATTTTTTTGGTGATTTCGCTCATTCAGCAACACAATATTCGCTCTGGGAAACAGGAGGACATTACATTACTTGATTTAAAAGGGCTATTTTGGCGTGCTCCAAGTTATGGCTTCTTAATGATACTTGGCGTATTGAGCTTAGCGGGAATACCGTTAACAATGGGGTTTATTGGTAAGTTCTATATTTTAAGCCAAGCCACTATTGCCAATGCTTGGTGGTTAATCGCCATACTTATTATAGGTAGTGGTATTGGTTTAGCGTATTACTTACCGATGATATTTAAGGTTTTTTCAAATGTAGTGGTAACAAGCCCAGAAGATAAAAAAATAAAGAGTCACTTTATAGAGCAAACTTTAATTTATAGCTTAATTACCCTTGGTTTAGTTTTAGGTATTTTACCTGATATGGTTAATCAGCTTATTAGATATTAACCACACTTAATAATTCACTAATTTATTGTTATTTTAACCAATATCTATTTATTAATAGAGTTACTTTAATCTATTATCTTTTAGGTTGTTGATATTTAAATTGTTTTTATTTGGCGCGATTTTTGATTGTATTCAAGAAAACAATAAATTATTTAATAATCTACAAGGAAATTACCCAATGAAATTAACTCAAATATTACTTTTTATAGTAAGTGTCTCTATTTTAAGTGGCTGCATCGTGATAGCAAAACCTTCTCATGCTAAATACCATAGTCAACAAACACTAAAAATCGCTGCTCATAAGCTTAAGGCTTTGGATATTGAGGCTGGTGCTGGTGCTTTAATTATTGAGGGCGATGAAAAGATAAAAGAGATCAGGGTTGTTGCTGACATCTATAGCAAAAATGGTGATATAGATAATGTTGAGTTAAACCTAACTGAAACTGGTAAAAGTGCCTATTTGGTGGCAAAAATTAACAGCAGTGGTTTTTGGCATGGTGAATCACCACGTATTGATATCAACATTATTATGCCAAGCCACTTAATGTTGAAAATTGATGATGGTTCTGGGGCAATAAATATTAATAATATTGACGCTAAAGTCACAATAAAAGATGGCTCAGGTGAGCTAACAATAAAAAACGTTAAAAATGATCTTAAAATTGATGACGGCTCTGGCGGTATTTTTATTAGCGAAGTCATAGGTAATATAAAAATTAATGATGGATCTGGTGAAATCTCTTTAAATGATCTTGATGGCAATCTCGACATTGACGATGGCTCAGGTAGTATTTTTGTTAACGGCGTATCAGGCGACGTTATGATTAAAGATGGCTCCGGAGAATTAACCGTGAGAAGTGTTAATGGCTTTGTAACCATTGATGATGGCTCTGGCGATATTGATATAGAACAAGCAGGAGGTTTGAAAATTATAAATAGTGGCTCTGGTGGCATGCGGGTACAAAAAGTAAAAGGTAGTTTTGAAATAGATAGCTAGACATAACGCGTATCAATTTACTTATACAATTAAACAGCTTTAAGTGTCAGTTTTAGACGTTTAAAGCTTTTTTTATGATTAAATAAGCTAAACCATACATTATTACTTGTATAATTTTACCGCATCTGTATAATGCGCGCCTCTGTGATCGTGAATCGAAATAGTTTCTTAAAGAAGCTTAGAACATCACAGAAATTTCAAAATGAGTGGGGTATATCCGCCCAATAGACTTGCCCAGTTAACTTTTCAACGTTAACGTAATGAATGTGCCTTAAGTCTTCCTGGTGGTTTCCTCGTATATGTATGTAGGAACTTTGGCGTATAGCCAGTTTCTACCATGAGAAGACAAAATTATATGACTGATCTTAACAATGCCTCTGTAGGCTTTGACGCCCTTGGTTTGCCTGAAAACTTAGTATCTGCTGTAAAAGCACTAGGTTTTGAAAATTCAACTGCAATTCAAGCGCAAACAATTCCCCCTTTACTTCAAGGTAAAGACGTTCTTGGTGAAGCACAAACAGGTACCGGTAAAACCGCTGCTTTTGGTTTGCCAGCACTTGCAAAAATAGACGTTTCTATTCGCAAACCACAATTGATGGTTTTAGCGCCAACACGTGAATTAGCTATTCAAGTAGCAGAAGCGATTGAAACTTTTGCAAAAAACATGAAAGGTTTAAAAGTTGCCACTTTATACGGTGGTCAATCTTACCAACCACAATTTCAACAGTTAGAGCGTGGTGCACAAGTTGTAGTAGGTACACCTGGTCGCTTAATGGACCACTTACGTCGTAAAAGCCTTAAGCTAGATAACTTATCATTTTGTGTGCTTGATGAAGCTGATGAAATGTTAAACATGGGCTTTTTAGAAGACATTGAGTGGATCCTTGAGCATTTGCCAAAAGAAACTCAAATGGCCTTATTCTCTGCAACTATGCCTGCACAGATTCGTAAAGTAGCTAATCGCTTCTTGAAAAATCCAGAGCACATTAAAGTAGCAGCAGTTAAGCAAGCTAAAGCAAATATTACTCAATACGCATGGAAAGTTAGCGGCATTAATAAAATGACTGCGTTAGAGCGTATTGCAGAAACATTTGATTATGATGCCATGATTATTTTCGTTAGAACGCGTAATGATACTATCGAAGTTGCTGAAAAATTAGAGCGTGCAGGTTATGCATCTGTTGCGTTAAATGGTGATATGAACCAAGCGCAGCGTGAACGTACTGTTGACCAACTTAAGTCAGGCGTGTCGTCTATCTTAGTGGCAACTGACGTAGTTGCTCGTGGTCTTGATATTCCACGTATTTCATTAGTTATTAACTACGATTTACCAGGTGATAACGAAGCTTATGTTCACCGTATTGGTCGTACAGGTCGTGCAGGTCGTAGCGGTACATCTATATCGTTTGTACGCCCACGCGAAATGTACTCTTTACGTCATTACGAGCGTTTAACATCTGGTACCGTTGAAATGTACGACTTACCAAATATTCAAGAAATTGGTAAAGCACGTATTGAACGCACACTAACTGAATTAACAGGTGTTGTAGCTGATAAAGATTTAGTTTCAATGCGTGAAATTATTGAAACAATGGCGAGCGAGTCAGAACTTTCAATGACAGATTTAGCAGCCGCGTTACTTTATCAAAAACAATTAAAGCAACCGTTACAGCCGAAAGAAGATCCGAAACCTCGCCGTGATGCTCGTGAAAGAAATGATCGTAACGACAGCCGCGGTGGTCGTAATGACAGCCGAGGTGGTCGTAACGAAGCTCGTGGTGGCCGCGATAGCCGCAATGATAACCGTGCAGAGCGCGCTCCACGTAAAGCTAAAGTTGCCCGCAGTGATGTTGATTGGCAGACTTACCGCTTAGAAGTGGGTAAAGAGCATGGTGCACGTCCAGGTGATATTGTTGGTGCAATCGCTAACGAAATTTCATTAGACAGTAGCTACATTGGCGCTATTAACTTGCATGATAAACATAGCTTTGTGCAATTGCCAAAAGGTATGCCTGACAAATCATTTACACAATTAAAGCGTGTACGTGTTCGCCGTCAAGCACTAGAGATTACGGTTTCAGATGTACAACCTTCATCTGACCGTCCAGCACGTTCTCGTAAAGAGCAACGTACTAACTAATTACATTTGATATGTAAATCTAAACGCCAATTCTTTTATTAGAGTTGGCGTTTTTTTTCGTCTGTAAAATTAAATGCCAATAAATTAATTTGGTACTATAGCCATTTAACTAAATTTCATTGTGTTTTTATAATCGCTATTGCAATGGATTTAGATGGTTATATAAGCAATTTATCACGGCTAAAATCTTCTGTAAAAATAACGTTACATCTGCGTGAGCCGCCAGCTATAGTTTAGATCCTTGTAACGAATTATTCCCGTAGTTTTGACGTAACAATAGATTTACGCTTCAAATAATGTCAGTTTTTTCATTCACTTCCTCTTCGCTGATTTCAGAGTAATAATCGCCTCATTGCTACAACGAGAGAAACAATTATGACAGAAGTAACAAACCCACTAAATTTACGCGGTATCGAATTTATTGAATATGCAACGCCAGACTCTGACTTTATGGCTGATGCTTTTTACGGTTTTGGTTTTTCAAAAACCAAGAAATTCAAAGGTCGTGACATTGATTATTTTAATCAAAATGATATTCATTTCTTCTTAAACAATGAGCAAGCAGGGTTCTCTAAAGAATTTGCCAAAAGTCATGGGCCTGCAATATGTTCAATGGGCTGGCGTGTAGAAAATGCAGACTATGCTTTTGAGCAAGCTGTAGCGCGTGGTGCTAAATCGGCACAAGGTGTAGATAAAAAATTACCTTACCCGGCAATATTTGGTATTGGCGATAGCTTAATTTACTTTATTGAAAAATTTGGTGTTAAAGGCTCTATCTATCAAGACGATTGTGAAGATCTTGCTGAGCCAGTATTAGTTAAAGACAAAGGTTTTAAAGCTGTTGATCATTTAACGAATAACGTCTACCAAGGCACTATGGAGTTTTGGGCTGATTTTTATAAAAACATATTTGGTTTCACTGATGTACGTTACTTTGACATTAAAGGTGAGAAATCTGCATTAGTTTCTTATGCATTACAATCTCCGTGTGGCACCTTCTGTATTCCTATTAATGAAGGAAAGGGCACAAGCAACAACCAAATAGATGAATACTTAAATGAATATAATGGCCCAGGTGTTCAGCATTTAGCATTTATCAGTGATGATCTATTAGGCTCCTTAGATCAACTTGATAAAAATATCATTGATACACTAAATATTGTTCCTGAATACTATGACGATGTTTTTGATCGTATTCCTTGGGTAAAAGAAGACCCACAACGCATTCGTGATCATCAAGTATTAGTTGATAGCCAAAAAGAAAATTCATACTTGTTACAGATATTCACTAAAAACATTTTTGGGCCTATTTTTATTGAGATGATCCAGCGTGTAGACGACCAAGGTTTTGGCGAAGGTAACTTCACTGCCTTGTTTAAGTCAATTGAGTTGAACCAAATGGAACGTGGCGTGCTTTAAGCAATTAGCTTTCTAAACGCGAACAAGAGCCAGCTTATGCTGGCTTTTTTATGTTCTTATATTCAGTCATGAACAATATTTACTAGCTGTGAACCATTTTTAACGTTGTTTTACATGTTAACTACTGTGTATCTGACCCATTTTTACCAACGAGCACTCTAAGGTAAAAAACAATAGTTCAAAACATCCTACCACCGAGGCACCGAGGCGCTGCGCGCTACACCGAGAAGTTATAAAAAATAAACAATATGAATGGTAAGATCTTACCCCATAATTTTTTCTGGGCTTAGCTCTTCTCTGTGCAGGACGAAGTCCCTCTGTGCCTCGGTGGTAGCATATCTTTTATGTGTTAAACGCCATTAACCAATTACTCGAATTAAACCAAAAATCTTTAATTAGCTGACAAATACTTCCTGTATTCAACTCATTCAGTTCTTATTATTTTCTCCCTGTGGGTCATTTTTATCGTTCTTTTGCACGTTAATTAATGTGTACCTGACCCTACTTTATAAATTTTTTACCAACGAGCACTCTAAGGTAAAAAACAATAGTTCAAAACATCCTACCACCGAGGCGCTTTGCGCTACACCGAGAAGTTACAAAAAAATAAACAATATGAATGGTAAGGTCTTCCCCATAATTTTTTCTGGGTTTAGCTCTTCTCTGTGCAGGACGAAGTCCCTCGGTGGTAGCATATTTTTTATCTGTTAAACACTACTAACCAATTACTCGAATTAAAACAATGACTTTTAATTAGCTGACAAATACTTCCTGTATTCAGCTCATTCAGTTCTTATTCTTTTCTTCCTGTGAGTCATTTTTATCGTTGTTTTACATGTTAATTAATGTGTACCTGACCCTACTTTAGACAGTTGCTACTTAAGGTATTACTCAACTTCACTATATTTCAGGCACAAAAAAAGCGCCCAAAGGCGCTTTTTAACGGTAAGTATTAAGCTTTATTTGCTTAGTGCTTCACCTAAGTGAGGGCGAATATCTTTTAAGATTTCTTTTGCTAAGCGTGGGCTACTCGCAACGATATTACCTGAGTTACTGTGATTATGGCCACCAACAAAATCTGTTACCAAACCACCAGCTTCAATAACCATAAGCTCACCGGCAGCGGTATCCCAAGGTTTTAAACCAATTTCAAAGTAACCGTCAACACGGCCTGAAGCAACGTAAGCTAAATCAAGTGCGGCTGAGCCAGCACGACGCATGTCTGATGTTTTACCGAATAGTGTTTTGAACATTTCTAAGTAAGCATTGGTATGTTGCTTATGCTTAAAAGGGAAACCTGTCGCTAAAATAGCGCCATTCAGTTCTTTAGATTGTTTTACGCGAATACGGAAACCGTTTAATTGTGCACCTTTACCACGACTAGCAGTAAATAATTCACCACGGATTGGATCGTAGATCACAGATTGATCTAACTTTCCTTTAACTTTAAGCGCGATAGACACGGCAAAGTGTGGAATACCTTTAACGAAGTTTGACGTACCGTCTAATGGATCAATAATCCATTGGTAGTCATTGTCTTTCCCTTCAATTACGCCACACTCTTCACCAATAATCGTGTGGTTAGGGTAAGATTTTTGAATTGTTTCAACAATAGCTAGTTCAGCATTTATATCAACATTAGTAACGATATCGTTAGTACCCTTAGATTCAATTTCAATCTTATCTACTTGTTCAAAAGCGCGCAGAATTACTTTGCCCGCAGCACGCGCAGAGCGCACGGCAATATTTAGCATCGGATGCATGATCGACTACCCTATAATGTTGTAAAATGTCATAAACAGCTATGTAAAAGAACGAGGTTAATCTTAAAAAGTCATACTTGTATGAGCCCCCTAAAATTAAGCGCGCGAATTATAGCAAACTAATTATCAATTAGCGATACCCTTCTTCAGTAATAACTAACAGAAGTTCCTAATGTGAATTTAAGTTATAGCTTATGTAATACAACTTAGCTGAATTTCTTTACCTAACTTTATTTGCCTATATAAGCGAAAGTGCTAAGACATATTGATAAACACTAGGGAAGAAATACAAAACGGGTGATTTTTTCGCAGTACAAGTATATGGTTCTGTGTTAACATTATCGACAATTTTAGCCATCTAGATAGTCAACACTATAATTTAAATATAATTGAAATGTTGTCTGCGAATTAAGTAAGTATAAATAATGTCAGATTCTTTATTAAACAAAGTACGTATAGTTCTCGTTAATACCTCAGATTGTCGTAACATTGGCTCAGCCGCTCGAGCGATGAAAACAATGGGTTTAACGGATCTTGTGTTAGTTGATCCAATTGAAATGCCTAATGGGCAAGCGCAAGCTTTAGCTGCTGGAGCAACTGATGTTTTAAAAAACGCCAGAGTTGTTTCTACGCTTGAAGAAGCCATTGATGATTGTGGTTTAGTTGTAGGTACAAGCGCTCGCTCTCGTACATTGCCTTGGCCGATGCTAGAGCCTCGCGGTTGTGGTGAAAAACTAATAACCGAAGCGCAAGAGTATCCGGTTGCTTTAGTTTTTGGTCGTGAAAGTAGTGGCCTAACGAATGAAGAACTGCAGTTATGTCACTTTCATGTGCAAATTCCAGCGAACCCAGAATACAGTTCATTGAACTTGGCAATGGCGGTACAAACATTAAGTTATGAAGTACGTACAAGCTTTTTAATTCATGAACAGCAAGCGTTTACAATGAATGATAACGAAGAGTATCCCTTGGTAGATGAAACTGAACGTTTTTATGAGCATTTTGAAAATGCACTAAAAGACACGGGCTTTATTGTTCCAAGCCACCCTGGTTTAGTCATGACCAAGTTACGTCGTTTGTTTAATCGTGCTAGACCTGATGTTAAAGAATTAAAAATGATGCGTGGCATTTTAGCCTCGGTTGAGCGCGCTGCAAAAGTAGCTAACGCCAGTAACAAAGATTAATGGTAGCGGTTATTAGTGGCTTAATTATCTGACTAATTATGTCGCTATTTATTATTGAATCAAGCTATCGAATAGAAAATTAAGGAACGTGAATGTTTAACCGCATGAAAGAAGACATCAACAGTGTATTTGATCGAGATCCAGCAGCGCGTAATGTATTTGAAGTGCTTACTAACTATCCTGGTTTACATGCTGTTTGGTTTCATCGTCTGAGTCATAAATTATGGAAATGTGACTGGAAATGGTTAGCACGTTCATTTTCAACCTTTTCACGTTGGTTAACAGGCATTGAGATCCACCCTGGTGCAACTATTGGTCGTCGTTTCTTTATTGATCACGGCATGGGGGTTGTTATTGGTGGTACGGCAGAAATTGGCGACGATGTTACTTTATATCAAGGTGTTACCTTAGGTGGTACAAGTTGGAAAGAAGGTAAACGTCATCCGACATTAATGGATAATGTTGTAATAGGGGCGGGTGCAAAAATATTAGGGCCAATAACTATTGGCAAACATGGCAAAGTTGGCTCTAACTCTGTTGTGGTAAAAGATGTACCTGATAATGCAACTGCAGTAGGTATTCCAGCGCGTATTGTAAATCCCAATAAAAATAAGAATAAAGATGATGCTGAAAATCGTGAAAAAGTAGCTCAAAAGTATGGTTTTGATGCTTATGCTGTAGCCACAGATAATCCAGATCCTGTTGCTAAAGCAATTGGTCGTTTACTCGATCATATGCACTTAATGGATAATAAAATTTCTTCTTTATGCCGAGAAGTGAATCAATTAGGTGGAGAAGTTTGTCAAGAAGCATTACCTGAATTAAAAGTTGGTGAATTCGACGAAGATGAAAAAGCGGCGGCTAAACGCAGAGAAGGTGCAGCTGCTAATTTTGATCCTATGATTTAACATTCATTATTTACCTATCGTTACTTATCACGCTTAAAGTTATAATTAACGCGTGGTAAGTAATTCGATTGATAAAACTCAATTATAGCGCGATAACTAAGCTATTATTTTCCTTTTGATTGACTAATTTTTAAACCCGAGTAAAATACCTGAGTAAATCACTCGGGTATTTAGTTGACTATTTTATAAGGTTATGTAAAATTGCGCAGCAAACTGATAGGGGTATTAAATGAAGTTGACGTCTAAAGGCCGATATGCCGTAACAGCGATGCTTGATGTGGCTATTCATGCCGTAGCAGGACCTGTACCTTTGGCTGATATATCAGAGCGCCAAGGCATTTCATTATCATACCTAGAACAACTTTTTTCACGCCTTAGAAAATACGGACTAGTGAATAGTGTTCGTGGCCCAGGCGGCGGATATCGATTAGGTCAATGCTCTGCAAAAATTACCGTGGCTGATGTTATCAACGCGGTAGACGAAAGTATCAATGCCACCAAATGTGGCGGTACAGGTAATTGTCAAGACGGGCAGCAATGCTTAACGCATTATTTATGGACCGACTTAAGCGATAGAATAGAAGATTTTTTAAAAAGCATTTCACTTGCCGAGCTCGTCGCGCAACGAAATGTTAAAATAGTGTCACAACGACAAGATGAAGCGGCAGCGAAAGCGCGCAAGTCACCCTCGTTAGAGACCTTAATTACCACTCGCAATATTATGAATGACTGGCATTAATTGCTAGTTCAATTGGAGATTATTAATCAATGAAGCTTCCTATTTATTTTGATTATTCAGCGACCACACCTGTAGACAAGCGTGTAGCTGAAAAAATGATGCAATATATGACAACTGATGGTTTTTACGGAAACCCAGCATCACGCTCACACAAATTCGGCTGGCAGGCAGAAGAAGCGGTAGATATCGCGCGTAATCAAATTGCTGATTTGATCAATGCTGACCCTCGTGAAATTGTTATTACGTCAGGCGCTACTGAATCAAACAACCTTGCAATTAAAGGTGCTGCTAAATTTTACAGTAAAAAAGGTAAGCACATTATTACCTGTAAAACTGAACATAAAGCGGTATTAGATACTTGTCGTGAATTAGAACGTCAAGGTTTTGAGGTTACTTACCTTGACCCTGAAAGCAACGGTTTAATTGACCTAAAAAAATTAGAAGCGGCTATGCGAGATGACACAGTACTTGTCAGCATTATGCACGTGAATAATGAAATAGGTGTTATCCAAGATATCGCTGAAATTGGCGAAATGTGTCGTGCACGCAAAATTATCTTCCATGTTGATGCTGCGCAAAGTGCCGGTAAAATCAACATTGATTTACAACATTTAAAAGTAGATTTAATGTCATTTTCTGCCCATAAAATTTATGGTCCAAAAGGCATTGGTGCACTTTATGTTAGCCGTAAACCTCGTGTACGTTTAGAGTCACAAATGCACGGTGGCGGCCATGAACGTGGTATGCGCAGTGGTACACTAGCAACACACCAAATTGTTGGTATGGGTGAAGCCTTTAGAATTGCCAAAGAAGAATTAGCACAAGACGAAGCACACGTAACTAAAATGCGTGACCGTTTATGGGCTGGTTTGAACGATATGGAACAAGTTTTCATTAATGGCGATGCAGACAAACGTTACCCAGGTAACTTAAACGTTAGCTTTAACTTTGTTGAAGGCGAATCGTTAATTATGGCGTTAAAAGACTTAGCTGTATCTTCAGGTTCAGCCTGTACATCAGCAAGTTTAGAGCCGTCATATGTATTACGTGCTTTAGGCTTAAACGACGAAATGGCTCATAGCTCAATTCGTTTTAGCTTTGGCCGTTTTACAACGGAAGAAGAAATTGATTACGCCATTGACCTGATCAAAAAGGCAATTGGCCATTTACGTGACATGTCACCGCTTTGGGAAATGTTCAAAGACGGTATCGATTTAGACTCAATAGAGTGGGCTGCTCACTAGAGCACTAGGAGAAATATTATGGCTTATAGCGAAAAAGTAATTGATCATTATGAAAATCCACGCAACGTTGGTTCTTTAGACAAGAACGATCCACAAGTTGCAACGGGTATGGTTGGCGCACCAGCATGTGGTGACGTAATGAAACTACAACTTAAAATTTCAGCTGATGGCATTATCGAAGATGCTAAATTTAAAACTTACGGTTGTGGTTCAGCAATTGCCTCAAGCTCATTAGTAACAGAATGGGTTAAAGGTAAATCAATTGACGAAGCAGGCGAAATTAAAAATACCGCTATTGCTGAAGAACTTGCCTTACCGCCAGTAAAAATTCACTGTTCAATCCTAGCGGAAGATGCAATTAAAGCGGCAATCGAAGATTACCGTAGTAAGCACAAAGCTTAAGCTGGAGAGTAACTATGAGTGTAACGATGACACCTGCCGCATCTGACAGGGTAAAATCGTTTATCGAAAACCGAGGCAAGGGCCTTGGTTTACGATTAGGTATTAAAACAACCGGTTGTTCTGGTTTAGCTTATGTACTTGAATTTGTAGATGAGCTAAATGAAGACGACACGCTGTTTTCTATCAATGACTGTAATATCATTATTGATGGTAAGAGCTTGGTTTATCTTGATGGTATCGAACTTGATTTTGTTAAAGAAGGTTTGAACGAAGGCTTTAAATTCACCAACCCAAACGCAAAAGGCGAATGTGGCTGTGGTGAAAGTTTTAATGTTTAGTGAACAGTTAACTTCACTGGAGTTGTTGTGAATTATTTTGAATTATTTGGTTTAGACGTTCAGTTCAATCTTGATCTTGCTAAACTTTCAACACTTTATCAAACATTACAAAAAAAAGTGCATCCTGATCGTTTTGCTCATGGCTCAAGCCAAGAGCAAATGTTAGCAGTTAAGAAATCAACGCTAATTAACGATGCTTATCAAACATTAAAAAAACCGCTTCAACGTGCGCAATACCTACTAGAATTGCGCGGCGTTAGCATGCCTAGCGAGCAAGCTTCATTTGGTGACGTTAGTTTTTTAATGCATCAAATGGAATTGCGAGAAATGCTAGATGAGGTTAAGCAAGCTGATGATATAGACGCAGCCGTGTTTAACGTTTCACAAGTGTTTGAAACCGAGTATCAGCAACTATTTACCCAGTTGCAAGCACAGTTGGCAGATAACACCGCCGAGTCTAATAATTTAGCGTGCGATAATTTAAGAAAGCTTAAATTTTATCAAAAACTGCATGTTGAACTCGAAAAACTCGAAGAGTTGTTGTTAGACGACTAATTACCAAGTTAAGTAACCTGGTATTAATAACATTAAGACGTTGATAACGATATTGTTGAGTTACAAAAGCATGTCGCTATTAATAAAAAATCCGTAAAACTATCACCTAACGAGCTTTTACAATGGCATTATTACAAATCGCTGAACCTGGGCAAAGTACAGTTCCTCACGAGCATCGTCTAGCCGCAGGCATTGACCTAGGCACCACCAATTCATTAATCGCTAGCGTAAAAAGTGGCCTAGCAGAAACAATAGTTGACGCTAATGGTTTAGATATTTTACCGTCAGTGGTTAGCTACCAAAGCACTGAAGTTGTTGTGGGTAACGAGGCAAAAGCGTTTGCGGTAAGCGACCCTGAAAATACCATCGTATCAGCGAAGCGCTTAATTGGCCGTTCAAAAGCTGATATTAATAATAAATATGCATCTTTACCTTATACATTTACTGGCGATGAAAATCACCCGTCAATTGTAACGCGCACCGGCGATGTTAACCCGGTGCAGGTCTCTGCTGAAATTCTTAAAACACTGGTAAAACGTGCAGAAGACTCTTTAGGTGGAGAATTAACAGGTGTTGTAATAACAGTACCTGCATACTTTGATGATGCTCAGCGTCATAGCACAAAAGATGCAGCAAAATTAGCCGGTGTTAACGTATTACGTTTGCTAAACGAACCTACAGCCGCCGCAGTTGCTTATGGATTAGATACTAAACACGAAGGTAAGCAAGAAGGTGTTGTTGCCGTTTATGATTTAGGCGGTGGTACTTTTGATATTTCAATATTACGTTTGAATAAAGGCGTGTTTGAAGTATTGGCAACAGGTGGCGACTCGGCACTCGGTGGTGACGATTTTGACGGCATATTAGTTGAACATATTGTTGAACAAGCCGGTTTAGTGCGTCCATTATCACCTTCTTTGGAAAGACAATTAACGCAGCAAGCATGCTCGGCAAAAGAGCAATTATCAAAACATGAAAGTGTCGATATTACCTTAAAGTTGGCAGATAATAAATCTTGGACCGGTAAAGTAACCCGTTCAGAGTTTGAGCAATTAATTGCGCCTTTAGTTAAGAAAACACTACGTGCTTGTCGTCGTGCTGTAAAAGACGCCGAACTTGAAATTGAAGAAGTTATTGAAGTTGTTATGGTTGGCGGATCAACTCGTGTGCCTTTAGTGCGTAGTGAAGTTGAAAGCTTCTTTAAGCGACAACCATTAACCTCAATTGACCCTGATAAAGTCGTTGCTATAGGCGCTGCTATTCAAGCTGATATTTTAGCGGGTAATAAGCCAGACAGCGACATGCTTTTACTTGATGTTATTCCATTATCACTTGGCTTAGAAACCATGGGTGGTTTAGTTGAAAAAGTAATTTCACGTAACACCACAATACCTGTCGCTAAAGCACAAGAATTTACTACTTTTAAAGATGGCCAAACCGCCATGGCAGTACATGTTTTGCAAGGTGAACGTGAGCTTGTTGACGACTGTCGCTCTTTAGCCCGTTTTGAACTTCGCGGTATACCTGCCATGACCGCAGGTGCTGCACATATTCGTGTTACTTTTAAAGTAGACGCTGACGGACTATTAGAAGTTTCAGCAATGGAAAAATCAACCGGCATTGAATCAAGTATTACCGTTAAACCAAGCTTTGGTTTAGAGGCAGATGAAATTACCAACATGCTAAAAGATTCAATGGTCAATGCAGAGCAAGATATTCAAGCGCGTATGTTGAAAGAGCAACAGGTTGAAGCATTACGTGTTATAGAATCAGTTCAAGCTGCATTAGCCGCAGATAGCGCATTATTAGAAAGTACAGAAATAGACGAAATCAATAACGCTATTGCTGCACTTCACCAAATAAGCCAAACAGGTAACGCCGATGAAATTGAAGCGGCGTTAGAAACATTAAATAATAGTACCGCCATATTTGCTGAACGTAGAATGGATTCATCCATTAAAACAGCACTTTCTGGCCATTCAGTTGACGAGGTTTAGTTAAATGCCACAAATAATATTTTTACCGAATGAGGATCTTTGCCCTGAGGGTGCAGTTGTTCAAGCCGAGAAAGGCGAAAGCGTATTAAACGTAGCGTTGAAAAATGACATTGGTGTTGAGCACGCCTGTGAAAAAGTGTGTGCTTGCACAACATGTCATATGATCATTCGTGAAGGCTTTGACTCTATTGCTGAAAGTGACGAGTTAGAAGACGACATGCTTGATAAAGCGTGGGGCTTAGAACCAGATTCACGTCTTGGTTGCCAAGCTATCGTAGGCGATGAAGACTTAGTAGTAGAAATTCCTAAGTACACGGTGAATATGGTGTCTGAAAATCACTAGTACTCTTAATTGAATTCTGTTTATAAACAGGTGATTGTTCTGCTTGAGCAATTACCTTTTAATTACTTATTCATATTACATATGTCAACGAACCAATCAACAAAGGTTTCAATTTTATCGCGGTAGTGACTTCCCGCGCTAAAGTGAATAAAAAAGTCACCCCAAGGTAAATGGAAGCTTAATGTGTCCAGAGCAATCAGCTGACCTTGCTTAATAGCGTCGTGAATAATAAAGTCGCAACTCATAGCTATACCGCTTTTCCCTTGTGCCATTTTAGCAGCTAACAACACATGGCTTACGTGCTGCATTGTTAAATTTTTAGGTGTCTCTAGTTTTTGTTGTTGTATCCAAATTAGCCAATCTTGCCCGTTCTCGGAGCTTATGAGAGGGAAGTCTAACAAGGATTGAGGCCTTTCTATGTCTAATTGCTTATATATTTCTGGAGCGCAAACAGGATACCAATACTCCTCTCTGATCTGTTTAGAAATAAAGTTTGGTGGGGCAGGCCAGGCACCTATTAAAACATCGTATTCTGACGGATCTGTTAATTCAGCTTCACCTGTCATTGAAAAGTCTATGCTAATGTCGGGATTTAATTCATTAAACTCAGGTATTTTCGGTGCTAACCATTCTACCGCGATGGCGGTTTGTGCTATCACTTTGAGCTTAACATTTTTTTCAAGGATGAGGTGATCCGTTACCGTTTGCATTTGCTTAAAACAATCTTTTATTACTGAGAAAAAAATATCACCATCTCCAGTTAAAGAAATTTTATTGTTGCTTCTTGTAAATAGTTTTTTGTCTAAAAATACTTCTAATGACTTAATTTGGTGACTAATTGCACTTTGGCTTACACATAGTTCTTGTGCAGCAAGGCTAAAGCTTAAATGCCTTGCTGTGGCTTCAAATGCTTGCATAGATTTTAATGGCGGTAGCTTACTCACAAGATTCCTTATTAATTTTATTCATGTGCATGTTAGTTCTTATCATTTTATTTCATGGGGTTGAAATTGTAAATTGATATTGTCTGTCTATAAAACACATTATTATTAAGGTATTACATGAAACGAATATTGATTGTATTTGGTGTAGCTCTATTATTGGCCTGTTCATCACCTCAACAACTTAATCAATCGAAAACGACATTAATTTCGGTCAAGGCACTAAAAAGTGATTTTGCGCAACTAAAGGAACTACTAGATTATACCCACCCTGATCCTAGTTTTACGATGGATTTGGAAGCGGTAAAGCTACACATAGATAAATTGTCAGAGGAGCTAAGAACACCGCTTAGCCCATTGGAATCATGGAAATATATGTCTCAACTCAACTCATTTTTTTCTGATGGTCATGTGGCAATTTATTATCCCGAATTGGATAAAATCTATAACCAACATATTGTAAACAAAGGACAACTTTTTCCAATTGATATACGAATCAGCAAATCGAATAAGATTTACGTTAATACCAAAAAATACGCGTCACTAGGAATAACTTTTGGTGATGAAATAACCAAGATAAACGGTAATGCTTCAAGCGATGTAATTGATACAATTGTAAGCCGGATGCATGGTGATTCTTTAATTCATCGTCAAGCTCTGGCTTCAGATAGGTTTGCTAAAATGTTCTGGCTAATGTTTGGAGATTCAGGTGCTTATCACTTTGAAATAGATAGTGGTTCTAAGCGGCGAAAGGTTTTGATTGATGGTGTCTTTGGTGAGAGTGATAAATCTACCTTCACCATAGACGACTTTGTAAGTCGAAAGGTTTTAAATAACAATATTGGCTATTTGCGTATCGATAGATTCTATTACCCTCCTTACCTTGAGGAATCATTTTTTAAGTTTATGGAAGAGACTTGGCAGGCCTTTAAGCAAGCAAAAGTGCAAGATGTTATTATAGATGTACGTACCAACCCTGGTGGAACGGATCATTACTGGCAAAGAGGTATTTCGCCTTATGTCGCCTCAAAGCCATTTCCATTTATATCTAAGTTTAAAATTCGCCTTACTGAGCGTAACTTAAAGCTAGGGCCTGTAAAAGGTGAATTAGGCGCAATAGTTGATGGCCCGTATGCACCGCTTATACCCGTATCAGGGAAAGAAAATCAAAAAATACCCGGTAAAGCTTATTTATTAATGGGGCCATTGAGTTACTCATCAACAATCTTGTTTCTAACGGCATTTCAAGATGCTGAACAAGCAGTTATTGTAGGTGAGCTCACTGGAGTTAGATCATGTACTACAGGTAGAATTCAGCCATTTCAATTGGCTGGCTCAAATCTGGAAGTTACCATACCAACCGCTATATTTACGCGTTCAGCTGGTGCAGTGAAATGTCATGACCCGATAGAGCCTGATTTAGTTCTACCTGTAAGCTTCTCTGAGCCTGAAAATACAATTTTTGAGTTAGAGGAAATAATCAAAGAGCAGCGTCAAAAAAGTTAACATTAAATTTTAGATCGTATTCAAATTACTTTTAATCACTACAGCACTTATAGCTCAAGCATTAAACCTTTTTTCTTAACGCTTTGAATTTACATTTAATTAAACAAATTTTTTAAATTGTAAATTATATGTTAAATTCTAGGTAATTATTATATTGGTTCTATCAAGGGAATGAAAAGTGAAGTATTTTTTCTATGTGATTTTGTTGTTATCGACTATTTTGTCGTCAGTTGATGCTATTGCTCAAGAAGCTAAACTTGTTAAAAAGGCAGAATGGGGCTCAGGTACTTATGAGCATATGGTCGAGATTAATGATCATTACTATATAGTGACACGCTCTGGACAAGTTGATGTTATTAATCCTGAATTAGCAGGAGAGTCATCTTTGATTGGGCAAATTGATTTTGACTTTGAACCTGATATTCGTGCAATTTCTAAGTTTGACAACTTTCTAATTATTGTGACTAACGATAAAGTTAATATTTATAGTATTACTGACGCTATAAATATTACACAAGTATATTCATTAACAGTATCAGGGCATTGGAATGCCGAAGTGATAAATCATCAAGGTGATTTATATTACGTAGATGGTGATAACAAAATATATGTCATTGCTGAAGCAGAGGGCGTTTTCAGCCTTAGCAAAGTTATTCAGTCACCAGCAAGTAACTATAATGAAGAGATTTATGTTTCTGATCGAAACTTATTTATTGAAGATTCAACGCTTTATTATGTCTATCGAGTGCAAGAAAACGGAACACTTGCGACTAAGGTAGAGTCATACCAACTCACTGATTTAACGCTAAGCGACTCAGGACTACTAGAAGGAATTGGCATTTCAACGAACGGTGTTTATGTAGGTGACGGACGTTTTGTAATTTCAAATTATCAATATTTGTATTTGATTAAACTAATTGATGGGCAAGTCACAATTTTAAATGACTTTGATGCGGTTCAGTATAATAAAATTTTTCATTTAACGAGCAAAAACAATACGCTAAAAGCGCTTTCAGACAGCGTTCTTTATACATTTCAAATATCTGAAAGCAATACAATAAGCACCTTATCTACAGAAAGCTTAACGGATCACTTCTTTTCAAACTCGTATATGCGTGATGTATATTGGCGTGATGATAAGCTTATTGGTCTAAACACTAAATCAGGGGTTTTCGAAATAGATCTTGTTGATAATGCTATAGACAGCGTAGCGTTTTCTTATAATCAAAGTGGCGATATGGGTAAGGCTGTTATTGAAAATAACTTAGTATATTTACCTCGTGATTCACGTATAGACATTATTAATATTACTGATATTGACAATATTACTTTGCAAAATAGTATTGTCGAAAATGTTAAAGACATAGAAAGAGTATCTACTAATCTAATTTTTTCTAACGAACAAAGAATAAGCAATCAAACAATAGTAAGTGACAGTGAAATTCAACTTAACAGTGAAGTTAGCGTGAATAATAAAGCTGGTCCATTATTGTTCAAAGATAGTCATATATATAACATAAATTTTGACACTGAATCTTCAGTGACGCGCCATAGTGCTACTTCACTTTATAGTTTGTATGAGACTCCTTTAGAAGCTAGCATTTCTAACCCTGGCAATTCTTGTCCACAAAAATTAGGTTTACTTGCCGATACGCTTATAGCATCTGACCCATGTAGCAATAATAAAATCCATCTATTTACAGATTATAACAACGACGATTTTGTATACAGTCGTACAATAGAGCTTGGGTTTAGTTATTATCAGCTGGTTATAGCTAACGAGTATATCTATCTGATAAGTCCGGAAGGAATAAAGGTTGTTGCATTATCTGAGTCTGATGAGTTCACAGAGATTAGTTCAATTGATATAGGCTTTTCAGTTTTTAACGGTATAAGTGCTGACCTTTTGGAAGGTTATTTACTTATTTCAGATGGTTTTTATTTTCATTTGTTTGAAACCTCAGAGCCTAGTTTACCAACCTTGATTTCGAAAGCAAAAATCAACGATTTTGAGTGGCGAGAGGCAAACTTTCAAATAGCTGACAATTATCTTCTGGTAACAACCAAAGATCAGGGGAAGATTAAGTTTTTTCAAATAAACAAAGCACCAATAGTCAATGAGGCTTCTCTGAATATGAACGAAGATGAAACTTCAGAGCCTTTAATTACCTTTGTTGATCCGGAAGCAGACCCTTTAGACCTCTCAATTGTTAATGATGCAATTCATGGCGAGCTAACCGTTGATGGCGAAACGATAATATATACGCCGAATGAGAACTTTAATGGTGAAGACACCATTTTATTAAAAGCTGAAGATATACACGGTAACTTTATTGAACATGAGTTATTAGTCACTGTAAATTCAATTAATGACGTACCAACCATTTTAACAAGTGTATTAACAACCAATGAAGATATGGTGTTAACCTCTGAAATTGCCTTCCAAGATATCGAAAATGATGGTGTAGAATTTCATTTAATATCGGAAACTAGCAATGGAGTGGCATCTATTTCTTTACAGGGTGTACTAACTTATAGCCCAGCTGAGAATTTCTTTGGTGAAGATTCGCTAGTTGTTTCAGTTACAGATGAAAACGAGGGTATTAGTGAAAAAGAAATAGCAATAACAGTTACTTCAGTTAATGATAATCCAGAATTTAGTAACATGTCTTTTAGTGTTGATGAAGATCACTTGTTGTCTGACCAAGTTATGGCAACAGATATTGATAGTGAATTATTAACTTTTTCGGTTGTTACTACGCCTGAATCAGGCACCTTAAATTTGCAAGAGTCAGGTCATTTTACTTATCAGCCTGATGTTGATTATGATCAACAAGATAGTTTTGAAATTGCAGTTATAGATGAACAAGGCGGAAGAAGTCAGGCCCAAGTTATTATTGCTGTTAACTCAATGAATGATGCGCCTGTATTTGAGGTAAATAATTTTTTCATAAACGAAGACACACCATTAACTCAGCCGATACTTTTTTATGATGTTGACTCTGGCGTACATACAGTTGAAATATTGTCTTCTGCAACTAATGGTGTAGTTGAGCTAAACAACGGAGCAGCATTCACTTATAACCCTGAAAACAATTTTTCAGGTGTAGATAAGTTCAGAGTGCGCCTTACTGACGAACAGGGTGCTAGTGTTGATGGCGAAATTAAAATAACTATTGCGCCTGTGAACGACACTCCTGCTTTTACCACGTCTAATTATTCTGTTAATGAAGATAACGTGCTCACAAGCAAGTTGGAGGCATTCGATATTGAAGGTCAAACACTGACATTTGAATTAATAAGTGATGAAGATCTGCAAGGAAACGTAAGTGTTGAAAGTGATGGACAGTTCAGTTTCGAGCCTTCTTTAAACTTTTACGGCGAAACCTCTTTCACTGCTAAAGTAACCGACAATGAGGCTAGCACTAGTACTCAAATTATTAGCATTTCAGTTAATGCCGTTGATGATGTGCCAGCACCAGAAAATGCTTCACTTTCTTTACTGTTTAATGGAAATGTCTCTCAAAGTTTACCAACCACAGATGTTGACGGACAAACGTTGAGTTATCGTATAGTTACTGATGTTAAAAATGGCGTATTAACTTTATCAGCCTCCGGGCAATACAAGTACTCTCCAAATGCAGGGTATTCTGGCAATGATTCTTTTACATACGAAGTTAATGACGTGAATAACAATGTTGCACAAGCTACCGTTTCATTTACTGTGCAATCAGCTGCAGAACCTACCAAAACAGGATCAAGCTCAGGGGGTAGTTTTGGATATTTTATGTTGTTGACTTTAGTTATATCATTTGGCTTTAGATTGAAATTTGCTCGTGCATCGGGCGCTTTAAAATAACTAAATATTAGTTTAACGAATAATTAGTTTAAAAAATATAAAGGGTAATAACACCAAGTGGAGATAACACGATGGCGTTATTACTCTTTTTTAGTTAATGCACTAACTCACATAACGCATATTTATAAATGGTTTAAGTGGTGCCGAAAGAGAAGGTGTTTTGAGATTAACTTCATCCGTCCTTTGTAGAAGGCGGCTTTGATAGGCTCAATGGTGTTAATTGTTATTAACACCATTGATTAGAAATATTGTTGTTTTTAATCGTTAATATTTTAAGAATATAAATTAATACCTGATCTGTTTATGTTGTGATCCTATTTTTAATTAAAAGGAATTTAAATGTTAGGAAAAAAATATCTCGTTATCTTGTTTATTTTAATGCTTGCGGGCTGTGCAAGCGTTAAAGAAAAACATTACTCCCCCGACTTTTCAACGTCAGAATTAACTTTGGTCAGTGAAGCCATTCCTTTTAATACTTTTGAAGATTGGCTGAATGATATTAAAGGAATAAAAACAAATATTAAGCGCCTAGATAATTTTCAAAGGCGGGTTAACCCTAAAGCATTTGCCCGCTTTAAAAATACCGTAGCGAGTCATTGGATATCTTATCAATCTGATGGGCTAAAAATAGCTGGTGTTTTTGCCTATCCAAAAGACTATGCAGGTGAAAAATTACCGGTTGTGATATTTAATCGAGGTGGTAATGATTCTGGCGGTAACAGTCGAATAAGCCTCTATAAACTTATTTTACCTTTAGCTGAGCAGGGTTACATTGTACTTGCTAGCAATTATCGAGGTTCAAGGTATAGTGAAGGTAAAGATGAATTTGGTGGTAAAGATGTTAATGATGTACTGCGATTAATCGATATTGTAGACACTATTCCTTTTGCCGATACAAACCGTATTGGCATGGTTGGTTGGAGCCGCGGTGCTATGATGACTTTGCTTGCCGCTAGAAAGTCAACTCGTATTAAATCTGCAGCAGTCATTGCTGGCAATGTTGATATGTTTGCGAGTCTAAAGCGCCGCCCTGACATGGAAAAAAAGGTGTATGCTAGATTAGTACCTAATTTTGATAATAACCGCGAGGTTGAGCTTGAAAAGCGCTCAGCTATTTTCTGGTTAGAAGAGCTTAATCCTGAAATGCCACTCTTAGTTATGCATGGTACAGAAGATTGGCGGGTAGATTATAAGCAATCAGAAATGCTGGTAAATAAGCTGATCGAACTTAAACGACCGCACAAGTTTAAACGCTTTGAATATGGAGATCATAATTTGACCTTCTATACAAATGAATGGCAAAACGCATTGTATGCTTGGTTAAAAGAAACGCTTTAATTTATTTTATCGAATTTTATATCTCGAAGATAAGATAAAACATTACTTCTATGCTTAGTCACTTTTAAGGACCTCTGCATATTTATAAGTTGGGTAAAAAGGCAGTTAATATAGGGATGTATTAAGTCTTTAGCCATCAGCTGAATGATTATTAGTAAATAATCCATACTGAAAAACCGAAATGATAAGGGTAATAACAGCAATGTTATTACCCTTTTTTAATGCAAAAAATATGTTGATGCTTACTTTAGTTTAAAGAATTTTAATTTTCTGCGCTTCAATAAAATCTAGGTGAGAAATAATAACGGCGTCTGGAGCTTCAATTTGTGGGTAATGTCCAATTTTATCAAGTGTAATAACATCAGCATTTGGAATGAGTTGTTGGTATCGAGCAACTAAATGGGCACCTGATATTGGATCAAACAAGCCATTAGTTAAACGAAGTGGGATTTTCGCATGCTGCAATGCGCCGACCCAACGTGCTCTGTTTTTTCGTCTTTCAACTATATAATAGATAAGTTTGTGCATCACCAAATGACCATTTTTGTAACGTACTAACGACCAAAAGTCTGTTACTTCTTGTGTGCTTGGTGGGGTATTTGGACCAAATATTTTCTTTAAATTTTTCGCCAATGTTTTTTTAGTCATTAATCTAACAAGTAAGCCGCCTAAAGGGCTTAAAAGTAATTTTTGCATCAGAACAGGGCGATGTGTTTCAGGAAATATACCGCCATTAAGTAAGTGCAATGATCTGATGTTAAAGGGCAATGTTTCTTCGTTATGGCGAGCTAATAGCTCTTGAGCAACGGTATCGCCGTAATCATGACTAATAATATGGCAAGACTTAACGCCTAGTTTTTTAATTAGCGCACAATAAATATCTGCTTGATTACTAATAATGTAGGCTTGCTTAGGTTTATCGCTAAAGCCAAAACCAAGCATGTCGAGTGTTATGCATTGAAATTTATCACTCAGTTGTGGCCAAACTTTACACCAATCGAAACTCGCTGTTGGATACCCGTGAATGAGCAATAATGGTGTACCTTCGCCTGATACTTTATAAAAAATTTTCTGACCATGAAAGGCAAAATAATCGCCGCTAGTTTGCCAATTATCTAAAGTCATAACTTCACTTTTAACTTTCATTCTTAATTTTCATTCTTAACTTTCACTCTTAGCATCTCCACAGGATTTCTACTGAGAGTTTTTAATTCGAATTAATGCATAACAGTGCTGTTTCCCGATGAAAATATTATTATATATCATGAGTTAAGCACTACAGCGTCATCGTAAACTACATCGGTAATAAAAAACAATTTAAAAGCCCATTCGATGTGATATCTGCATGTTAGCTTGGCTATTACTGATAAATTGTCGGCTTAACGAGTTATATTTAGCCACCTTCATTACTTTGTAGTAATAAATTAAATGTTTTTACATCACAATTATCTAAAGAGTCGCAACCCCTAATAATTAACCTTAAGTTTGATACGTTTTCATCTAGATAGCTCTTATTACCTAAAACGTCAGCCCCAATCGAGCAAGATAATTCGTTGTTATTAAATTCACATTGAGTTGCGCCAGTGGCGTTTGGACAAAGTGAGAAAGAAGCACCACCACATCTCAAGGCTACAATTTTATTCCTGTCAGAATGAACTTCACCGTTACTCGTTAGGTATAAATCTATTCTGTAGGATGCTGAAGTTGGTGATACCCACTGAAGCTCAAAACTAGTGCCTTCGGTAATGGTAACTACTTCATTGTCATAAAAATCTTTTGCATCAAAACGAATGTTTTGTAAGGCAAAATCGCCACTTTCAAC
Organism: Colwellia sp. NW0002-52-1; assembly: GCF_057550865.1. Lineage (NCBI taxonomy): Bacteria > Pseudomonadati > Pseudomonadota > Gammaproteobacteria > Alteromonadales > Colwelliaceae > Colwellia > Colwellia sp. NW0002-52-1. Next base: position 36,243 of record NZ_BAAJLU010000015.1, on the reverse strand, counting down.
AGGGGGTTCATTGTTGCCATTAGCGCCATCACCGTTACCGCCACCACTGCCGCCGCCTCCGCCGCAAGCGCTTAATGCAAATATACTCATGGCGAATAGAAGATATTTCATAAATGTCCTTATATTTAAGCTAATGAATTAATTTTTAATTAGGTAAAGTCTTGTCTTGTTTTGCTTTGAAAAATACATTGCAAAAATCCAATGTTAATTGTCGAAATGTTGAAGTTACAAGCATCAGAAAAAATTTGAACCTTGAACTTGTAGCCTGTTCAGTGATTTTAAAACACCTTATCATGGTTATATTAGAACGTATCAACATAGTGTTAAGTTAATGCCAACGCGCAAAGTTTATTTATGGTCTTATCTAGCTTTATTGTCGACTATTGCTTTATCAAGCGGCGAGTAATCAAGGCTTACGCTGACTGATGAAGCTTTCTTAGCGCATCAACATGCAAGCTAACGGTGTCTAGTATTAAGCCTTTCCAATGAGCGCTATCAACCTCTTCCGCAATAGCATGATGCATTAAGCCAATATAGCCATGCACAATTGACCATATTTGCAGGGTAGTATTGCGCTTTTGTTCAAAGGTGGCATCTTTTGGTAAGAGAGTTTCTATAATTTTAGTGGTTTGTAAAAATGCTGCCACACTCGATTTTTTTGCCTCGTCAGAGGGAAGATAATCGGCAACACTCTCACCAAAAATTAGCAGGTAATGGCCGCGATAATTTATGGCTGTTTCGATATAACCTTGCGTTGCTGTCAAAATGCTTTCTTTGGGATTATCACTATTAATAGGTACATCAACAGCGTTTTTAAAGCGAGTAAACCCTTCAATATAAAGGGCATCTAAAATACCTTGCTTGCCATTGAAATGGCTATAAATACCAATGGTTGACAAATTTGACTCGCGGGCAATAGCTCTAACACTGAGCGCGGAAATTCCACCGTTTAAAAACAGTTTAGATGCAGCGAGTAATATTCTTTCTTTACTATTTTTCATGCTTAAATCAACCACACAATGTTGCGTCATCATAGCGTTAATTTTACGAAATTAATATTATTATCTTGACAAAACATAACAGTGTTATATTTTATTTGTAACGCTGTTATATTGAGCGGTATAAGAAATTAAAAATTAAATGCATGAAATTACATAACGTAAAAATTAGCAGGGGATAAAATGGACGTTCAAGTATTAGAAACTGATTACTTAGTTATTGGCAGTGGGGCAATGGGCATGGCGTTTGTAGATACACTACTCGCTGAAACCGACGCCAATATTATTATGGTTGATTTACACGCCAAGCCAGGCGGACATTGGAATAACGCATACCCGTTTGTTACCTTACATCAACCATCTAAATTTTATGGTGTTGGTTCTAAAGAACTCAGCAAAGGGCGCATAGATAGCTTAGGTTTAAATACCGGTTTGAACGAACTTGCTACGGGAGCTGAAGTTAGCGCTTACTTTGACGATGTTATGAAGCATCACTTTCTCAGCTCTTGTCGAGTTAAGTATTACCCAATGTGTAAATATACTGGTGATAATACCTTTGTTTCCATCACGAGTGGCCAAACCTTTAACGTTAAAGTGAATAAACGTTTAGTTGATGCTACCTATTTAAAAACCTCGGTACCTTCAACACATACACCGAATTTTTCTATTGCTGACGATGTTAATTTTATCCCCTTAAATCAATTACCTTCTATAACAAAACCAGCAGAAAAATATGTGGTCGTCGGCGGCGGAAAAACCGGTATAGACGCCTGTTTATGGTTACTTGAAAATCAAGTGAACCCCGATGATATTTGTTGGATAATGCCGCGCGATGCCTGGCTCATGGATCGCAAAAACACTCAACCAACAGCTGATTTTTTTAGTAATACTATTGGCGCACAAGCAGATCAAATGGAAGCGTTAGCCAATGCAGAATCAGTTGACGATCTTTTTGTTAAGCTCGAAGATAAAGGTGTGCTAGTGCGCATAGATAAAACTGTGAAACCTGAAATGTATCACGGCGCTACTATTTCTCAGCAAGAGCTTACGCAGTTAAGACGTATTAAGCAGGTGTTGCGTAAAGGGCGAGTTACCCAGTTAGATAAAACCTTAATTACCCTTGAACAGGGCACTCATATAACACCAGAAAACACCTTGTTTATTGATTGCTCGGCCAGTGCTTTAGGAGAGCTTAAGTCACTACCAGTATTCAGTGATGAAAAAATCACCTTGCAAACTATACGCATTATTCAACCAGTTTTCAGTGCTTCACTTATTGCTCATATTGAAGCGGCATACCAGAACGACCAGCAAAAAAATGCCTTAAGTCAAATAGTGCCACTACCAAACAAAGCCACTGACTGGTTAACGGTGAATGCGGCATTTATGCGAAATCAGTATATTTGGTCGCAAGATAAGTCATTACAAAAGTGGCTGTATTGCAGCCGACTTGATGGTTTTAGTAAACTGGTGGCTGATGTAGCAAAAGATGATACTGAAAAACAAGCAATAATAATGCGTTTACGCTCGAATGTGCCCAAGGCCATGGAGAACTTAATGCGCCTAATTGCTACTTTACCTATGCCAAAAAAGGAAGCCGACCATGCATGAGTTTCAAGTTAATAAACAAGACTTCACAAAAACAAGGTTAGTAGAAAACAATACGCTAAATGCTGAAACTCCTTTGTTAGACGATGAGATTATTGTCCGCGTTGACAGTTTCGCACTAACAGCAAATAACATAACTTACGCAGTACTAGGTGAAAAGCTTGGCTATTGGCAGTTTTTTCCTGCCTCAGATAATGCCGACAATAGTTGGGGGATTATTCCTGTTTGGGGTTTTGCAACGGTGATTTCATCACACAGTAATGATATTACGGTGGGCGAAAAGTTATTTGGCTATTTTCCGCCAACATCATTAGTAAAAATGACCGCTACTCAGGTGTCATCACAGCGCTTTTTTGATGGCAGTGCACATCGGGCTGCACTGCCGCCAGGTTATAATGTTTATCGCAGAGTATTAGCAGAGCCTGGTTATAATGAAACTTACGATAAGCAACGCATGTTATTGTTTCCACTGTATATTACTTCATTTTGTTTATGTGATTACTTAGAGAGTAATCAATGGTTTAACGCCGAGCAGGTTATTATTATTAGTGCCTCGAGTAAAACCAGTATTGGCCTTGCCTATGGCATTGACGACAGTGAATCAGCGCCACAATTAATTGGTATGACAAGCTCACGTAATCATGCTTTTGTTAATAAATTAGGTGTTTATCAGCAAGTAATTAATTATGGAGACTTAAGCCAGCTTAACCCTAAATTAAAAACCGTTATTGTTGATATGGCGGGCAATGCTGAACAATTAAAAGCAATAGAGCAGCATATGGCAGGCAATTTAGCTTTTTGCCTACAAGTTGGCTTAACGCATTGGGATGAAGCTTCGGTAATATCTCCATTATCTCATACTGAAAGTGAGATGTTTTTTGCACCAGGGCATATTCAAAAGCGTATTGCGCAATGGGGCGCAAAAGAGTTCGAACATAAATCTATGAGTTTTATGGCTAAAAGTACCCAACGCAGTACAAGTTGGTTAGCTTTTACCAGCATAGAAAGTATTGAAGAAATGGCTGAGGTTTACGCTGATGTTTGTAAGGGGGTTCTAGCGCCTGAAAAAGGCATTATTATTAAACCTTAGTGACAGACTATTGAATAGCTTGTAAATAAGAACGTACTAAAATGTGATGTTAATACAACCAATTTATTTTTGTATAATCACGAAAGTTCAAATTATAGCCGTTAGCTAAATGATAAATTATTAGCTAACGGGTACATAAATTTCTTTTATAAAGCTGTTCAAAAAAATTAAACGCCTTAACTCAACACGTTATTAACTTTTGAAAGCCTCATACACAAAGGCTTAGCCAGTATATAAGTTCAGTAATAATAAAGTTTTTGAAAACATTAGCTTAGCTAGACAAACCCCTTAAAATTTGCTCTACTTAATTAAAATGTTTTTGTCTCGATAACGTTATTATCGTCAACTTCTGTTGTAAAAACTTTAGGCATTATAAAATTGTCAGAATTATCTAAATCTCAAACCATAAAAAGCTTAACGATAACTAATCAGTTTGCTACTGATATTTTATTGTTAAACACTCCCAATGAAGTTTGGCAATATTTAGCTCAAAATATTGTTGAAAAACTGGGTTTCGATGATGCGGTAATTTATACCTTAGATGCAGGTAAAGAAACGTTAAGTAGAATGTTTGGCTTTAAAAAAAATATTCTTGTAGGTAATAACCAAACCAGTAAAACTCAACCAACAGAAACCACCTCCGACCTCAAATTAATTAAATTCAACCAAGGCGTTATTGGTAAAGTTGCTGCGACACAGCAACCAATATTAGTCAAAGATACCCGTGAGTTTAGTGGCTATATTGAAGATGGAGACACAACGCTTTCAGAGTTGGCTGTGCCGGTTTTATTCAAAGATAAATTACTTGGTGTAATTGATACTGAGCATACTCAAGAAAATTTTTATACAGACTATCATTTAAAAACTTTAACAGCATTAGCCTCTATTGCTGCGATGAAGATCTCTCAAATCATTAAAGTGGATGGTTTAGAAGATATAATTGAAAATTTAGAATACGCAAATAAAATTCAAGACGCATTATTTGAAATAGCAGAACTTACCTATACAACGAAAACAATGGGTGAATTTTATCGTCATTTACATCAATGTATTGGTCGATTAACCTTTGCTAAAAACTTCTTTGTTGCTTTACTTAAAGATAATGGCAAAACCATTGAATTTCCCTATGCTGTCGATGAATTTGACCAAGATATAGTGGATGAATTTGACCAAGGAAAAATATTTGCAAAGGTCGCTATCGATCCCAATAACTTAAGCATAACAGGTTATACGCTTTCAAAAGATAAGCCTTTCTTGCTCTATGAGCAAGATATTCAAAAAATGCTCGATAGCAAAGAGCTCTACATTCTAGGTAGTATCCCTAAAGCTTGGTTAGGTGTGCCTTTTGGTCAAAATGAAAATAAAGGCATTGTCGTTGTACAGAGTTACAGCACGGACTTTTTATTCCAAGAAAAAGACAAACAGCTTTTATCCTTTGTCGCAAAACACATTAATAATGCGATTGAAAGAATGGAAGCACAGCAAAAGCTACAGTTTTTAGCTTTGCATGATCCCTTAACTAACTTACCTAATAGATCGCTATTTAAAGACCGTATTCAACATGCATTTTTACACTGCAAAAATTATCGTCATGAAAATATGGCAATATTGTTTATTGATGTAGACAGGTTTAAGCAGATTAATGACACCTATGGTCATCATATTGGAGATAAATTATTAATTAAAATAGCAAAAAATATTAAAGCTGCTTTAAGAACTACAGATACCTTAGCACGCTTAGGTGGCGATGAATTTGCTATTTTACTCGACGGTAAGATTGATCATGAAACAATATGTCGCATAGCTGAAAACATTATTAATGCTATGAAAACGGCTTTTAATATTGAAGGTTTAAATATTGCCAGTAGTTTAAGTATAGGTATTGCTAATTATAATCATGAAAGTATAAGCGCAGATCAAATATTAATTGATGCTGACCATGCAATGTATCAGGCTAAATTAAAGGGTCGAAATCAGTATGTGTTTTTTGAAGCGCTAGAAGAGCAAAATAAATCAACTAATGTGAAGTTTGAATACGACTTTGATAATGCGATTAAAAATCAAGAATTTGTTGGAAGTTATCAACCTCTAATTGACTTTAAAACAGGGCAAGTTGTTGGCGCTGAAATTTTAGTGCGTTGGCAACACCCTAAATTGGGGCTTATATTCCCTGATGTTTTTATCCCAACGTTAGAGAAGTCGAAACAAATAATTCAGCTTGATCTCTATATGTTGAAGCTAGCAATAAGTAATTTAAATCAATGGCAAGAATGGTTGCCAACCAGGTTTAAACTGAATGTTAATGTCTCAACGTCAGGCTTTGCTTCGAAAGAATTAATTACATATTTACAAGAGCAGCACCGTTTATCGGCGGATATTACTAGTAAGGTATGTGTTGAGATCACCGAAGAAAGTTTAATCTTAAATGTTGATGCGGTGCAAAAGCATTTAGAGATACTAAAAGATATAAATGTCTTGGTTGCTTTAGACGATTTTGGCACCGGTTATTCGTCATTAAGTTATTTGCATCAATTTTCTTTAGATTACTTAAAAATAGATAAAAGCTTTGTTGATGACTTAAACGAAGTAGGTAATAAAATTTTAATTTTAGATGCAGTAGTTAATCTTGCAAAAACCTTAAATATAAAAACCACTGCCGAAGGAATAGAAACTCAAGAGCAATATCAAAAACTGAAAGAAATTGGTTGTGATGTAGGACAAGGTTATCACATTGCAAAACCAATGCCTGGCTCAGAATTTAAGCGCTTCTTTTTAAATAGATTGAACTAGGTTACATCGATACTTTTAAAGTGTTTAACAAACAGTACAGGTATTAACAGCGCTGTTATTACCTGTACGATTAATTAAGGTGGCAATGTTTTAGTTATTTCGTCACTTTAATTTGTTCTATTAAACTTCCTCGCCGCGCGGAATTCTTATCCAGAGCAAAATCTAACTGCACTAAATTATTTTTATGATAAGAATTTGACGCTTCATATCGCCATTGCTCTAACGCTGTTTTAGCTACTTTATCAAAAACATAAGCGGGTGAGCCGTTGACAACTTCAACATTTTTCACGCTACCTGCCTGGTCAATATCAAATTTTAGCACCACTGAGCCTTCAATATTTTCTACTACAGCTTTTTCAGGGTACTTGGGCTCTACTCGGTAAGTAGGCTTTACATGATCTTGTTGTTTTTTTGCTGCACCGTGCTGAATATCATCAGTTGTTGCCTGACTTTGATTACCTGCAAAACTTACTCCCGATAGCAAACTAACCGATATCGCAGAAACCATTATCATGGCAAGTTTTGTCGCTTGAGTATTAGCTTTAATTTGTTTAATACGTTCAAACATCATTTGTTTATCTCCATATTCTTTAAATGAAAGTTGTGCAAAGGCTACTTTAGGGGCAAATTCTGCCACCACTAGTAACGCTTTGCTGTAGGCAATCCTGCTTGCGGTTTGTTTGCGCGCCAGAACAACTTGGTCACAGGATAATTCTTGGTCTTGACGAAACTTTCTATAAGCAAGCCAAACCAAAGGGTGGAACCAAAAAAGCGCGACAAAAAGTAACGCTAGTGTGTTCCAATAAATGTCATTGCGATCAAAATGACAAATTTCGTGCTCCAAAATTAGCGCTTGTTGCGAGCGGCTAAAGTGAGTTGTAAAGTTTGCTGGAATAATAAGCTTTGGTGAAATTAATCCGAGCAACATTGGGCTGTAAGTACTGTTACTTTGAAAAGCATTAAGTTTAGAAGGCAATTTAACGACAAACTCTTCAACTTTAAGCTCAGTTAATTTAAGGCCGCTTTTGAAGCGAATATGGCTAATTAGCCAATAGCTAAGAACGAATAACGTACCTACTAACCAAAGGATTAATAAACCATTGGGTTGAATATCAATTAACTGTTCAGTTGGTGTAACCATATAACGTTGAATTGAGCCGCTTGGTGCTTCAACCACTTGCTGCCATGGTATGGGGATCAAATAAGCTAATAAGGCCACAGGGATTAAGCTCCATAAAAAATATCCAACTTTTGCACCGCAATATTTTAAAATTAGAGTATTGCAAAGTAGTAAAAACGTAAGCATCAAGGTTAATGGCCAGAGTAAATCTAGTAGCAGGTTAATCATTTTTCTGCTCCTGCTCCCAATCAGCAATAATGGCTTTTAACGCTGCTATGTCGTCTTTTTTTAATTGGCTCTGTTGTGCAAAACCGGTAATAAGTGGCGAGAGGTGTCCTCGAAAAAGCTTATCTACTAAACTTTTACTTTGTTTTACTAAATAACTGTCTCGCTCAATCAGTGGAGAGTATAGGTAGCTGCGCTGTTGCTTTTCATAGCTAATAGCTTGTTTTTTTACTAAACGGTTGAGTAGTGTTTTTACCGTTTTTTCATGCCAAGGTTTTGTTTCATTTAGCTTGGCTATAATGTCATTTGCGTTAGCAGGGTTGTGCTGCCACAACACATCTAGCACGGCGAATTCGGCATCACTAATTTCTGGCACTGAGTTTGACATGGTTAATTCTCTTTTTAGTAAATACGTAATATTACAAGCGTAATCGATGTGGTTATAATTACACTTGTAATCTAAGTGTGCAAGTTATTTTTTATGGTTGATTAAATAGGAGGTAAATAAGTGAGTGAATACAGAAGAAGGCCGTAAATTAAGCTAAGGTTATTATCTGCTATGGGCTTAAACATAGAAGGTTATCAATAGAGTGAAGATATAGAAAAATATGTGGGTATAGTGTCAGCTAAAGAGCGCAGTGGTAAAAAAGAATGGATACATTGGCGCTACTCATGCAACACATTTTTACGGCAAACATTTGTTGAATGGGTAGGTCAAACGGTGCGGTATTCATTTTGGGCCGAGGCGTATTATGAACAACAAAAAAGTAAAGGAAAGCCACATAACACTATCATAAGGTCACTGGCTTTTAAGTGGATAAGAATATTATTTCGGTGTTGGAAAACAAAGACAGCGTATGATGAATCAACGTACTTAGCGGCCTTAAAAAGCAAAGGCTCGCCGCTATTAAAATATGCGGTGGAAAACAAGTTTTAATGCTTGCGGTCCACCTCAGGGCGTGTTGTTATGCGTACTTTTCCTCGAAGTCTGAGACTCTAATCATTGTATATTGCTCGATAAAAGTTGCTAAGTGTCCAAGATTGTTAAAAGCGTTGGTAAATGATTCTTCTTTTCCGTCAACACTGCGAGTGATCGTTACGGAGTATGATCCGGCTTCTTTTGAAACAGACACTGCCGCTTTATTATCCCCGTTAGTTTTTTCTACAAATAAAGTAGAATCTTTGGCAAACAGATTATCAATAACATTCGCTTTGATATTTTCTGCAGTGTTTAACCACATAGAACGATCGCTCTTACTGTACTGATATAAGCAGTAAATAATAGGAAGGCCAATAATAGCTCCAACTATTGTCTCTATGGGATTTTGGCTTCCATTAAATAAAAGAGCTACCAATAACTGTACTAGAGTTCCGAAGCACAAAAGGTAAAATAACCTTCTCCAAACTATTGCAGTCCAAATTCTTTTATTTAAAACGTAGCCGAAAAATCCAAGCAAATATAGCCCCGTAAATATGGTACTTATTACGCTTGAACCTGAAAATTGGCCACTGGTCGCTATTTCAAATAACCCAAACCCAATTAACGCTAAATAAAAAATACCGTATGTAATTAATGCTACTTTCTTCAATTGACACTCCATGTACGGATAACACCAAATTAAGCGACGTTGCCCGCTCTTGGCAATGTCCGCTTGAATTTTTTTGTTAGGTGGCATGCGCTCGAACTCCCACAAAAGCTATTAAAATCCCAGAGATTACACCGGACAAAATAGCTGCAATCTGCCATTCTACTTCTCCAGAGAATAGCATTGGCAAGCTACACAGAACCCCTGCTAGAATATAATGATACCTACGATAACATTTTAGCTTACGCATAACTAATAACGCAGCACCACCTATGATTGCAAAATATATTGCTATAAAAGCACCTGTTAAAAGAAATAAGGGCATTAATTCTAAAATGCTCGATATAGAGAAGTTTATCCCGTCCCATCTAAACGAGACTGAATGAATAATAGTTGCTATCAACCAACTAAGAATAATCGAAATAAACAAACTCAACTTTGACACCTAACGAGCCTGTAGAATTACTCGTTTTTTATATGATTTTTAATCAAAATACTCTAACTGGATTATTTTCTTTTAACAATCAAAAACGTTTACGTTTTTGGACGATTTTTATTTTTGCATCGTTAAAGGTTTATTAAGGGTGTTGATTAAGTGGTTTATGTCGTTTTGAGGCTGGTTTTTCGTGTGATGTTGGGTGAATTTAAAATGACACTCATTTTAAATAGGGATATCTAGATTAAAATCCATCATGGTTAATGAACCGCTCTGTGCGGGGCCGCATGCAGTGTGGTGTGGGGCTGGAGGAGAGAAACCTCCGGCTACCCGATTTAGCAGCGCTTCACTTACGAAGTACTTTTTTGAAATTTGCGCATAGCCCTGACGACATTAACAATGGGCAATATCGAAAAGAAAACATAAATAGCTACGAACAGTAAAAGGTCGAAATAAGCTAAGTAAACTAACACCCCAACTACGATTTGTATTACACCAGATAATAAAAACCTATTGCCTACGTATTTGCAGAAGGCAGGTAGGTCGGCAATTTTAGAAAAGTCGATGCCGTTAAGCACATCCGCTTTTTTTTTGAAGGTAAGCAGATAGCCAATGATTAAATATATAAAGCCGCTTAGGCAGGATATTAAAAATATTAGAAAACCTGTATCCATGAAAAATCCTTTTTAGTGGCTAACAATTTAATAGGAGGCAACTTGCCTCTTTTACAGCAAAAAAAGTTTCCACCTTATTTATTTTATATATTAATTTCGGGTGGGTGTCCTGTTAAATTCCTGTGCGGAGCCGCATGCAGGGTGGTGTGGGGCTGGAGGGGAGAAACCTCCGGCTACCCGATTTATATTCCTTACGCCATTGCAAAATCAATTTGATGAACTCTAGCTAAGTTTACATTATGTTTTGCTTGCCAAAGATCATAATTGTCTTGCAACGATAGCCAACTTTCAGGGCTACGGCCAAGCGCTTTCGATAGTCGTAAAGCCATTTCTGGAGTAATAGCACTTTTAGCTTTCAAGATACGGCTTAAAGTTGAAGGAGAAACATCTAATTGTTTTGCAACAAATCGGCAGCTATAGCCAAATGGTTCCATATAAACATCGGAAATAAATTCACCCGGATGCGGTGGATTATGCATATTCATTAGTGATAATCCTCATAATTTAAAATAAAAGCATTGCCATCTTTAAATTCGAATGTGACTCGCCAATTACCATTTACAGTAATAGACCAAATTCCATCTATTTTCCCTTTTAAGGCATGTAATTTAAACCCAGGTAAGTCGATGTCGTCTAAAACAGTCGCAGTATCAATAGCGGCGAGTTGCATTCTAAGTCGACGTTCATGCTTGGCTTGAATGCCAGCTTTACTGCCTGACTCAAAGAACTTTTTCAGTCCTTTATGTTTAAATGATTTAATCATAACCGAGAGTGTAGCGCGTTGCGCAACGGGTGTCTAGAGGGATATAACGCCCCCAAGCCTGATGGTGGCTCGCGAGGTTTAGGTATTCCTACCGTACTCGATAGATTTATCCAACAAGCGATCCACCAAGTGCTCAACCCAATATTCGACCCGCATTTTTCACCTTATAGTTTTGGTTTTCGCCCAAACTGCAATGCAGCGAAAGCGGTAAAACACCTGCAAACGGGCGTTAAATCTGGTCGTAAAATAGCCGTTGATATCGATTTATCAAAATTTTTTGATCGTGTTAATCATGACTTACTCATGCATAAAATAGGGTTAAAAGTAAAAGATAAGGTATTAATGACATTGATTGGACGGTACTTACGGGCAAGGATCGTTGAACACGGTAAACGAGTAAAGCCAACTCAAGGCGTACCACAAGGTGGGCCATTGTCACCGTTGCTTTCTAATATCATGCTCGATGAGCTTGATGAAACGTTAGTCAAACGGAGACATCATTTTGCCCGATATGCGGACGATTTCACCATTTTGGTGAAAAGTAAGCGTGCTGGTAAACGCGTTTTAGCGAGCATGAGCTTGTTTATACAGCAAACACTCAAACTGGTTGTTAACGAGAAGAAAAGTCGTGTAGGCGCAGTAAAAGAAACCAAGTTTTTAGGTTTTGGTTTCAAATACGGGCGCATCAATATACATGACAATTCATTGCACCGATTTAAATATCGTGTGCGAGCGTTAACAAACAGAAATTGGGGGATTGCGATGAGTAAGCAAATTGCCAGCCTTAACCGATACCTACGAGGATGGGGAAACTATTTCCTGATAGCAAACGGTTATCAGTTATGTGTCGATTTAGATCAATGGATCCGTCGAAGAATACGCATGTGTTATTGGCGACAATGGCGAAAGCCAAGAACCAAAGTGAATAATCTATTAAAACGCGGTGTTCCACTCGCATTAGCGGTGAGCTGTGGAGCGACAAGAAAAGGTGTTTGGCGTAGTGCGAAAACTAAAGGAATAAACTTAGCATTAAGCAACGAATATTTAGCTAAGGCAGGCTTAGTGTCACTAAGGGATATCTGGATTAAAATCCATCATGGTTAATGAACCGCCCTGTGCGGAGCCGCATGCAGGGTGGTGTGGGGGCTGGAGGAGAGAAACCTCCGGCTACCCGATTTAGGGGATTTTTAAGCATTACCAATAATTAGTCCAAGAACTAATGATACCCAACTTAAAATGAAAATTAACACGCTAAAATTTTCAGATTTATTATTTATATGAATAAATAGCAACCCAAAGAATAAAGCTATCGGGAACGACACAAATGAACCAAGACCCTGAGAATCATTATCAGAAAATAGCTTAACAAAAATAATTAATAGAATTCCGAAGATTGATAGCAAAAAAAGAACTCTAAGAATCCAGTGTCTAAAATGTTCATCTGGACAAATTAATGCGCTTTTATTGGGGATGAAAACCTCTTTTAAAATATTGAGAATTTCTTCATCTGCTTTATTCATGCTTATTTGATATTCCAAACGTGATAGATACTCTAATCACCTAACAACTTAATAGGAGGCAACTTGCCTCTTTTACAGAGAAAATGTTTCCACCTTATTTATTTTCTATATTAATAACAAATCTTTGCCGGTATTGCTATCTATGGTTGACAGAAGATGGGACAAATTTTAATTAGGACGAAATGAGGCAATTTGCCTTATTTCCTGACTTGGGTGGAAATAAAGTACAACAGCATTTTAATGCCCAGTTATTACACTAAATTAAGAATATGAAGATACACTCTGAATGCTAGGTGCTAGGTGCTAGGTGCTAGGTGCTAGGTGCTAGGTGCAGTCAAACCTTGTTATTTAATATTGTCAGGTTAATTTAGCACCACTAAATATTACGCTGTTAACGCTACGAAACTAAAGTTAGTGGTTAGCTGCTTTTAGCTTATTCACTAGCGCTTATTTTAACAACTTGCTTACCGGTAAAACCGCCAGCTAATTGCTTAGTTAAAGCGGTAGATATTTGCGCTGTGTCGAAGGTTATTAAACTAACCTCTGGTACTGTTAAATCACCGCTTGCTAAGTTCTCAAGTAATAAATTACTCATAAAACTCATGTTTTGCTGAGCACATAAGCTATTGGCTAACCACGCGCCGGCAAGTGAAACAATACTTATGTTAGGGGCTTTTCTAAACAGTAATTCGTGCTCGAAGGTCGGTAGTGGTTTTAAACAGGCAATACGGCCACAAAAACGCATTAATTCGATATTTCGAATAGTGGTGTCGCCGCCAATAGAGTCTAATACAGCGTCGAAACCTTGTGGACCTAATTCGCGTCTAATTTTTTTACAGAGGTTTTTATCTTTATAATCAAAAATAACGTCGGCACCTAAGGATTTAACTAATTTATGATTACCTTTTGCTGCTGTAGTAAAAACATCTGCGCCACGTTGTTTGGCAAATTGAATGGCTATTTGTCCAACGGCACCTGCACCAGCTTCAATAAGTAGGGTATTACCTTCGCTAACTTGTAGCTTTTCGAGTGAAATTAATGCGGTCATGCCTGCACACGGTAGGGTTGCTGCTTGTTCTGGTTTTACTGTGTCGGGTACTACTGATACGGCATAGTTAGGTACTTTAGCGTATTCACTTAATACGCCTTGACCGCCCATACTGGCATGCCACATTACTCGCTCGCCAACATTGGGGGAAACACCTTTTGGTGCGCTTACCACAATGCCAACAGCATCTAAACCAACGACATGAGGGTATTGCCAATGGCAAAAACCCGTTTTTGCATATTCAGCATCAAGCGGGTTAAGGCCAACATATTCTACCTTAATTAACAGTTCATTATCGCTGCATTGAGGCAAGCTCAGCTCGATGTTCTCTAACTGAATTTTCTCGTTTGCTTCAGTTATCACAATAGCCCGCATAGCTTTAACGGTTGTTAATTCAGGTAAAATATTAATATTTGGCATTTATACTACTCGACTACTTTTTATTGTTATTTAGTGCATAGCTCCACTGGCCATTAAATGACTGGTAGGCATTTACTTTAGCAAGCATGGATGAAATAGTTAAATCAACAGTATTTTCTTGTGCTATTAAAACATCCTGACGTGCATCTAACAACTCTAAGTAAGGTATTTGACCTTCTTCATACATAGCATTTGCCTGTAAAAATGCTTTATTGGCAAAGTTATAGCGTTGATCGGCAAATTGCTTTTGTTGCGCTTGATTTACCAATAACTGCAGAGACAGCTCGCTTTCACTAAGCGCTTTTAATACCACTTGTTGGTAATCGCTATAAGCGGCTTCGCTTAAAAATTGCTGTGCATCACGCTGGGCTATAAGCGCAGGGTAACTCAATAGCGACCATTGCAACTGTGGCGCTACTTGCCATTGCTGTTGAGTATCACGCAAACCTAAGCTATTAATACTTAAAACATTGGCAAAAGCACTTAAGCTAATATCGGGTAAAAGCGCCTTACTTGCTGAAACACTTAAACTATTCGCTTGGCTAAAGTCATAAAGCGCACGGCTAATATCGGGTCTAAGCGCAATAGCGTTATTAGGCTGACTTAATGCTACGTTAAACTCGTGCGTTAAAATAGCTTGTTCATCTTTAAGTTCTACATCTTGTGCTAAGCGACCGGTTAATACAGCTAAGGTTGATAGGTCTCGATACTTAGCATATTTAATGGCCGGTATTAAGGTTTGCTGTTGTCTTAACTGTGCCATGGTGCGGTTTAAATCAAGATCGTTTGCTACACCTTCGTCAACTCTTGCTTGGAGTACATCAATACCTTGTTTTAGTGCGTCAATTTGCAAGGTAATAATGTTTTGCTTTTCAACATTACCTTGGTAACTCACAAAGCCTTTTACCACCGAAGATACCACTTCAATTTGCAATAAGCGTACTTGTTCAGCTTGGCTCATGGTTGACGCTTGAGCAGCGTCAACCAAGGCCGTAATACGACCAAATAAATCTAATTGCCAATCAAGATTTACACCTGCACTTGATTGACGATCAAAAGTTGATACTGCATCACTACGTTTTGAACCTATATCAATACCACCTTGAGGTAAGTATTGCGCCTTTTGTTCGCCTAATCGTGCTAAAGCACTTTTCAGGGTTAATTGGCTTGTTTTTAGGTCGTAGTTATTTGCTAGCGCGTCTGAAACAAGTTGGTTAAGCTGAGTTGAATCAAGCTTTTTCCACCAATTTGTTTCATCTGCACCAATAAGCGGGTTATCTAACTTGCTTGCAATATCTGCTTTAGTGATAAATTCGCTTATTTGGTTCTTCTCACTTGCTATATCAATTTTGCTTGCACAACCTGATAAAAAGGCAACAACCAAAACAGCACCTAAGGTAAAGCGTGTTTTAAGTATTTTGTTGGCTAAATTAGTCATGAGAAAGCTCCTGAGTTTTTTCTTCTTTGCGAGTAACTAACATATAAAACACAGGCGTAAATAATAAACCAAATACGGTTACACCAATCATGCCTGAAAATACTGCGTTACCCATGGCATGACGCATTTCTGCACCAGCACCTGTGGCTAATACTAATGGTATAACACCAGCGGTAAAGGCAATTGAGGTCATCAATATTGGGCGTAAACGCATACGACAAGATTCAAGTATTGCTTCTAAATGCGACAAACCCTTGTCGTGTCTGTCTTTAGCAAACTCGACCATTAATATAGCGTTTTTCGAGGCCAAGGCCACCAGCACTATTAAGGCTATTTGGGTAAATATATTGTTGTCTGAGCCAACCAACCAAACCCCCAGTAATGCCGAAAAAATAGTCATAGGAACAATCAGTATTATCGACAATGGTAAGCGCAAGCTTTCGTACTGTGCTGCAAGCACCATAAATACCAATAAAACAACCAATGGGAATATATAAACCATAGTGTTACCGGCAAGTACTTGCTGATAAGTAACTTCTGTCCATTCATATACAATGCCATCAGGTAACGTGTCTGCTAGTACTTTTTCAATCGCTAGTTGTGCTTGGTCAGAGCTATAACCTGGCGCTGGACTGCCGTTCAGCTCTGCACTTGGGTAACCGTTGTAATGCATTACGCGGTCTGGACCAATGGTTGGCGTTACGGTTAATACTGAGCCTAATGGCACCATGTTATCGGCACGATTTCGTACTTTCAGGTTCAATATTTGCTCTGGGTCTTGTCTAAAGTCAGCATCTGCTTGGGCATTAACTTGGTAGGTACGGCCAAACAAGTTGAAGTCGTTTACATACACCGAGCCTAAGTAAATTTGCAACGCGTTAAATACTTCATCTAGCGGTATACCTTGAATAAGCGCTTGCTCACGATCAATGTCTATATCCATTTGTGGTACTTGGATACGGAAGCTTGAGTAAAGGCCCATTAACGCAGGATCTTTCTGTGCATTGGCGATTACGGTTTGTAGACTATTGAATAAGGCTTCAAAACCTTTATTTTCACGGTCTTCAATTTGTAGTTTAAAACCACCAGTTGTACCTAAACCTTGAATTGGCGGTGGCGGAAATACCGCGACAAAGGCTTCGTCAATGGCAGCAAAACGTTGGTTTAATTGCGCCGCTATCGCCATGGCTGACTGGCTTGGGTCGGTGCGTTTGTCGAAGCTATCAAGCGGCGTAAATACAATACCGCTGTTCGGGCTATTGGTAAATCCGTTAACCGATAAACCAGGGAAAGCAACCGTGTGCGCTACGCCCGGTACTTCTAAGGCAATGCGTTGCATTTGTGCTAACACTTCTTCTGTTCTGTCAAGGCTTGCAGCGTCGGGTAGTTGGGCAATTGCCACAAGGTATTGTTTATCTTGTTGTGGAATAAAACCGCCAGGTACCGCGTCAAATAATTTAAGTGTACCGCCTAATAATGCGAAATATGCCACCATTACCACAACAGTCATACGTATTAATTTTTGCACTAATTTTTCATAACCTTTAGCACCGCGATTAAATACACGGTTGAAAGGTTCGAATAACCAACGACCAAAAAGCTTATTTAATAGTCGTGTAAAAGCATCAGGTTTAGCGTCATGCGGCTTTAATAATAAGGCCGCTAAAGCAGGCGATAACGTAAGCGAGTTAAAGGCTGAAATAACTGTCGAAATAGTAATAGTTAAGGCAAATTGCTTATAAAATTGTCCTGATAAACCGGTAATAAATGCTGTTGGAATAAATACAGCACACAATACAAGTGCAATCGCAATAATAGGGCCTGTTACTTCTGTCATGGCAACACGGGTTGCCTCTAATGGCGATAAGCCTTTTTCGATATTACGTTCAACATTTTCGACCACCACAATGGCGTCATCCACCACAATGCCGATCGCGAGCACTAAGCCAAACAGTGATAAGGTATTTATCGAAACCCCTAACCATTGCATTACGGCAAAAGTACCAATTAATGAAACAGGCACAGCTATTAATGGAATGATAGACGCGCGCCAGGTTTGTAAGAATACAATTACCACGATTACCACTAAGGCAATTGCTTCTAATAAAGTGGTAATTACAGCGTCAATTGAACCGCGTACAAAAACCGTTGGGTCATAAACAATGTCGTATTCAACACCGGTCGGAAAGTCTTGTGCTAAGCGCGCCATAGTTTCACGCACTTGATCAGAAAGTTCTATAGCGTTTGAGCCCGGACGTTGGAAAATAGGCATAGCGAGTGCAGGTTGGTTATCAAGTTCAGCTCTAAGTGAGTAAGAATCTTGACCTAACTCAACACGCGCAATATCAGATAATCGGGTTAATTGACCTTGCTGACCTACCTTGATAATAACTTGTTCAAATTCTTCGATGCTATTTAGACGACCTTTAACATTAAGTAATATTTGAAATTGGTTATCGTTAGAAATTGGTTGTGCGCCTAAACTACCGGCCGCTACTTGTTGGTTTTGAGCGCGTAATGCTGCTACTACATCTGTTGCTGTTAGCTCTCGTGCTGCTAGTGCATCTGGGTTTAGCCAAACGCGCATGGCATATTTTCCACCACCGAATAAACGAATATCACCTACACCTGGAAGTCGGGCAATTTCATCTTTAATATTTAAATCTGCATAGTTAGACAAATAAGCCGTGTCGTGGGTTTTTTCAGGCGAATATAAATGCACCACCATGGTTAAATCAGGTGATGACTTTTCCGCAACTACGCCAAGACGTTGAACTTCTTCAGGTAAACGTGGCAATGCACTATTGACACGGTTTTGTACTTGTACTTGCGCACGATCTAAGTCAGTACCTAAAGCAAAGGTTACAGTTAGGGTCATACGACCATCGCTGGTAGCTTGTGAAAACATATAAAGCATGTTTTCAGTACCGTTGATTTCTTGCTCAAGCGGTGTTGCAACCGTTTGTGCAATAACTGTTGGGTTTGCGCCAGGGTAGCTAGCAGTTACTACAACAGTAGGTGGCACCACTTCTGGGTATTCGCTGATAGGCAGTTGGAATAATGAAATACCACCACCAATCAGAATAATCAGCGACAATACTGCCGCAAATATTGGACGTTGTATAAAAAAATGGGAAAAATTCATGTTCAACTCTTAGTATTTAGCAACAAGGCTTACATCGTCATTTGTTGACAAGGTAAAGGCGATATCTGCTGTATCAATAGTGACAGTGGTTGGGCTAATTGGCATACCAGGGCCTACTCGTGCTGGGCCATTTACAGCGATAATATCGCCTTTATTTAAGCCTGAAGTAATAGCGCGAAGTTTTCCGTATCGTTCACCCACTTCAACCAGTTTGTATTCTAAAATGTTGTTTTCACCAACGGTTAATACAAAACGGTTTTTCAAGTCTGTGCCAATAGCACGTTCAGGAATAATGACTTGCTTTGTAATGGCGTTAGCGGCAAGTTTAATACGAGCAAATGAACCGGCACGCAAAGTGTCGTTAACTTCATTATGTTGACCTTCAAAAATAGCTCGCACGCGCAAAGTACCTGTTGACGGGTTAATGCGGTTATCAATAAAGTTAATGTAACCTTCGTGCTTGTAGTTTTGCTGTCCTACTTTTTGCATAACAACTTGTTGTTTGCTTTCGGTAGTAACATCGGCAAATTTGCTATTCCAGGTGCGTTCATCAATATCAAAATAGGCATACATTTCATCATTTGAAACAATAGACGTTAATACGCTTTGTCCAGCAAGCACGTTGTTACCACGGGTAATATTTGCACGTGAAATTATGCCGTTAATTGGTGAACGAATTGCCGTAAATTCTAAATCAAGTTGAGCTGAAGTAAGCTGTGCTTGTAATGCAGCTAATTGTGCTTCGCGTTGATGTAAGGTAGACGTTCTCGCTTGCGCTTGTTCGGTTGATATAGCGTTACGCTCAGTTAATCGCACGGCACGCTTAGCTTCACTTTGTGCTTGATCTAAAGCGGCATGTGCACTCAAAATTTGCGCTTCTAAGCTAGCAACAACCGCAGCAAAAGGGCGGTCGTCAAGTTGAAATAATAAATCGCCTTGTTTAACGCTATCGCCTTCCTTAAAAGCAATTTTGTTAATAACACCTGAAACGCGCGGCATTAATGCAACTTCTTCAGGCGACTCTAAACGACTAGTATAAACATGCCAGTTTTGAACAGGCTCAATTAATACCTCAGCTACATCGATAGGTTGCAATGGTTGCGATGCTGTTTTTTGCGCGGGTGCTTCAGAACATGCCGTAAGTACTAAGCTGATTGATATAATACTGGCGGCAATAAATAATTTTTTGCTCATACTGTTTCTCTTTCGGTCAAATTGACACTACATAAAATAATAGCGCTATGATACGGATTGTATTCGTGCAAAAACAGTGTGATTTTTTAATAACATTAGTGCTAAAATGGCACCAATGAAATTGTTGAAGGATATAAAATGGATACAACAAGTCGGCTGTTAATGTTGCTTGATGTGGTTGAATTAGGCTCGTTTGCTAACGCAGCACAAACCAAAAATATTGACCGTTCAGTAATTTCCAAACAAATTAGTCGGTTAGAGGATGACTTAGGCGTAAGGCTGTTAAATAGAACAACCCGCTCATTTTCTTTAACGGCCGCTGGCGCAGAAATGGTTAAGAAGGCTAGAGAGTTAAGAGACTTGCTCGGGCAAACCGTTCGACTAGCTGAAAACTATCATCAAGAGCCGCGTGGGGTTTTAAAAATAACGTCATCTAGCATTATTGCCAAACTTTACTTACAGCCGGTAATTAATGATTTTCAAAAGCGCTTTCCGCAAGTAGAAGTTGAATTACGCTTGGATGATCGCGTGGTTGATATTGTCGCTGAGGGTTTCGACTTAGCTTTTAGAGTTGGTGAACCCAAAGATTCTACCTTAATTGCCCGAAAAATTGCCCGTAATCGCCTGGCTATTTTGGCGTCACCAGAATTTATTAATACTTATGGAGCGCCTAAAACTATTGATGAACTCGCACTTCTACCTGCTGCTACCTATGCCAGCAACTCCTTAAGAGTTAACAGTATTAACTATATTGATAAAGATGGTAATCACAAAGAAAAAACCATTAAGAGTGTTTTTCGCGCGAATGATGGTGAGGTACTTTTATTAAAAGCCTTGTCAGGTACTGCCTTTATTGTATTGCCTTCATTCATTCTCGCTAAAGAGGTTATAGAAGGGCAGCTAGTGCCTTTGCTACCAAGTTTACATTTATCAGATTTCAGTGCTATGTATGCGGTATATCCACACAGAGATTTACCCGTAAGAACACGGTTGTTTTTTGACGCAGTACGAGAGCATATTGGTAAAGACTCGCCAATTTGGGAAAATAACATTCCAAATTTTGAACAGCTATATCAAGGATAAACCACACATTGTTAATGTATGAGCTATAAATATATCGCTTATTAAAATGTAGTTTAGGTATTAAAAATTTTATTGAATATCCACCAAGAATAATTGTTTGAGCTTGGTGATTTATTGTGCAAGTATGACTGAGTAAATAACGTTTTACGTATGATAAAAATAAGAGAATTTAAAAGGAGTTTATTTTGAATTATTCAATAAAAAATACATTAAAGCCTATTTCAATTCTAGGTATAATTTCAGTTTTATCAGCGTGTGGGGGCGGAGAACACACTTATATTGGTGCACCAGAGCCTATAACCCCAACACCTATTACACCACCTGCAGTTTCAACACCTGTACCTTCATTTGACGATGACGGGGTATTATCTGCCAATATCCGCTGGACGGATTACGGCGTACCACATATTAAGGCCGATAATTTAGAAAGTATGTCTTACGGTGTAGGTTATGCCTTTGCTAAAGATAATATTTGCATACTCGCCGACCAAATCTTGAAATATAACTCGCAACGCGCAAAATATTATGGACCAGATTTAGTACCAGCCTCAGGAGATTCAGAGCATTTAATTAATGATTTCGGCTTTTTAACCATGGGAATAAGGGCACATGCCGAAGCAAACATTAATGCGCTGTCAGCCAATAGCCAAGCGTTATTGTCGGGTTATGCTCAAGGATATAATAAATACTTAGCGGATACTGGGGTTGGCAATATTGATGCCTCATGTGCCAATATGCCTTGGGTACAACCCATTACTAATATTGATATGCTAACTTACTCTCTAGGTATTGCTTTATTACCTGGCGCAGCTAACTTTTTAGGACCCATGTTTTTAGCCGCACCTCCGGGAGAAAGTTTTGCTCCTTATCCTCAAAATGCTGGCGTTAATAGTTATGTCGTGAATTCAAAGCCTGTTATTGAGCTACCTGAAAAAAATCCAAGCGATTTAGGCTCGAACGGTTGGGGTTTAGGTAAAGACAAAACCGAAAATGGCAAAGGCATGGTGTTGGCAAATCCGCATTTTCCACATACTGGTAATTTACGTTTTTGGCAATTTCATACCATTATTCCTGAGCATTTAAATGTTATGGGTGGCTCACTTACCGGTGTGCCAGGTGTGGTTAATATTGGCTTTAATGAAAATGTAGCTTGGACACATACTTTTTCAACTGCCGAACATTTTGTCATATATCAATTAACCTTAAACCCTGATGATCCTGCGCAAATGTCGCAAGTTATTGACGGCACAAATAGGTTAATTACCGGCAAAGAAATTGTTATCGATGTAGCGGTAGCGCCAGGCCAAACAATTAAACTCGCTAAAATGACTTATAGCACTCACCATGGCCCAATGGTGGTGGTACCCGGAAATTTTGAATGGGGCCCAGGTGGCAGTGCCTTTGCTATTAAAGATGCAAACTTAGGTAATGTGGATATTATTGACCATTGGCTTGCTATGAATTTAGCTGGCAATATCGACGAATTTAAACAAGCTTTTAAAGACTTCGACGGCGTTATATTCAACAATACAATGTCGGCTGACAGTGAAGGTAACGTTTTTTACATTGACGACTCTACAGTACCTCACTTAACCGACACGGCGATTAATGAATTAACGACTAATCCATTACTCATTGGTGTTAAACAAGTTGCTGGCTTTACGATTTTACCTGGGTTTTTATCTGCCTTTGATTTTGACCGAGCAGTACCTTATGAAAACGCTCCCAAATACTCAGGCACTGATTACGTTCAAAACTCAAATGACAGCTTTTGGCTAACTAATCTCAACTCGCCAATCACTGGAGTATCGCCGTTATATGGCAAAGTTGATAATCAGCAGTCACTGCGCTCACGTTTGGCACATAAGTTAATAGACGATAGCGCTGGCAGTGATGGTTTATTTAACCCTGTAGAGGTTGAACAAGCGTTATTCAATAACCGTAATTACCTAGCTGAAAATATACTCACAGAACTGTTAACTATTTGCCAAGCGCAAGGAAACACTGCGGTTATGGTGGGTACACAAAGTGTCGATATTAGTGCTGGTTGTTCGGCCTTAGCCTTGTGGGATGGTCGAATGAATAAAGACAGCAGCTCTGCACATTTATTCAGAGAGTTTGCTTTTCAATTCGATAAAAATCCGCAATGGGTAAACAGCTTTTCACTAGAGCAAGTTACTACAACACCTAATGGCATAGTAAACAACAGCGTAACTTTGCAACAGTTTGCACAAGCTATTCTTAATGTAGAGTCTGCAGGTTTAGCGTTAGACGCAAGCTTAGGAACGGTGCAATTTGTTGAGCGCAGTTTACCTGATGGCACTGCAACTGGCGTGAAAATACCTTGGGCTGGCTCACATAATATAGAAGGGGGTTTTAATGTGTTTAGTACGCGCCCAGGTAACGATGGATCTTTAGTGCCTCGTCATGTGTATCCCGCGCAAAATAGCGACTCTATTTTAAGTGCAGAAGGTGGCGGTTATCATATTAATTACGGTAGCAGTTGGATGACTGTGGTTAACTTTACTGAAGAAGGCCCAGTAGCAAGAGGGTTATTAAGTTATTCACAATCATCAGAATATGGCAGTGATCATAACTTAGATCAAAGCCTACTATATTCACAACAGCCGCAGCTTAGACCTTTACGCTTTACTGAAGCTGATATTGAAGCCAATAAAGTCAGTGAAATAACCATTAGCTCTGCTGAAGAATAATTCAGCCAAGCTGGTAACTAAAAAGCAAGTGACAAAAAAGCCCGTATAACAATTATGTTATACGGGCTTTTTAATGTGTTTTTTGTTACTAACTGGTAATTGAAGCAAGCTCTAAGGTAACTTGGTCTAAACCTAAGTCTGATATTCTGCGGTTTAATTCAGACTGTTTGCTACTAATTAAAGATATACCTTCAACAATCATGTCGTAGGCTTTCCATTCTTGGGTTTGAGAGTCTTTGCGCATTTGAAACGTAATATGGATATCTGGCTTACCAGTATCAATAATTTTAACATCAACTGAAGCAGACTTAGCGTTATCTTTTAACTTGCCTTCTGGCTCAAATAATACTTTTTGATCACTGTATTGCATTAGGGCATTGGCGTAAGTACGTACTAAATATGAACGCATAGCGGTAATAAAGTTTACGCGTTGCTCTTTAGTGGTATTTCTTAAGTGCTTGCCTAAAATTTTAAACGACGCATATTGGTAATCTACCGATGGCATCAATTCTTCTTCAACAATATCTCGCATTAAATCAGGGAATTTTTTTAAAGCATCTTGTTTATCAGCAATTTTAGAAAACAGCTTGTTACCTGTTACTTCGATTACTTGATAAGGTGAAGCCTGTGTAGTCGCTTCAGCTGCGATACTGACTTGTAAAAAATTAGTGAGCAATACAATCAGTAGTAAGAGCTTTTTCATGTTGGTCCTTGGAAATACAGTTAATGTAAAGTGATTCAGAATTGTCGCCATTATACATACCGACCGCGCGGTCTGTAAATAGCATTTAGGTGTAAGCTAGTCGATAAAGTGTTAAGAATTGTTATCTTTAAATGAAATTTTTTTCCACTATCGTTTTAGCTGACGTATGTAACGGCAAAGCTCTTTAATCACTTTATCAAATAACTCTTTGTTTAATGAGCTTTTACTTAAACTTGAAGAGCCATGAAATGTTGAAACAATAAAATAGGCAACTTGGCTAAAATCAAGATCAGGTTGTAATTGTTGGCTAACGCGGGCTAAATTTGTAGAAATTAATAAATTTAGTTGTTGTTGCATTGCTAATATTCTAATTCTAAAACCTTCATCCACACCCGACATCTCTTGGCAGAGGTTGTTTAAAGGGCAGCCGCATACAAGTTCGTCGCAACTCATGGTATTAGACATTTCACTGAAAAACTCGCACAAGCCTTCTATCGGATCTTCAGCTTCTACGGTAGGTTGCCAAAGCGCAATAAAAGCTGGCGCGTAAACTTCTTCAAATACCGCGTACCCAAGCTCCATTTTATTAGCAAAATGATGATATAAAGCGCCTTTTGAAATTTCACAGCGCGCTAAAATACAAGATAGGCTCGTAGCCGTAAAACCTTTTTTATGGATTTCATCAGCACTAACTTCTAATATTTTAAGACGAGTTTGCTCTGAGTCTCTCATGAGATTACCTAAAAACACTTTAGTAGAATAATAACTCTATTCTAACCGACCGTTTGGTCGGTTGCAAAGGTAAACTACGAGAGAATTGTATAAGAATTGTTACTGAGCATGCCAAAAGCTAATTAGAGTCTTTTATAATAATGTTTAAATTTCTTGCATTGCATATCAATATCGACATGATAATTTTCATAATGCCTTACCCACAAAAATTTTTTAGAAAAGTTAAGAAGCCTGTAACCAACGTTGTTACAGGCTTCTTAACTTTCAGCGCTACTCAATTGTAGCACTTTGTTATGTTTCTAATTAACTTAAATCTAAAACGCTAGGAGTCTTCTGATTTATTGTCAGATTCACTTCGCCAGTAGCCTAGTTTTCCAAGCGCTTTCCATGCCCATTTTATCCAGCCTAAAAAGGCGAAACTTAGCCAAATTACCCAAACCAACATGATGCCTTTATAGAATATTGTTGAAATACTTAAAACAGATACTTGTGGTAGCAAGCCATTAGTTTTGTCTGAAAACCATTGCAGATGATTACCATATGAATAGTTACCTTCGACACCCATACTCGGTGAGCTCAATAAACTTACTGGCACAACTGACAGTAGCGAGAAAATTGCCACAACGGATAATGCATATAATAACAATTGCGATGTGTTGTATGATAATTGGCTCATGTCTTTTGAGCGATATCCACTGGCAGTTATCGATGCAAACCAAAGAGCTATTAGCATTAATACTCCCCAATTACTTAAACTTAATCCAACGCCTAAGACAATCCAACTTATTGTGTTCAAAGGAGAAAACTTCACTCTTGATACTAATAAAGCCAATAAAATAAAAGCTAATAACTCTCCCCAGTAAAGTATTGCTGGCCCAAGTAGAGGGCCTTTTGCCCACAATATCCAACGCTGACTATTCAAATCAATAATGCTAGTGATATTACTTACGGGCGCATTTAAGTTTATTTCAGGCGCTGACAATAATAATTGCTCTGAAACACTCGCACGCATCAATATGTTCACATTATGATTACCAGGCAGAACAGGAATTGCTAACTTTCCGTCTTCTAATTGTAGGTTAATCAGCTTGTTATCTGTTCTGATTTCTTTTAATTGATAATTTACAGGAAGATCTATGACATGCTCCCCACCACGAGTACTGCGATAATCAAAAGTTAAGTTTAATTTTGAAGTTCGTGTGCCTTGTTCAATGGTGTAATTAACAGAATCAATTGCTAAAACATGACCTTTAACTGCATGTGGTCTAGTAACCGTTAACGCTAAACTTTCTCCAGGGTATGGGTAGAATGAAGAAATAAAATAATCATTATTATTTTGTTCCTCTAATATAATCGGTAATCCGCTAAGATTTGCATGCCATGCCGGACTAACAATTACTCGCCATTGTTCAATGAGTGGCTGATCAGGCTTTGCATGTAACTTTAATACTGCTTGTCGATCAATAGTTGATCCCCATGTAAATAAGTTTTCACCCGCTGGAATTGTTACTTCAACTTGTTCATTTTCGACAAAAATACCCGCACTGGTAATATTTTCACCGGATAAAGTAGGAACTTTTATATTAATAGAGCCGCTACTAGGCGCTATACGCTCAACTTTGGTACGGATAGTCCATAATTGATCTATAGACAATTCTCTTGTTACTTTAACAAATGGCTGTGTTTTACTGCGAGTAGATAGCTGTTCGGTACCTTTTTGCTTTTTCAGCGTTGCCAAAAACTCTAAAGCATTGCCATTTAAGCTGTTACCTTGGCTACCTATAACTTCCCAAGCATCTGTCGTTAATATTTTTACGTGCTTAGGTTTGTCTCTGAACTCTAGTTGAAATACATCAACAGGTGCTACCCGACCCAATAAAGTGATCTTAGATATCCCTTTGGAAACTGGAATATATACCCAACCTTTCTGTTTAAATAAACTCCCTATTGGCTTTTTATTTACATTTTCACCAAGCGATAGGTTTTCTGGTCGCCAAAATTCAGATTTTGGTATAGCCAACGCGGTATCTGCATTGGCATGAACAGACATCACTAAGGTTAAATACTTTGCATCGATACTAACGCGTAAGTCATTGATAGCAACACAGTCAGGAGCACACAAAGGCGCTTCAGTTACGCTTACTTTTAGTTCGTCTAGCAAGTGTTTGTTTGGAAAGTCTGCTGCTTCGGCATTCGGAGCGTAACTAGGTATTAAAATAAATAATGCCAATGCAGTTGCGACCGCTTTAGGTTGAATTTTTGTATAGGCGTATTTAATGACATCTTTTAATATTAAAAATAGCCATAGTATGGTCAAAAATATGCCCAATATTTTAATTAATCGATAGCTGGTTTTCGATAATACAATAACATCGAATACTTGATCTTTAGCAACAGGGCTATTCCATTGAATTTGATAACTCTTCCATTGCCAGTTAGGAATACCAGACCCTGCTTGCATTACCGCATCAGATTGATAGCGCTCCATGATAGAGTTGGCGTTTTTTAATCGACTTCCTGTAACTTGTATTCTTTCAACTTCTTCGTCTTGCATACTGGAATAAGAGGCGATTTCTTTACGCATAGCGCCGACCTCTGTCACAATATTTTGGCTCATTCTAGATTGATTACTAAAACTTTCGACAGATGACGATCGTGATTCCAGTTGAGGGTGTATTACGGTACGTAATTGTGTCGCAGAAAATAATAATATTGCGCCAATAGCAACTGTAATGCTTGCTCCCCAATAGACTTTAACTAATGCTCTCATCCGTTCAAACGGCTGATGTTTTTTGATAGCTATGGCCAATAGTAAATTAATTATCACTATTACAGGAGCACTAGTCTCTTGGTAAATAACCAGCAGCATGAGCGCAGTGGCAATACCCGCGGTAATATTAATCAAGCGACTTGCCATTAAAGAAGACAATAAAACAATAAAGCTTGCCCAAATTGTCCAACTTGACCACCAACTGTTCGATACTCTGTCGGCACCGAATACCGCAAACAATTTATTACCCGGAGGAAGATTTAGTTGCACAGATACACTTTCAAAGTCGCTATCCCAGCCTGTTACGGGTAATTGTTTTTCAGCATTGATAATTCCTCTGGCTTGAACGTTCACCTGAGGATAACGATTTTCAACGCCTCTCTCATCTTCTGCTGTTGTAGTAATTAATACTGAACCATCTTGGTCTTCTGCTGACTCTAATAAGTACGGTGATTTCATACTTAAACGCCAATCACTTATCATTGCACCAGCAATATGATCGTTAAAAGTGAAAGATGAATTATCAAATGAAAGCCATAAGGTACGGTTCAATTTTAATTGATTTTCTAAATGTAAGGGCTTGCCTCTATGTTGAATAGCATAACTTAGCGAATCATCGGTATTAACTAAATAGCTAGGTAACTCATACCATGTGCTAGGCATATCTGCTTGACTACTATCCACCATTTTTGCGCCATTAATTTTACCCAAGCGCAAATTTTCATGTCCTTCAAAAACCCAAATTTCTTCCTTTGGCCAATAATGAGATTTTTCAGGCCGACTCCAAGATAATAACGTGGCTTGCGCATAGGCATGAACTTTAATTTCCCAGCTTCCTGGTTTTAATTTCGCGTGTAATATTCCATCACCATCTAGAAAAGATGAAATTTCAGAGTCAATTCCAATGAGTTCAAAACCTTTTGGTAAAACCTTCCCTAATTTTACTTCTCTCATTTTCCCTGACACATTGATACTGATGAAAGTATCAAGCTTTATGTAAGCACCATCGGTTATGCGTCGAGCAACCGAAATATCAATGGAGTCTTGTTTTTCTTGGTTGACTTCAAATTTTTGTAGCCATAAGTCGTTAGTTTCTATTTTAGGAAATTCAATTGTTTGGTTATTAATGGTCATTTTTACAAATGCATATTGCGGAGGAATAGAGATGCTTTCTGGGATTTTTAACCATTCAAATTTACCTTCTATCAAATATGAACCCTTCACTAATTCAATAGCAGGTTTATCTTTATGATTAAAAACGGGGACATATTTTTTATTAACGCTTACAAGTAACGGCCAGTTCTTCTCATTTCCCGGTAAAGTGATAATACTTTTAGTTAATACCTGCCATGATTGTGTAAAGTTTGCTGAGCGCTCTTTAACATTTAACTCTAACGTACTAGGCCAAGCACAAATATGATTTTGTTTGTCTGAATACTGAGAGTTGTTAATGAAGGGACATGATAATTGTTCGCTACCTTTCATTACCCATGGCACCCATGGTGATAAAGGCTCTGGTATAGTGTCCTTCGCAAAAAGTGAAAACGAGATAAAAAATAGTAGGCAAGAAAAAATACTGAAGGTTATTTTAGTTTGTTTCACTGTTAACTCCTTGTGAATTTTTCTTTTATATTGCCCTTAAGGTAAGCGAGAAAGCAACTGTTTTTACTTTATTGCAAAGCTAATAAATATTAATCATTAAGAAACCACAAGCCGCCTGTAGTGATCTGCGTTGGATTTAGTTTCTACACATAAACAGATATGACAACATCATCGGTCTTTCGACTCTTTTATTAGCTCGTATGTGCATAGCTTGCTGTATGAATCAGCTAGCTATGCATCTTGAGTTTTTCAGTTGTTTGGCGCTAAAGTAAACTTGATACAGCTAAATATAAAAGAGCCGTTACATAAGGCCTATTAGCAACCAGTAATCGTTTGTGTAAAGGTTGGTGCGCGGGTTGATCTTGCTGAAATATAACGAACTTTACAGTTTGCTGGGTCTGGTGCATCGAGTGCTCGCACGTCAATTGCGCCTAACTGGCCACTACAATTACCACCAACCCAAGAAAAATTAGCGCTAGTTTCTACTGCTTTAGCTATACCATTAGGGTGAGGGCAGGGATACCCACAACGCAATGTGATCACATCACTACCTATTGCGATAGTAGGATCAGTAGCACAGTCAGTTTTACTTTCTACTCTTGCTTTCATATTTACTAATTTAGTCGCTGAGCGCATTGCCCCTTCTAAAGAGTCGAGTGTCGCTATACGTGCATCAGTACTGAGATCTATAAATTTAGGTGCTGCAGTTGCTGCTAGTATGCCCAATATTACGATAACGACTACAAGCTCGATAAGCGTAAATCCGTTACTTTGGCTTTTCATGTGGGTGCTCTCTTTCATGGTTTTAACGTTAACCATTTAATTAGTTAATGTAGTTGAATAACAAGGCAGTATATTTTTGGCGATTCAAGTAAGCATGATACTTCATAGACTTGTGCAGTAAAATAAAAAAATACGCTCTCTTCTTTATCGCTATAAAATAGAGCACCCACATAATTGAATCGATACTAAAATCATTATATGGGTGGATAAGTACTTTAAAAATTAAAGTGTTTATATTTTTTCAAGCTTTCCTATTGGGTCATCAAGCGATTCTGGTGGAATAGTAAACCATTGCGGGCCATTGTTGGTCATATAAATACAGTCTTCAAGCCGCACGCCAAACTCACCTTGAATATATATACCTGGTTCATTTGAGAAGCACATGCCAGGTTTTAAAAGCGTCGTTTCACCATGAACAAAGTTAACACTTTCATGACCTTCCATGCCAATACCGTGTCCGGTTCTGTGTGATAAACCCGGTAATTTATAGCCAGGACCAAAGCCTTTTGTTTGATAAAATTTACGTACAGCGTCATCAACTAAACCTGCCTGAGTGCCAATTTTTGCTTGTTCAAAAGCTATGTTTTGCCCTTCTCTTACGGTTTGCCAAACATCGTGTTGACGCTTAGTTGGCTCACCAAAGACAAAAGTGCGGCTAATATCTGATTGGTAGCCGTGAACATTACAGCCACAATCCATTAACACGATTGAGCCTTCGGTAAGTGTTTGTTTTTGTTTAGTACCGTGTGGGTAAGCACTTGCTTGATTAAACAATGCCATATTCCAAGCACCTTTGCCGCCCAATTGCGTTTGAGCCGTTTGCATTAATGCTTTTACGTCGCTTTGGCTCATACCCGCTTGTAGTTTTGAAAAAACATCGGCGTAGGCAAGTAAAGTAACTTCGTTTGCTTTATGCATTAATTCAAGCTCGTGCTGACTTTTATACATGCGACAACCACGCGTTACTGGTTCAGCACTCACATGTTGCATGTTTGGCAGTGCTGACATTACGCCGCTTAGAACAAAGTATCGAACCGAGTTTTCAAAAGCGACTTTGCCTTTGTTTAGTCCTGAGTCTTTTAAAATGTTTGTAATTAATGTGAAAGGGCTTTCGTGCTCTTGCCAAACGCGAATGTCATCGCCTATAGCTAAACTTTCACGAACGCTAGGCTCTTCGAAAAAAGGACATACAACCGATACTTTACCTTCGCGTGGAATAATTACAGCGGTTAAGCGTTCGCTTCGCCACCATTGTATGCCTGAAAAATAATCCATGGCAGCACCAGGCTCAAGCACCAATGCTGAAATATCTAATGCTTGCATTAACTTTTGCGCCTGACTAATTCGTTTAAGTCGTTCTGCAGGGCTAATGCCTTTAATATCGGTAGTGATAGATTTAAGCGTCGACGACTGTGATTTATTTACAGTAGATTTGCCTGCTAAAGGGGCAGCTAAGCTTGCTGAAGTGAGTGTTTGACTGGCTAATGCCATAGTAGCAACGCTTGCGCTACTAGCTTTTAAAAAATTTCTTTTACTGATCTTCATGGCTTTCCCTATATAAAATAAAATGTTACTTAGAGAGTAACTAAACTTAATAGCTTAACGCTAGCGCTTATTTTATTTCTGAGCAAGCTGTTACCGATAAATAGCCAGTTTTATGGGATGTGTGAAATAGCTTAAATAACGGTATTAGCGTTCAGGTTAATGTAATAAAATAGCTGAGCTGTTATTGCGCTACTTACAGCGTTAAAGTACTTAAAGTTTACATCTAGTAAATAATCTAAACTACGAGTGTAAATTCGATGATCTTTAAGTGAGTAAAATAAGGTAAAATCATGCATTTTATCTTGATCAAGTTAATCACTAAATTAAAACAGAAGCAGCACATCAATTTATGGCGAAACCAAATAAGAAAGGTCCGACAAAAACCGTTGATATTTTTTGTGTAGCATGCAATTGCTTGTTATTTAAATACCGTAAAGGCGGCAAAGGGGCATTAGTAAAATGTTTTAAAGAACGAATTAGTCAAGACCATACTTTAGAGCCATGTGTTTGCCCTAAATGTCAAAAATCGTTTGCTCGCGAAAGCTTAATTCGGGGGCTGCCAGCTTATAAATTTATTGGCGGCAAAGTTTGGTTTAAGTAATGCTGATAATCCAAGTTAACTGAACTTAACTCTACTATGTAACACCTTCAAAGTGTAAGTTAGCAGAGCAGAGTAGAGGCATGTCTAGCCATAACAACTAACCTATGTGACTGAATAAAAAAATATAAATTTGATTGTGGAATATTTTAAAGTGATCAATAAACTGTTTCGCTTGGTATTAATATTTAACCTGAACTCTGGATAAGCAGCACTTGCTCAACCCTCCCTTTTAACGCAGATAATGGCATAAAATGAAGCTTTGATGGTGTAAATTCGTGATGTACACTTGGCTATAGTATTTACTTTAACACCTACGCTTTTGATTCACTTGAGTATCAAGCACTCATTTATCCAGAGTTTAGGTTATTTAAATAAACCGTTTTTTTAGTTAGTCATCTCTAAAAATTAAATAACTTCTTTCTAAAGTTTATCCTTTCGAAAATCCACATAACCCGTTAGCGAGTAAGCTAAAAATTTATTTTTAAATATTTGCATTTATTTTTTTACTTTTCAAATTAATGACCTAGTCTTTATTAATACGTTGAACAATTTTTGATGTGTTATAGATTTTTCAAAATGCTGGTGGTCAATAAATATGGATGTTTATTTAAAAAAGATTTTTAGTGCATTTCGTTTGCTTGTTATTTTTCAAATGCTTGTTACATCATTCAATGTGAAAGCAGTAGAAACATGTGAAGCTGTCTTTGTTGCGAGCAGTGGTGTAGCGACAATTAATAGCGCAGATGCAGAGTTAATTAATTTTATTACCGGTGGGCTACTGGGTCTTAATGTAAAACTCTCTGTTGCTGACACCGAATATAGCGCTTTATTAGCGGCAGGTATAGAGTTAGAAAGTTACCTAGACACTTTGGCGGTTGACCTTAGTGTTGCAAATAAATCTGATGCTGTTGCTGCAAACATAACTTTAGTGCAAGCCATTGATGCCGCCATAACGGTATTACAAGTCCAAGGCGGTAATACACTCGCCATTGCAACCCTAAATTCGATTAAAGTTCAGGCGCCCGTTGGTACTTTTTCATTTTCTGATGTTATAGATTTAAACGCAGAAGATAGCGCCGTATTATCTACTACCGTTAATTTGCTAGACTTTCACATGTTGATAGTACAAGCATTTAACCATCAAAATGCTATTAGTGCTCAAAACATTTCTTTAAATTTATCTAGCCTCGGACTCGATGGCACTGTTGGCCCGTTGTCTGTTTCACTTGGAGACATATCGGCCGCTTTAATTGCTGTTGAAGGGCCTAAATTGGTTAGTGGCCCAGTGGGTACGGCTTTTACTACTTCGTCTATTCGGTTAAGAATATTAGCAGACCTAGTTGATGTAGCTGCAGCACCTTTATCGCTCGGCGTGGCAAGTGTTGCGGTAACGCTTACAGACTTTGAAATTTATGCTGATGTTGCAAGAGCAAATGGTACGGTAGATCAGCTTTCGTATTTATCTCAAACCCTGCGACTCAATGTAACACCAGGAGTTGCAAGCTTATATTTGGGCCAAATTAGTGCCGCTAATTTTAATGATAGAACATTAAACAGTAATATTGATTATGCAACAGAAGTGTCGCCGGTAACGATAGGCAGTATTGATATTAGTGTTATTGGCAGTAGTGAAACTATTGCGTTGCAAGCACGCGCAAATGCTAATGCGAATGGTAGTTTAGAAAGTCTTAATTTTATGGCTCCATTTCCTGAAAGCCAAACGACTACAGCAGGTGCTAGCATTATCAATACACTGCTGACTTCTTTAATAAGTAATACTGAGCTGTCACTTACAGTTGGTCCGATTTTAGTTGATCCTACTTTATTATTAAATTTAGTTAAAAGCCTCGTCTTAGATGATATTTTATCACCTGTTATCAGTAGCATATTAACGAATCTTGCTGATCCTGTTTTGAGTGCGTTAGGAGTTAGTATTGGCAATGCTACTGAAAAAGTATTTGCCATAAATGGCGATAGCTGTATACCAACAATTGATAGTTTAAATACTGCTGACTCTTCACCGCTACTGAGTGGTTTAGCGTATCGCTCGACAGAGGACTCTGAGCTATTAACTATTGAATTAAACAATATTACTTATCAAGAAGGTATCGATTTTGTAGTCACAAATAATCAATGGTCGTTAACTGTACCTCCTGGAGATTCTCTGTCTGAAGGGACTTACAATGTGATAGCCACCGTGACTGATGGCATAGATAGTATTGTAGACCAGAGTAATGCCGAGTTAACCATTGATTTAACTCGGCCTTCAATTCAAATTCAAAATGTTCCAAGCAATAGCAGTGCTGCTTTTACTGCTACTTTTTTGTTTAGCGAGCCGGTAAATAATTTTACCATTGGCGATATAATCGTTTCTAATGGCAGTGTGAGTGATTTTACTTCCATTACAAGCAGTACTTATACGGCATTAATTTCGCCTATATCCGATGGTGCTGTTACTTTAGATGTGAATGCTAATTTAGCACAGGACATTGCAGGTAACTTGAATACTGCAGCGACTCAAGCAACCAGTACCTATGAGGCGACTCGTCCTTCTGTGGTTATCCAAGGTGTGCCCGTTACTTCTAACAGTGCTTTTACCGCAACGTTTGTTTTTAGCAGCAATGTCACAGGATTTATACTTAATGATATTAGTGTAGATAATGGTATTGCGAGTAATTTTCTTACCATTAATGGCAGTACTTATACGGCTGATATAACACCGTCAGCCAATGGAGTGGTAACGGTAGATGTGTTTGCTAATGTTGCACAAGATGGCTCAGGAAATTTAAACACTGCTGCTACTCAAGTGACTAATCAATATGATACGGTTCCACCGTCAGTTGCTATTCAAAGTGTGCCAGCTAATTCCAATATGGCTTTTACGGCGACTTTTGCTTTTAGCGAAGCCGTAACAGGGTTTAGTAATGGTGATATCACGCTAATAAATGCCACAGCAAGCAACTTTACTACTGTAAATAGTAGTACTTATAGCGCTTTGATCACACCGTTAACCGATGGTTTAGTCGCCTTAGATGTTGATGTAGGTGTTGCGCAAGACAGCGCTGGTAACTTAAATACGGCTGCGACCCAAGTGAACAGTCAATATGATACTAGCCGTCCTTCTGTCGTCATTCAAAATGTTCTGGCTGTAAGCTCGGCCCCATTTACAGCAACGTTTTCTTTTAGTGAAGCGGTAATTGATTTTACAGTGTCAGATATCGCTATTAGCAATGGTGCTGCAAGCAATTTTTCAGTGATTAATAGCAGCACCTATTCGGCCTTAATTTCGCCGAGTATTGGAGGGACTGTAACTATAGATGTTAATGCCAATGTTGCTCAAGACATTGCAGGCAACCAAAATACGGCTGCAGCTCAGGTTAGTAGTAATTATATTGCAACTTTGCCAACGGTAACGATTCAAAATGTCCCGGAAAATTCAAACACGGCATTTACCGCCACGTTTGCTTTTAGTGAAGCGGTCACTGGTTTTGAAGTGGGCGATATCTCGCTCATTAATGCGACAGCGAGCGCTTTTGCTTCGGTGAACAGTAGCACGTATACCGCTTTGATCACGCCATCGGCTGAGGGTTTAGTGACCTTGAATGTGGGAATTAATGTGGCGCAAGACAGTGTAGGTAACTTTAATATTGCTGCC
>NZ_BAAJLU010000014.1:0-106252 GCF_057550865.1 Colwellia sp. NW0002-52-1 | reverse complement strand
AATGTACACACCTTGGGTAGGCGCTATTGTTGTTTTAGTGGCCCTTATTTTAACACGCTATAGTGGAATGCTTGATAGAAAAAGGGCAAGTTTAAATTTTAGTTAACGTTTAGAGGAGTAAAGTGGGGTATCCCACTTTACAGATTTTATTTTTCGACATAACAGTGAGCTATCGCCAAATTTATTGGTAAGCTGTACGACAAAATCACCTCTTAGTCAGTTTGAATATGTATCATCAAGCTGTATGTTGAGGTTTATAATCAGGGTAAGTATTCGCAAAATCATACAGTATTTCTTTGTAGTATTGGTCCTTGGTTCCTTATTGATCTGAGCTGCCCCATACTTTTTTCAAATTGCTTAATGAGTGCCGAATCACATTTAAAGGTTTCCTGCATTTTACGCACGCCTCGCACCACTTCATGTTCATTAAAGAAGGCATGCGACATAGCACGGACTTCACAAACTTCCTGACACAAACCAAGTAAATCGCTAGGAATTTTGAAGTGCTCAGTGTAATTACGACCTTCTGCAATGACTCTTGAATTTCCAAAACTATCAACTTCAAGTACCGTGTCAGAACTTCCATGGGCAGTATAAGTTGAAGTTCCAGCCATACACTCTCTATCGTTATTCTGGTAATTGAATAAATATTCTTTTATCGCGGCATTCGACATACTCATATTCATATTCATTTTTCCTCCTGTAGCTTCAACTAGCTCTTTAAGAGGGTTGTTATTCATGAACGTTTGAAGTTTTCCTAAATACTGTGCATCTAATTTACTTATCGTGGCGGTGTCAGTACGTAGCATTGCATCTAAATACTCGCCACCCGGTAAATTACATAGTTCCTTGTTTTCGCAGCGTTTAGTTAATTGGTTTGCATTTATGGTTGTCTGGGGCGCCAATTCGTTAAAAAGCGCTATGGCGACTTTTTCACTTTGTGTTAAATACATCATTCGCATTTTATTTGCAGCGAGGGGAGATTTACGTAAGCACTTTTCAGTGGCGTCATTTTTACCAGCGACCCATTCAATACAAAGGGCTTGATTAGGCTGTGTATTACCCGACTTATCAATTACCTGGTACCGACTAGACTGCCATACAGGATGAGAGTGTTGCTGGCTGGTATTTTTACTGAACTTAAAAGTAGTATTTGTCGCGCCACCTTCAATATCACGCATAATATTGCCGGTTTCGGTATTTTTCATGGTATTTCTGATTAACAACTTTTGTTGCTTGCTGTCCCATATAGTATATCGTGTTCTGTCACTAGGGTTGTAAGCGTTAGTTTTACCATACACTCTAATGGCAACTGATTGGTTAAAGTCAGTGCCGTTGGAAGGTATTTGATCTACGCCACTTGAGTCGACTAAGTAAAAGCGAGTTAAATCCTTAAGTTTTTGTTCTTTATCAATTTGAGAGGGTAAATTGACAACAAGTTGCGATAAATCGACTTTTTTATCACTAATCAAGCCAGTTAACATAAAAGCATTTTTAATAGTTTCACAATCTGTTTTGTCTGGATGCTCATAGATATTGCCATACTTATAGATGTCATATTGTAAATTCTTAATATTGACATTAGATGGCAAAGGCTGACGATATTCCGTTGGCCCTCGTCCACTTCTTCCTCTTTTGGTCCCTACGAGAATATCTTGCTGCGGCGAAGACTCTATATGCAAGAGATCAAAAGGGAATACCTTTTTAATTTGAACTTTGATATCGGCTAACTCACCAAAATACATTGCGCAAGTTGCTGGCACTTTCGTTAAAGTATCGGCCGTCACATTCTGAGGTTTTTGTATAATGGCAAGTTCAACAGCAGTGGGTTTACCGCCTGAATATTCTTTAATCATCTGATTTTGCGCATCACTGGGTTTCACTCTAGTGAGCTCTACAAGTTTAAATCCCATAATAATAGACATATTGCCGGTCATTTTAACGGGAGCAACAAAAGATTTTAAATGGAGAAATTCCCATATCCTTTTGCATTTTTTAGCTTGCGCATGATCCTCATTATTTTTCCTATACCTTCCAACACTTTTTGGAATCATTAACTTAAAAGCTCTATTGCGACTATCAATGTCTTTCTTTTCACCTACTTGTCTTGCCACCCACAAATCGTTTTGGCGTAAAGGAAATGCCACATTAGTATTGCATTGCGGTTGCTTAGCAAACGATATCACGCCCTGCAACACACCTACACTGCGAAAATCTTGAGACCACCTTGTATCGTGCCATAAAGTTAACTCTATCCTACCCAGATTACTTTTAGGAAGTGCCCAATTACCCACTAATTTTTGTGAATGTAGCACTTGTGAGTAAGCTGGTGCTTGAATGCCAACGAGCAACAACAAAGTAAGAATGAAAATAGATTGCGCAGAAGTCCGTCGCGCATTAATAAATAACGATTGGCTACTCAAAATAAATCCTTGTTTAGATGTAGTAACCTGACAGTAGCATAGGCTGTTTATGTATTTCAATTTGACGTAACCTATAATCGTGGTAAATACACGGCAAGATCATTATATTTTGAACACATGAAAAGATGGTTTCATTTAAATTCAATAAGTTAGATTATATGCTGATTTTTAGGGAGCAAAGAGGGGTGTTACTACTAACCTAATAATGACTTGTTGATAGCGCACTAATAATTAAAGAGGCGCTATTGAGCATAAAATTAAAAACTAAATAGCGTTTGTCGAGTATCTATTTATGGCAAAGTTTAACAAAGAACCGAATGCAAACTATGGAGGTTACATTAACTGAATGTCTACTGAGTATTGCTGTCCATTTTCTTTTTTAAATTGAAAGTTTACCATGGTGCCTATAGGTTGAGATATATGTGCTTTTGCTGTGCTTGCCGGACAGCTTGGTATTTCGCAACCATTTATAGCGAGTAATTGGTCTCCCGCTTTCACGCCTTCAGATTCGGCTAATGTACCACTTCTTACCGACTTCACGGTGGCTTGTTTCACCTCAGGGGAGAAAAAGCCTTGAACAACTACATCTAACTTAAAACCAAGATCACGTTTTTCTGCAGCGAAACTCGGATTAATAAATAACATTAAAAACAATACCGATAAATACTTATACATAAAACCTCCAACTATTATCAATTATATATTTGATAATGAATACTGTGTAATTAAAAGTGTGCAAGTGCAGTTCTCAAACTAAAAATTATTTTGTGACTTGTTTAAATCAACATGACTATTCGCGACATTCAACGCACTTTTAATTGAAGCGGTCTCTAATTGTAAGCTGTTTGCTAGAGCAAGTATTTTATGTTTGCTCATAGAGAAACTAGGTTGCTCAGGTAGCGGCAAGCCTAGTCGGTTATTTAATTGTCTTAGGTAAATCCAATGTTGTGGTGCATGGGCTAACTGCTGTTCGATTGATTTAAACAAATGACTTGTTAGGTCGTAGGTGTCTTGTTCAAAATCATCTGTGCTTTTAAACTGAAATGGTTTATGAAGAATGCATTTAACACCACCATTGTTATCAGGTACACAATACGCTTGCATGATCAGAGCATTAGTTTTAAGTGCTAAAAATGCTGTACCTGCCATTGCTGTAGTAAAGTGACCGAAAAAAGGAATTGAAATAGACTGCCCAGACAAGTCAAATACATCAGGCATCATTGTTAATATCTGTTTGTTTTTAAGACATTTTAAAGCCCTGACTAAGCCCCGATTGTCATTGAATATTGGATTGAACTTGTCACCTAAACTACTTAAAACCTCTTTATAAACCGCTGTGGTTGGATTCTTTTCTGGAGGATCGTAAAAGGCATTGACAGTTTTATTTTCACCCATATCAAGCACAGCCTTTAAGCAGCCAATAGCAAAAGGTCCATAATGTGGTGTAACAAAAATAACGGGCCCATCAAAGGTATGCGCCTGATGCCAATATTTAGGTTTGTCTACCCAAACTTTAGCGCTAATGAAGCGCTTTAAATTTTCACGAGTACTAGATAAACAAAAGTTATTTAGTTCATCTACTCGGGCCATTGATTGAAAGTGTTGATATATTTTTAAGTGATTAAACTTAGGATTAATGCGTTGCAAAGATTGCTGTAATTGTTGTCGAGTTTCTTGATCAGTAACAAGCCTTGTAAAAGCATTCAGGTGTTGTGAGAGGCGCTGTGTAATCGGTAACATAATTATGATCTGTTCCTTTGTAGTACGACTGTTTTCTGGTGCTTAATTGCTGCAAATGTAGGTTGTAAATCAGTAGATTCTAACCTAGGCCTTAAATGCCTGAGTAGCGCTTCTAATTGATTAACTTGAGAAATAAACACTTTTTCTAATCGCTCTACTTTATGATTGTTTAGCCTACTCCAGCTATATATGCTGCCATTTGGCGATTGATAACTGAGTGACAAGTCTTTGTACATATCACTTGGGTGTTTTACTAAGACTAAATTTTGTTCCACATTGAGGAAGTATGATGGAAGATTTTTTTTAGCACTAAGTAACCAAGAATATGTCGAGAACATGCAGGCTTGTCCATGAATATAC
Organism: Colwellia sp. NW0002-52-1; assembly: GCF_057550865.1. NCBI lineage: Bacteria > Pseudomonadati > Pseudomonadota > Gammaproteobacteria > Alteromonadales > Colwelliaceae > Colwellia > Colwellia sp. NW0002-52-1. The sequence continues at coordinate 101,729 of NZ_BAAJLU010000014.1, read as the reverse complement.
GTTCTATACTCACTGGTTAAGCTTTTCGGGTGAAACTCAGGAACACTGATAAATATTTGTGTTTCAGAAGATAGTACAGGCAAGGGATTTAATGCTTTTTGATGGTTTATTAAAGTAATACGCGATAACGAGATCAGCCTTTTTAAATAAGGTAATACTTCAATCTGATCCATAATCAAGTAAAAATGAAGTGAAGGGTTACAGTACATTTTTGCGATTAGCTCAATTAAGGCACTACCATACGCAGCGTTGATAACACTAGCTTGTTCAAAAGGTATAGGTTTTTTATAATTCGACTGAGAAGTTTTTTCGCTGGTATACATTGAAATATTATTATCAACTTTCTCCATTGCCGCTAAATGATGGGGGCTATTTTTTTCGTTAACTGTTGTGGCATTTGAGGCACAAAAAACTCCTAGCTGTTTATTTTGTTCCGTCAACAATAAAAAATCTTCATTCATATTTAAAAATTTAGATAAGAAAAATTTCATTTATTGCTCGCCTTTACATTGTTATTGACTAATAAGTTTTTAATACGCTTTAAATAAAAAGAAAGTAGTAATGTGAATAGCGCTGCCCACATTAAGGCTTTTAGCAATGAAAGTAAGGTACCTTGCTCTAGCATTAGGTCAATATTGCTAAGTAAACTACTATTGGGCAGAGAAGAGATCACAGCAGCAATTTCTTGCCCCGTTTGCCAAAGCTTACTACCTAGAAAGGTTGCAATATAGGTAAAAAATAACATTGCCATTAAGCTATAAGGTACTAACAAGTATAGCGTTTTGTCATTTTTAAAGTTCAGTGGTGTACCTTTGAAAACTTTATGTTTTATGCGATTTAGCGCTGTGCGCATTTTGTCATGAAGGTTAGTAATACCACTGAGGTCACTGAGCAACCAATAACCATCAAATTTAAAAAAGGGATTGAGGGTATGTAGCATTGTTAGGGTGATTGTCCAAGATAAGACATAAGCAAACTGGCTTTCATAGAAAAAGGCGTAGCAATCAACAACAATCAGCAGTATTAATTGAAAATATATCCCACCTAAATCAACAACAGCACGCTGTTTTTGTGATAATCGCCATGCTTTAGAAACGTCAGCATAAAATACAGGGAACACTATGTATATACCAAAACCTATGCTGCCGTGCGGACAATTGAAGCGTTTACAAGCAGTTATATGGCCAAGTTCGTGAATAAAGTAACTCATTAGCATTGCCAGTAGAAACATGGGGATGGTTGACATCGATATGCCGAGTGTTGCTGCATGGCTAATATTAGCGAAAAGCGAAAAGTGAACACAGATAAAAACAAGGGCGAGGGCTGCACTTAGCCACTTATTAAATAATGGGGTCAATAAAACAGATAAGTAATTTAATATATGCTCAGGTAACAGAGTCATACTAAATATAAAAGGGTTTCGTTGCGGAGGAAGCTCCATATCTGCAAAAAGCTCTTTGGGAATGTGTTGATGAGCCAGCGCGATAATGTCTTCTTCAGTAGCCTTGTAGCGAGTTTTTATAAAATAACTTTCAACCAATGATTGACTCGAATTTTGATAAGTAAGTAAACTCTCAATTAATGATTTTACAGGTGCTGATACCACAAAGTTAAGATGTTCACATTGGATGAGAAATTTATTGTTTTTCTCTTCTGGCGATGAAGTTGTCGTCAAAATAAATTCGCTAATTTCAATGTTTTGATGAAGTTGAATAGGCATATTAAGTTAATCAGTAAGAGACAAAATTGAGAGGGGGCGACCCCTCTCGCTTTAAGTTACCAAGTAACTTTACATTCGCAGCTTCCATCTGTTTCAGCGCCGCCATCATCAACGACTGCTTCCATTTCAAAACGTGCTTCTAAAGCTTCTACAGTATATTCAGTGTTTAGCTCATTTTTATCATTATTCATGTGACTTTCCTTAATTTATAATAATTTTAAGTTCATCGAAACGTCATTGCCTCGACCAAATTATGATTGCATCACGACAGAATAAAAAAAATAGTAAAAACACGCCAAGCCCTTTAAAAAATGAGTCTGGCGATAAATTACAAGTAACAGTCAGAAAAATATTAGCTTTGTTAGGCAGCTATATTATTTAATAGCGCTAAGGATTTTTCGAATGTAAAAAATTACAATCATATTTTTTACATATTTAATTTGAGCTGATGAAATGACCTTACTTTTAGACTTAGGAAATGAAATTCTTTTTCAAAAACTTATATTCTATTCAATTAATGTCTAGGTAATTAAGTGCTTGCTGTGCATATTTATAATGAGGTTTAATTAGGTTCTTGACAGAATTTTATAAGCAGTGAGTTTTAGAGGTAATCTTATTAATATATAAGAGCCGATTTTTTTAAGCAGAAAAAACACCTTGGTAAGTGGTATTACTTGAGCATATTCTTTGTTTTCTTTGGTCGCTTTATTTATCGTAATAACAAGCTATACCTAACGATGATTGCGGTTAAATAAATACGTTGTTGAAAATTTTCTATCAAACTTAATGCGTTTTTATACTTAGCCTTAATGGGACAATAGCGTTTATATTAATGTTGTCGATTTGGGGGGATTTTTATTATTTTTAACTAAGTACTCAGAAGGGGTACACCCGTAGTACTCTTTAAAGCACTTACAAAAATATGATGCCGATGAAAAACCGCTCTCAAATCCAACTCTTTTAATTTGGAGGTTAGCATTCAGTCCAGTAACTGAGTGTTTTAGGCGTGATTTTTTTATTTCTTTACTTGGCGATGATTGATATGTTGCTTTAAATTTTCGTTGTAAACTACGTGGGCTTGAATTCAGCATAAGTGCAAGTTTTTCTGTGTTAAATTGAGGGTCACAGTAATGCTCTGAAATCAAAACCATTGCAGCTTTGGTCAGTATTAAATCCTGTTCACGCTCTCGGGTTAATTTATTACCCGATCTTTTAAAAAAGGTTTCCGTTACTGTATTCTCAAAGCGTTTCAGATTGAAAAAACTAAAAACCATAACTGATACAATACATAACGTAATAGTTAGCATTATACTTTCCATGTCATTTTCCTTATTTGTGCCTAATCTTGTTCCATTTCAGTGTTATTGTCTGCTTGATATTGCAAAATATCGCCAGGACAACAATCGAGTGCTTCGCATATAGCATCTAAGGTGGTAAATCGAATTGCTTTAGCTTTACCACTTTTAAGTACGGATAAATTCTGTATCGTGATATCTATCTGTTTTGATAGATCTTTCAATTTCAACTTTCGTTGAGCTAACATCACATCCAGATTGACAATTATTGCCATTAGATAACTAAACCTTGTTCATCTTTCATGGTACAAGCCTCCTTCATAATTGAAGAGATCACTAAAATTACAGCACCCCAAATTAATTGAGTTAATTCGGCACTACCAAAGTAATAATTTACTTCAAGCTTAGGAAATTCAAATAATAAATTTATAATGAATGAAACTGCAGAAGGCAGGAATATCATAACGATACCGTATGAAAACAAAGTGATTCCTATGAGTTGCAAATATCGACAACTTTGCGCCATAAATATTTCGCCTTTTTCATATAAACAGAATAATTTGAAGAGAAAAAATAAGACGAATAGTTGGGCAATAAAATCAACAGTACCTAAAATCCAGAAACTATTTAGGCCAGAACTTTCAAGTGAACTCGCATAGCTTGACCACTTCTCACTAATGGCTGATAAATTGACATTATTATCACCGAAGCTTTGTTTTGATTGCACTGCATCGGAGTTAAGTCCAACAAAAAATAGAAAAACACTAATATGAATTGCTCCACCAATAAGGATCATCAACTTAGTAATTTTACTAAGTCGTATAATTCTATGTATTGTTTGTGTTTTTTGACTATATTTATCTGACATTCTGATTGCTATAATTTTTTTAGTAATGATAATAATTATAATCAATAAAGATTTTAGGTCAATTTATTTATCGTTTATCGATAAAAAATGCATGATAAACGTTTCTTTATGAAAGGGCATTAGGGGTGGTAAGTTGCTATTTCTAGTATATGATTAGCGCCATCGAAGCTTAGTTACCTGATCTAAAGTAAATAATTATCTAGTTGATCTAGAAGTCTTCGGTTATTGAATATTTAACATTATTCTTCACTTAAAAAACTATTGAGACTATTTTCAAACCAATAATCAAACTCTTGTTGATGGTTTGGAAAATGTTCGAATAGTAGTTCCTCTATCACGCCTTGTGTTAGCGCTGAACAGTGCTCTTTCATTTCGAGTTTTAGTATCTGTTGAACTAATGCTCGGCCTTGAGCATTTGTCATTAAGAAATGAAACAATGCATTGCTGTTTTGGTATAACTCATGATTATTATTGCCATGCCAGTCTAATTCAGAAAATAACAATGTTGATATTTGATGCGGGTAGCGTTGGTGCTTTAACCATGAAAAATTGAATGTTGCTATTGAACCATTGCTGGAAATAGCAGAAAGATACTGCGCCATGCCTTCATTCAGAAATCGTAAAGAATAACCAAAATAGGCATAATTAAAAGCATGAATAGCTTCATGTATAGCGGCATTTATCGCTTGTTTATGGTTTACAAACTCTACAACAGCTAAATTATTATAACTTTGATACATGCCTTGATATCCTCTAGGTGGAGCTCCTAAGGCGTTTAAATAATTTTCAAATTCTGTTCTTGAAGTTAGAAATACAATCTGTAATTTGATTTTTTTATTAAGCCGTATGTCTAGTCGATTTTCAATATGTTGAAAGGCAGCATTAAGCTTTAGGTTTAATTCTTCTAAAAATGGTTCATATCCCTTTCCTAAGTTTGTTTCTAATTGGTAATAATTTTTGCTGACACGATAATCTATCGAACCATCATTTTTGGTATATTTTTGGCGCTGTGTAGTAATGTTAACTAACTCAGGAATTCGGCATCTATTTACGGTTACCTTGTTGGCTTTATGAGGACTAGATGAGGCCGAAAATGATTGGCTGTTTTGATCTGCTGCGATATTTGTTAATGAGTGATCGTTGCTTTCTTTTTTATTAGGCGTGACAGGTGAGCTTAAGTGAGGGCTTGATTGATAAACAGCTGCTAACTTATCAAAAGTAAGCTCAAAATACCCATAGAGCATATGACTGAAGATGAGGATAATAATCACAATAGTGGCTACTACTAAGAGCGCACGTTTTTTATAAGACATTTTCAACCAATAAATTTAATTGTTGCTTATATGAAATATACGGATAACACATATATTTTACGAGCTATTATCTTAATTTAAAATTAATCGAACGTGGTATTTTTATAGGTATATAAATACATCAAAAATTGAGGAGGTATTATGCAGCGCCTTGGCGTAAAATTGATTGCTCTGTTGATAATAATGTTGGTAAATTTTTATTGAACAAGCTAATTCATTTGCACGGCACCATTTGCAAGGTACGTCGTTTTAACTTTAATGAAAATATAGCGTTTTTGTCATTTATTCAAAATAGCTTGATAAAAGGCGTGGTTTTGATCATTAGTAAATCATTAAAACACGCCTATTAAACAAGTTATCGATAAAGGTGTTCTAGAACGTAACTTCAAGTAACTCTACTGAGTCATCAAAAGTCATTGTTTGTAGTTTTCCTTTCCCTTCAATATTGACCGTATTAACTTGGCTGGGCCATATTTCTTGAAGGGCATTGTGACGAATGCTTAGCGATTTCAGGGTCGGTGGCTCAACGGCCTCTTGGTATACCCAAAAGAATTGTCCATCGTTTTCATAGCCAATAGCGGTTAACTCTAAAGCACTACCAGCCGTAGACATTGAAAAGTGCTTGTTTACATAGTTGCTAAACTGCTGTTGTGTTTTTGTTGAGCCGATAATGTCGGCGTCTTTACCAAAAATATACTTAACTGCATGCTCAGCGTCATGAATTCTGAAACGATGCATTATCTCAATATTATGTGTTCTTGGGTTAAATGAAACGCTAGTGATTGCCGACTTTTGCTGATGTGCAAAAGAGTATGGGGCTGCAAAAAGCAGCCCCAATATCAGCATAACAATGAAGGGGGTACTATTCTTCATTGTCACCTTGAGTTTCTTTCTTCAATTCTGTTTTTATATCTTGCATGATATCTCGAGAAACCTTTTTGGTAGATTTCTTCTTCTTATATGCTTCGATACGAGACGGAATAATTTGACGCGGGTAGTGGTTGTTATGCACATCAACATCTGCTGTTTCCCAACGAGGGTCAACCGTTACACTGACTAGCTCTTTTTCTTTGTCAGTAATAATCAACTTACTTACAGCCTTAGGCGTACGACGCCAGATTTCAGCAGGAATGTATTGCGTATCTTTACTGCCATCAGTAAATGTTAGCTCTAAGATAATCGGCATTACTAAACCGCCTTTATTAGAGAAATCTAACACGTAGTAGTTTTTGTCTTCTTTAATCGCGCGATCTAGCGTTTTACGTTCCCAAGGTTCTAGTTTCTTAAGGAATTTTTGATAGCTATTTCGCTCTTTATTTGTCACGGTAAAACGGTCGTTTTCGTCATAAAAATCAGTGATGTCTGAAAAGCGATCAACCCATAACTCTTTACCTTCAGCTTTGTTACGCTCGTCAGTTTTAGACAATGGCTTGTCTAGTTCTTCTTGGCGTTGACGGTCAAAGTCTATGTCGGGGTTTTTGGTATCTAAGCGTAACTTTGATACTTTATCTAAAGAAATATCTACGTGATCTGTGCTGTAAAACCAACCTCTCCAGAACCAATCTAAATCAACACCTGAAGCTTCTTCCATGGTACGGAAAAAGTCTGACGGAGTAGGGCGCTTATACTTCCAGCGAGTTGCATATTCTTTAAAAGCGAAATCAAATAATTCACGGCCTAGAATGGTTTCACGTAGAATATTTAAAGCCGCTGCTGGTTTAGTGTAAGCATTTGGACCAAGTTTTAAAACGCTGTCAGACTGGGTCATAATCGGTACTTGCGTTGAAGACTTCATATAACTCACAATATCGCGTGGTTCAACACCCCATGGAATGGTTGGATCCCATTCGCGACCAGCAACACCATCTAAAAAGCTGTTTAAACCTTCATCCATCCATGCCCATTGTCGCTCATCAGAGTTAACGATCATCGGGAAATAGATATGTCCAATTTCATGAATAACAACACCAATTAAGAAGCGCTTTTCTGCTTGCGTATACGTGCGGCTGCCATCTTTTTGTAATTCTGTACGCGGACCATTGAATGTGATCATTGGGTATTCCATACCGCCTACTGGGCCATTTACTGACTGTGCAACAGGGTATGGGTAATCAAATGAGAAGCGTGAGTAAACTTCTAAGGTATGAATGATTGATTCAGTTGAATATTTCTTCCATAAATCACCACCTTCTTTTGGATAAAACGACATTGCCATTACAGAAGGTTGTTCGTCACCACCTTGTTGATGGCCACGTGCATCCCACATAAATTTACGTGATGAAGCCCAGGCAAAGTCACGTACATTTTTAGCACTAAATTTCCATGTTTTAGTTTTGTTGGTACCAGCTTTTTCGTTTTCTAAGGCTTCTTCTTCAGTAACGATGAAAACAATACGATCTGCTTTTTCAGCTTCTTTCAAACGCTTACGCTGCGTAGATGTTAGTACCTTTTTAGCATTGGTTAGTTCACCTGTAGCGCTAACAATGTGATCAGCAGGAACCGTTAGTTCAACATCATAATTACCAAATTCTAAGGTAAATTCACCACGGCCAATAAACTCTTTGTTAGTCCATGCTTCATAATCAGTGTATGCGTGAAGACGTGGGAACCACTGAGCTAATAAGAAAATGTCGTTACCGCCTTTGCGGGCATCGTCAGGAAAATGTTCGTACCCTGAACGTGCAGAAACAGCATCTTCTTCAACAATATTGAAAGCATAATCAATGCCGAATTTAACTTGAGTTCCTGGCGCTAATTTATTGCGTAAATCAATACGCATATTTGTGCCAACAATGACATGATGTAATTTATTGCCTTTGCTATCAGTAACCGACTGAATGTCATAACCAACAACATTGTCATCCATAAAGTGCTGGCGACGAAGTGCACCTAAGCTTAACTGTGCTGGTTTGCTTGATGTTGCCGCTGCTGTACCAGGGCCTCGGTTGCCAATGCCACCAAAAGTGGTTGTTGTAGCTGAAAGCGAGTCATTGCGGAATTTGTTTTGGTCTAACTGCACCCACAAGTATTTCAAGGTATCAGGAGAGTTGTTGTAATAAGTGATTGACTGAGTAGCTTCAATACGACGCTTTTTCTCGTCTAATTTAGCTTTAATTTTATAGTCTACTTGTTGCTGCCAATATTTGTGGCCTGGTTCTCCGGCCGCATTTCGGTATACGTTAGGTGTTGGTAAGCTTTCATCCAATTGACGAAATTTATCAACAAAATCGCCTTTGGTTTGCTGTATCGCCGCATTTGCCGAAGCAATTGCAGTTAACGATAGCAGTGTTATTTTAATTAATTTAATGAACATGGTGTTCCTTTTATTACACTAATTTATAATTTGGCTTTATTTTTAGCTACGACAGAGCGCATAACGTTAATAGATATTGGTTATATATTTTAAGACTAAAAATATATACACATGCTGTAATGTTACCTTGTAACATTACAGGTGTTCAAGTGGTATTTTAAAGTGCCTGCATTTAGCGCACAAGAGCATATCGTAAAATTTTAGCAACGCCTTACTTTTATTTTGATAATTAGTGGTTATTCACATTCAATTTTTTCGCGCAGGAAAGTAATTTTACGCTCTATCTATCTGATAAAGAATATTTTTTTGATTTTATATAACCATTAATTGATGGAATTACTGCAACAAGCGCAGATGTTACAAGCATTGTTATTATTAACATGAGCGTATTAGGTGTAAATATATTCATACTGATTTGCAGGCTAAAATAAGATGCTAAATAATTTTGCGTTAAAGATAAACTGGCTAGCAGTATGGCTGTGCCTAACGCACAGCTTATCATGGCAATAAATAAAGCTTCGAGTTGAATTAACAAAAACAAAAATAAAGGAGGTGCGCCAATCACACGTAATAGCTGTATTTCTCTTGTTCGCTGTTTAATTGAAGCGAGCAACATGGCACTTACACCCAAGCTAGCTGAAATAAAGACTAAAATAGAAACTAAAAACAGTGTGCTTTCTAAAACCCCCATTATCTGCCAAAGCTCTGACAATGCGATACCGGGTAATATGGCTAATAGGGGCTCTTGTTTATCATTATTAATGTCGCGCTGTATTTTAAATGTCGACATTTTTGAGTTAAGAGCCAACATAAAAGCAGTAATGCTTTTTGGGGTTAAATGAGAGGCTACTTGTGTGGTTAAATCAGCTTCTTTGTGGTGATGATGCATTTGACTGGCATCAATTTGATGAGAATAAGGATTGTTTTTACCAGTATAATGTATTGCTTCTATTCCTTGTAAGCTAACATGTAACGTATGATCTACAGGTGTACCGGTTGGAGCTAAAACCCCTACAACGGTAAATGGTTTCTCAGCATGTAAGCTAAAACTGTTTTTGCCTATACCATGAGCTAATACAAGCTTATCATCTAGCTGGTAACCTAATTTAGCGGCTACTTGATAGCCCAAAACCACATCAAATACATTGCTAAAAGCTTGCCCTTGCTTAAATAATAGCTTGTGTTTTTTGCCGTAGCTAAAGTGTTGAAAATAGGCAGGGGTGGTACCTAGTACTCTAAAGCCCTTGTGAGAATCGCCTAGCGAAATGGGAACCGCCCATTTTACTTGAGGGTTACTCGCCACTTTTTCGAATGACTGCCAGCTTATATTATTGCTTGCACTGCCAATTTTAAACACTGAATACAGTAATAAATTTAAGCTGCTAGTTCGTGCCCCCACTATTATATCAACCCCAGAAACGGTATTAGCAAAGCTCTCTTTTGTTTGATGTCGAATATGCTCAACACCGAGTAAAACAAAAACACTGACGGTCATCGCGATAATTGATAAAACAATGGAGTCTTTGCGATCATGTAGGCTTTTCAGGGCAAGTTTAATTAGCATGTAGATTTCCTGCATGATTAATATCACTTAGTAATTCGATACGGGAAAAATAGTGTGATAATGAGACATCATGACTCACAAATAATAATGTTATTTCATGTTTATCAACAAGTGCCATTAAAAGCTTCATAAAAGCATCGCTATTTTCTTGGTCGAGTGATGAAGTCGGTTCATCGGCAATAATTAATGTCGGTTTATTGATGAGCGCACGTGCAATAGCAATACGCTGTTGCTGACCAATACTTAGTGCACGTACCGGCTTTTTCCAATCTTTTTCTGCTATGTTTAACGTTTGAAGTAATGTTTCAATTTCTGTGGTGATTGTGGATTTTGATATTGATTTTGATTTTGAAAAGTAGTTTGCCAGTTGAATATTATCGATAGCATCAAGATATGGAATTAAATTAAATTGCTGAAAAACATAACCAATGTTGTTTGCTCTAAAAGTATCACGCTGCCGGTTTGTCATTTCATCAATACGTTGGCCAAGCACTTTTACATGACCACTATCAACCGAGAGTAAACCGTTTAAAATGTTTAATAACGTTGACTTACCGCTGCCTGATGAGCCGTGAATAAGCGTATGCTCACCGGCAGATAATGACCAAGATGGTATATCTATCACACGAGAGCTGGATTGTTCAGCGTAGCTAAACTTAAGATTAACGAGATCAATTATCATTGCTGGCTTATAACTCAACATAAAGAAAAACTAATGTAATAGCTAAATGATACAGTGTATCATTTAGCTATTAAACACATTTTTAGCCGATGTTATATGAGTAAATTAAGTATCGTTATTATCACAAGCCTATTCTTACTAGCATGTGAGCAATCTAAAAATAGTAATGCCTCTAACCAGGCCGGCATAGCCGCAGGAAATAAAAAGCTAACGGCTGTTACAGCGCCGTTGAATAAGCCTAGCGTACAAACTAGGATAGAAAAGCCAAATATACCTGAGTCTGCTTTTATGAAAGCTGATTGGCTCGATTTATTACCCGAAGATGATCTAAATGCACTGTTAAACCCGCCAAGTTATCTTGATGATATCGTCGATGGCTCTGCTGAAGATCAATTGAGTAATCCAATAAAAAATGAACTAACCAATGGCGAAGATGATCGTTATCAACAAGCGTTAGCATCAACTAATGTTAAGGCTATTGTTGATAATGCCCCAATCAAAATCCCAGCGTTTATTGTGCCACTTGAGTTTGATGATGAGCAAAACGTAACACAATTTTTTATGGTGCCATTTTTTGGCGCATGTCTTCATTTACCGCCGCCACCGCCTAATCAAACAATTTTTGTGAATTACCCACAAGGGCTTAAGCTTGAATCACTTTACGATGCGTATTGGATCTCAGGTGTTATAAAAACATCGCTAGTTGAAAACGATACTGCTACCGCTGCTTACTCAATGGAAATGCATGCATTTGAACTTTATACTGATGAGCCGTGATTATATTGATTTAATAAACTTTCACTTAAACTTAAGTTTAAGTGAAATTTAATGAATCCGTGAGAAAAAAATTAGTTGGGGCTTTTGTTAATGCAGGCCATTAGCTGCGTTTCAATAGAGTCACCTAGCTGCTTAGCTATTATTTCTATACGACTTTCCTTAGCATGGTTAAGCGCTGTTTCTGTTACGCCATCAGCGGTAAAATTATAGCCAAATATACCCTGTTCGGTGATAAATACGGCTTTTATGCGCTCTGCGTTGATATTGCTGAGAAAACGTTGCAGTTTAGCGTAATTGAATGTTTTTTCTTCAGCAAACCGCCAACCAACACTGGTAAAGCCTGCCCCGGTATTGATTGCTTTAATAAATCCGCATTCAGGTATCACTAAATCAGCAGTCATGACTTTTTTAGTTGTTTGGTGGTGTGACGATGAGGATAAGCCCAATGTCGTTGCGCCAGCTAAAAGCGAAAGTGCAATATCGCCTTGCTCAGAGTAATGCACATCAGCATTGGCTTGGCCATGTGCCTTTAAATAATCCATTAACCTTGTTTTATCTTCATCCTGATATAAGTCTACTTTATTGCCAATAATGGTGTCAGCAATCGCTATTTGCTGATTAAAAATATCGTGATTTGTGTAGCGGGTGTCGGTTAAGTTTCGAGCATCAACTAAGGTGATGGTTTTTTGTAATAAAAGTGCCTCTTGATAATGTTTCTCAGACAGTGCCTTAACAATCTCTTTAGGATGCCCAAGCCCGGTTGGTTCTATTAACAAACGGTCGGGTTTTGCCTGTAACAGCAGTTGGTTGAGGGCTATTTGCATCGGTACACCTGCGGCGCAGCACATACAACCTCCAGGAACTTCGCGTATAAAAACACCTTGTTTTTCTATGTGCTGACCGGAGAATAAGCTGCCATCAACACCTATCTCACCGAATTCATTCACTAAAATAGCCCAACGCTCATTTGAAGGTTTTTTTGTTAACAATTGCAGGATCGCTGATGTTTTACCTACACCTAAAAAACCGGTAATAATATTGGTCGGAACCGCGTTGATTTTCATCGATTTCATTTCATCTCTTTAACGTTATATTTTAGCCACAACACTTTTTAAACTTGCGGCCGCTATCACAGGGGCAAGGGTCATTACGACCTACTTTTGGTTGTGCATGCACTATTGGGCTTTGCGGCGCACAACAGCTTGCTTGGCTGCAGCAGCTTTCATTATCGACCATTGGTTGGTTAATACTATCTTGATTATTGTTATCCATGATTAAACCTTTTTAAATAAATGTTGATTCCGGCATTTGTGAAGAATGATGTTTGATAATTTTCCAAGATTTACCACTCCATTGATAAACAAAGGTAAATCGAGCTTGTACTTTTGAACCATCTTTAAAAGAAAACGTATAGAGGCCCGAGTTCATTGCGATGTCATTGAAAATAGAAATGTTAGTTTCATCTAATTCACCAACAGGCTCTCTGCTTAAAAAGTCAGTAAAGTATTTTTCCATTTCTTCATGGCTATGGCAGACGTTATTGGATATTGTTGGGAGCAGCAACGCGTTACGGGCATACAATTCAATTACGCGCCTTGGCTCTTTTGTTTTTATTGCGTCATTCCATTGCTTAAACAAGGCTAATATTTCATTTTTATTCATTTCTAGACTATTCTTATTTTTATATGTTTTCGCGTATTCTTATTTATCAGCGAGTAAGGCTTTGAATATTTATCGATTAAATTCTAGTCGTTTTGATAAAGCCGTGTGCTCAATTATCTGCTTACCGTCGTATACCTGCTGCCCATTAACCCATGTACCGCGAATACTTGATGAAAATACCTGTTGATCAAAAGGCGTCCAACCGCAAAGGTAGCGACAGTTTTCGTGGCTTACTTGTGTTGGTTGGTTCATATCAACTAATACAAAATCAGCAAAGTAACCTTCTCTAATAAAACCTCGTTCTTTTATGGCATATCGTATGGCAGGGTTATGCGCTGTTTTTTCTACAACTTGCGTTAAGCTCAAGCGGTTATGATTAACATGATCAAACAAACTTAATAACGCGTGTTCAACTAAAGGCAGACCTGCGGGCGCTTGTTGATAATCGTTTTGTTTTTCTTGCCATGTGTGAGGGGCGTGATCTGTTGCAATAATATCTATTTGGTTATTATGTAGCGCTTGTATTAACGCGTCTCTGTCTGTGGAAGATTTAATCGCAGGGTTACATTTTATTTGATTGCCCAAAGCTGAGTAGTCTTCTTCACTAAACCAAAGGTGATGAACACAGGCCTCAGCGGTAATATGCTTGTTTTCAATTGCACCCGAGTCGAATAGGCTTAACTCTTTTGCGGTGGTTATGTGCAAAACATGTAACTGGCTTTGGTATTTTTTCGCGAGTGAAACTGCATAAGATGATGAAGCATAACAGGCCTCAGTATCTCTGATTTTAGGGTGATCAGATATTGTCAGAGCGCGCCCTTGTGAGGTGATTTTCTCAAGGTTGTTAGCGATCACCGCGCCACTTTCACAATGGGTAACAATGAGTGTTGGGCTTTCTCGAAAAATGGCCTCTAATGCCACTGGGTTTTCCACTAACAGGTTGCCAGTAGAGGCTCCCATAAATACTTTTACACCACAGTGTTTTTTAGGATCAAGCAGCTTAATTTGCTCAAGGTTATCTTCAGTAGCGCCTAAGTAAAACGAATAATTGGCTAATGAGTGCTCTTTGGCTATCGCAAATTTATTTTCGAGTGCGGTAATTGTTGTGGTTGCTGGATTTACATTGGGCATTTCCATATAGCTTGTAATACCACCGGCGACAGCAGCACGTGATTCACTGGCAATTGTGCCTTTGTGAGTTAACCCTGGTTCACGAAAATGTACTTGATCGTCAATCATGCCAGGTAGTAGATACTTGCCGCTAGCATCAATGACCGTATCTTCTGGTTTGGCTGGAATATCTTTACCAATATATTTAAACCTTTGATTGGTTATTCTTAAATCGGCTTCGAAAATTTCACCTTCATTAACAATTTTTGCGTTTTTAACTAGTAGTGATTGCTTCATTTTAGTAATGTCTCCAGCGATCATAAATTGTGCTTATTGAGATATAAATACGTAAAATTTGTTGTTGTGCTTACTAAGGAAATACCCAAACAATTTACAGTGTTCGACATTATGTTGCGCGTAAGCTTTGGTGACTTCACATCTATATAATCCGAGCGTGAATAAGTACTTAAGCAGCATGTTTATTAAGGTATTAACGGTATGTATTTTTACTTCAATATTATGTTTTTATTATTAATATTTAGGGTTGAAGCGCCTTGTTGTAATTCGGTAAGCCACATAGCTTTTATTTGTTCAATGCCTGAAAAAAGATCAAATAGCTTAATTTTAATAGCTGATAACGTCGATGACTTTTTACAGCGGTAATGATACTTAGCAATCACTTCTCGATGCCCAACGCTTTCACTTATTTTTTGTTCATGATGGTGATCATCACGATGATTATGTGAATCAATATGTTGATCATTTTTTTCTTGCTGAGTTTGAATAACACTTGATACATCAATGAACTGATTGACTAATACGCAGTCGCCACCAGAAAATGAAAATACATCATGGTGATTAGCCAAAAGTAATTCGGCTTGATTGATGGCGGCTTTATCTGTTCTAGTTATCGCACTATGTTCAAAACCAAGTAGGTTCATGGCGGGCGATCTCATCTCAATTTCAAGCTGTTGTTTTTCTAATGCTATGGTCAACTCAGATACGCCATGCACATGCGCATTAAACGTTACCTTATCCTCGGCAAAACTGTGCAGGTGGGCTAACAATGCAACTAGCATTGTGTATATTGGTATAAAACTGTATTGACTAAGGTTCATGCGCTATGCCGTATTTAATCAGAGAGAAAATCAAGCGTTAATAAAAGCCTACGTTCACCTTCAGCTACCGGCGGTGAACGATGTACAAGCCCCGCGCCGTTGTTGTTATACCAACCTTCACCTTTTAGCAGTGCAACATCACCTTTTTTTAGTCGATTAATATCACTGAGACTATTAAAAAGTCCTGATTGCTCATCTGACTTACCTTGGTTGCCAGTACCTAGTTTGCCTCTATCGATTACATCATGAAGAAGCCAGTCAGTTGCAACTCCATGATATGTCGTGACTAAACGACAGGGGATTTTATCTACATGAAAGCGAGGACACATAGCACGTTCAAGTATAGAAATTCTTAGCCCTACGCCTTTTATGTCGAACAAGCAACAAAACATATCAACCAGTAGGGTTATATCATCCCTTAGCGCTTGCGCTATTTCGGTAACGCCAAAAGCTTCTATTAGAGCATCTTGAGTGTTTTCTGGTGTTACTGCCAATACTGTTGCTTTTGTTTTATTACGCTTTAAAAAGTCGTCAACGGCTAGGGTTAGCTCTTGGGAAAGATCACGTTGCCATGTAGCAATATTGGTGTTTTCTTGGTAAATATTGGTAAATACGTTAGGCGTATTGCCTTGTACTGAGCGCTCAACATGTGTTTCTGAGTAACTCTTTTCTTTGATCATCGCTGCACTACTCATGTTTCTTCTCCCCAGACTGGAAATGGGTCATTTAATGTGACCCAATACTTTTGCCCTTGTAGTAATTCATTTTCAGTTAGTAAGCATTGATCTAATGCTAACGTCATTTTCTTTTGATCAAGTTTCTGGCCTATAAACACCAGTTCTTGGCGCATATCACCAAAGGGTTCAACCCATTGCTTTTGAATCGCATCAAGTGAACCTTCATCGGTGGGCCAGTCTTTCTTCGGAATAGCTTTCCAAAACATGCCTGCAAAGCCGTAATGTGCTATACCGCCAGCTTGGCTCCATTGGCCACAAAACTGTGGTCGGGACGCAAGCCAAAAGTAACCTTTAGAGCGAATAAGTTTGCCGAATTGTTCGGTGTTGTGCAGGAAATGATAAAATTTTTCAGGGTTGAATGGTCTGCGTGCAATATAGTTAAAACTACCAATACCGTACTCTTCTGTTTCCGGAACGTGCTCTCCACGCATTTCTTTGAGCCAGCCAGGGGCTTTTTCCGCTTGTTCAAAATCAAAAAGCTTAGTGTTTAATACTTCATTAATATCAATTTTTCCTGATGATATTGGAATGATTTTAGCACGAGTATTAAGCACCTTGAGTATAGCGACAAGGCGATCAATATCTGCTGTTTTCACTAAATCTGTTTTGCTAATGATCAGTACATCTGCAAATTCAACTTGATCAATTAATAAGTCGGCTACGCTTCGTTCGTCTTCTTCGCCAAGTGATTCTTCAGCATCTTGTAAGTACTTCGCTTCGTCGAAATCTTTTAAGAAATTCACTGCATCAACAACGGTAACCATAGTATCTAAGGTAGCAACGTCAGATAACGAAATGCCATCTTCGTCGGCAAAGGTAAAAGTTTCAGCAACAGGTAGTGGCTCTGAAATGCCTGTTGATTCAATAACAAGATTATCAAACCTGCCTTCTTTCGCGAGTTTTTCAACCTCCAACAGCAAGTCTTCACGCAACGTACAACAAATACAGCCGTTACTCATTTCTACCAGTTTCTCGTCACTGCGATTAAGTGAAACCTCATTTTTTACGAAGGCTGCATCAATGTTTATTTCGCTCATATCGTTAACAATAACGGCAACCTTCTTGCCTTGACGGTTGTTGAGAATATGACTGAGCACGGTGGTTTTTCCCGCACCAAGAAAACCGGATAGCACGGTTACAGGTAATTTTTGTTCAATCACGTTACTAATATCTCTAATTTATGATGGTAAGGTATGTTACAACGTATCATTTGTTTTTGGTAGTTTATTATTGCAAATAGTGAAGCCCTTAATAAAGCATGCGTTCAGACAAGGTAGTGTCATCGCTAAAAGCCAGTTTATCCTGGGCACAAATAGCTTCAGCTATCTAACGCTTTATTAAAGAGATCTGCTTTGATAGGTGATATGAAGGGCTGTAAGACACTAATAAATGATTAGGAGAAAATACCGTTCTTTTCATTGCTGACGAAATACTATCAAGAAATTCATCAGTAAAAAATAATTAACTTTCCTTGTAGTTTATTGATTAAATCAAAAGCATGAATTTGATTTTTTTATGAATACAACACTCCCCAGCTGAATAGTGTAAGTTATAAAGTCAATAAAATGAGTACCGTGCCCTTGGGTGAAATACAACAAACTGTGAAACTGTATACGGTGTGGTTTTGTCGAAAAACTAATTTCCTCATTATCTAAACGGTTATATACATCAGATAATTCAATTATTTCTATACCAATATTTTTATGATTTTTCGGGCTAAATTTAATGTCTGGGATTTTCATAAATAGATTTGTATGAATAATTTTTTTAAACTATTTTTTTAGTGGTATCTGTAAATTAACCGAGTTGAAGGTGTATTGCATCAAATAATATCAGGGTTTACCAAGCGATTTCTGCCATGGTAAGGCTAATTTCAGCATGTTATATATTATTATCGCATTGTTAATGTTGTATTTTTTTACATTATGGATTTGCATTGCCTAGTTAATTTCATATAGCCTTGCTTGTGTTAGAGGTTACTTTATGGCGATGACAAGAAAAGCAGCAAGGAAATTCTTGTCTAACCATGGTTATAGAGCAGTATTATTTATAATCGTTTGTGATTTTGTTACATGTTTATAGCCCTAGCTCCGATAATTCAGGGTGATCATCAGGGCGGCAACCTTGTGACCAGTGCAACTTTCGCTCTGATGCTTTGATCGGTAAGTCGTTAATACTGGCATATCTATTTTGCATTAGGCCGTTGTTGTCAAACTCCCAGTTTTCGTTGCCGTAGGAGCGAAACCAGTCGCCATTTTTATCTTGCCATTCGTAAGCATATCGCACAGCGATGCGGTTGTCAGTAAAGGCCCATAACTCTTTGATTAAGCGATACTCTAACTCCTTTTGCCACTTTGCCTTTAGGAAATTTTCTGCTTCTTGGCGACCGTTAACAAAGCTTGAACGATTTCGCCATTGAGTATCAAGTGTATAAGCCATTGCTACTTTTTCGGCATTGCGGCTGTTCCATCCGTCTTCAGCTAAACGCACTTTTTGACGTGCGGTTGCTTCATTAAACGGGGGGAGTGGTGGTCTAGTTGACATAATAATTTCCTCAATGGTCGTTAGTAAATAAATTAGTAAGTGAGTGTTTATAAATCTAAAATAATAGTGCTAGTACCTTTTGCTGGGACTGCACAACAGATAAGCACTTCGTTTTCTGCGATTTCTACGCTCGGTTGAGTTCTATAAGTAACCTTACCTGCGTGTAGTTTTATCGCACAAGAACCACAGTTGCCGCTTCTGCAGCTATAGGCTGGCGAAAGCCCTTGCTTTTCCGCAACTACTAATAGTGTTTCATCGCCTTTATGCCATTGTTGTGTGATTTTTGAGTGGCGAAACTCTAGCGTGGTGCTGTCGGCTTCTTTCGCTATGTCACTTTCATGGGTTAAGCGGCGTAAAGCGGCTGGCCCAAATGTTTCTGCGAAAATTTGTTCATCGGCAACACCGAGTTCAAGCAAAAGATCATACATTGTTTGCATAAATGCTTTAGGTCCACATAGAAAGTAATCACTTGTTTGAAGTGTATTAAGGTCTGTGCTGTTTTCTACTAAAACGTGTTTAGCTATTCTTTTACCTGCAAGCGGGTAGTAAGCAATGCTGTTATCAGTGGCTGAGGCTAGTCTTGTAAAGTCATCATAGAAAGCCAGTTGCTCTCTTGTTTGCGCCGAATGAAAAATACTGAGGGGTCTTATATGGCGCATTCTAATGCCTTCGATATACGTTTGTAACGCCATTGATATCATAGGTGTTATGCCTACTCCTCCGGCTAATAGTACGGCAGGGCGTTTGGATGAAGTGTCTAGCCAAAAATTTCCTTGGGGTAACTTTGCGTCAATCAGTGCGCCAATGGTTAAGTTTTGATGTAAATGTGAAGACGCCACACCATGTAATTCACGCTTAACCGAAATGCGATAAAACGCATCGTGAGGCGAGCTAGACAAGGTAAAGTTACGAATAACCCACTCTTTTCTATTCGGTATTGCTAAATCACTGGCTAAGCCAATCGCTATGCGAATAGTTAAGTGTTGGCCTGCTTTAAAGGGCACAAGTTCACCCTTATCGTGTTTTTCTAGATAAAAAGATCGTATGTCAGCCGTCTCATCAATCACCTTAACAACCTTAAATGAACGCCACTTATTTGATTGCTGCTGAGCAACTTCAAGTTGCTTAGCTTGCGCCCAACTACCAGTTAACAGTGAATTAGGAGAATACTCAACAAGGCTAGCGCTAAAAGGTAATGCATTTTTTATACTCAGCCCTTGCTCGACGATAAATTGCCAACCGCGCTCAGCACCTTTGCATGAATTAAGTCGAGGATCATGCTCTGGTAGTATTTTCACGCGTCCAGAAAGGAATATTAAGTCACCTGTTTCAAAGTTGGGGAAGAGCAAACCCGCTTTCGGATTCAGTAAGAAGTTACCCATGGTATTAAAGAAATTGTTGCCCGCGTAATCAGGGATGGTCAGGGTATTGCCATCTACGGCTACAAAGCCTGATTTTCCGCCCCGATGCGATACGTCAATGCTTTCGACGTTTTGCGTATTTTTGACGTTAACTGCGCTAGCGACAAAAAAAGTATCGGCTTGAGAGATTATGTTTTTTGCATCACAGTCTAATTCTTTAAAATAGGTTTTGTTTGCCACCACATTGTCAACTTGGCGAAAATCCCGGGTTTGAATGTACTTTGGACAATTGCCGAATGACTGATCAACTTTAACGCTAAAGCCTTCCTCTGTGACAGAGGTAATGTGTGCATTTAAACGATTTCGTCTGCGTGTTGGTATTTCAATGCCTAGAAAACCTAATGGTTGACCCAGTTTGAGTGAGCTTGATAAAGGATCGCCCTTAATAGGTGTTGCTTTAATATCTACACGGGTAGGTGTTGTTGATTTCATAAAACCAGACGAGCCCGGTAAAATAGAAGCCTAAGGTCTGCCTGCTTCGTCGACACTACCAACAATAACAAAAGGCAGTTTTGCAAAAAACTCGCGGTGTTGCTCTGGTAAGTAAGAGCGGATTACCTTGCGGCCAATAGTTTCCATCGCCTCAGCTTTACCGACACGTTGTTGCATGGCTTTTTCACCGGCATGAAAAGGTGAATTTTCTGATGCATTAGACATATTGGCCTCAAATTTTGTTAGTTATTCTTACATGATTAGTCTGATGAACTATTTAGCTATTTAGCTATTTAGCAAGCAGGCCAGCTTCAGTCGTTGGCATTGCGACAAAGCCATCAAGCGCTTCAATATTCTTTAAAAGTCGCTGAACATTTGGGTAAGGTAATAACGAGACGTTGCCCTCTGGCGCATGGGCGGTGTAGCTATAAACGGCAATGTCTGCAATTGTTGGTGTGTTACCGACAAGAAACTCACGCCCTTGCATGTGCATGTCTAATTTACTCAGGGCTTTTGCGGCAATCACCATGGTGTACTCAACATTAATTGGCGCATTAAATACAGTGATCAACCTCGCTGCCGCAGGTCCAAATGCAAGCTCACCAGCAGCCAGCGTAAGAAACTTTTGAATGTCAGCTTCAATGATTGGATCGTTAGGCAAGAAAGTGGGCGCATATTTTTTCGCTAGATAAACCAAAATAGCATTGGAGTCAGATACAACCACGTCACCATCTTCAATAACCGGTACTTGGCCCAGTGGGTTTAGGGCGAGAAAGGGGGCTTCTTTGTGCTCACCTGCAGGTAAGTTAACTATATTTACCTGGTGCTTAATACCTGCTATAGCTGCAAATAATACCACTCGGTGTGCGTGTCCTGATAATGGAAAGCTATGAATTTTTATAGTATTCGACATGATTAAATCCTCGAAATATTGTGGTTTTTAAGTATCTGTATATTTAATGAACTAGATAGTACTGCTTGGTAAGTTTGTAGACAATATGGTGCTTTATGGAAAAACTATGTACATTGTGTACATAGTAGGTAAGGGTGAGAAAGTAATATAATGGATACTGTTGATGGTATGCGCACTTTTGTAGCGGTAGCAAAGCAAGCGTCATTTACTGGTGGTGCTAAGTTAATAGGTATTAGCACTAAGTTGGCAAGTAAGTATATTGCTCAGCTAGAAACGCGACTCGACGCTCAGCTTTTTCATCGAACAACACGTAGCGTAACGTTAACCGAAACCGGACGGGCTTATTTTGAAAAGTGCCAACCAGTACTTGAGCAATTTGACGAGCTTGAAGATGTTGTTCAACAAGAGCAAGCTGAGTTAGCGGGCGTAATAAAAATAACGGCACCAACAGGCTTTGGTAGCACTAAACTGGTGGAAGCACTAGCGCCTTTTCAACAGTTACACCCTAAGGTGAGTATTGACCTGCGTTTGTCAGATCATAACGTCAGTATTGTTGAAGAGGGCATTGACCTTGCCATTCGCTTTGGTAATTTACAAGACTCGACTATGATCGCAAGAAAGCTAATGGATATGCGTATTGTGGTATTTGCTTCACCAGCTTATTTAACAAAATTTGGTGAGCCAAAGCACCCAAGTGCGTTATCGAGCCACAATTGTTTGTTACAACAATTTAGCGCTGAGCCTTATCATTGGCAATTTAAGTTTGGCGATGAAATGAAGTTATATCCGGTGACGGGTTCATACAGTGCTAATTCGCCACGAGCCGTAGCTCACATGGCAGCAGAAGGTCTTGGTATAGGTGCAGGACCCGCTTATGCAGTTGAGCCTTACTTAAAAGACGCTTCGTTAAGATTATTATTCGAAGATAACGAGGCACGTATTATACCTTTGCATGCGGTCTACCCTTCGGGCCGACATTTGGCGAAACGTATGCGTGCTTTGATTGATCACCTTGTAGTTATATTTAGTCAGTCTTCGCTTGCAGCTAAAGAAAACTGAGCGGTTGATTTAGCAAAAATTTCAGCAAAAAGTTAAGTGAGAAAATGTTAAACTTAATTGTCTTATCAGCCAATTGTCTCAGTGTTTCATTTATTATCAGTAGTTCTAGAATAAAGGTGATTTATTATTTTGTTTTTTTAGCCTGAGTAATAAAATCGTTTAAGTAGTCGATATGCTGCTCATCTTTGCGAATTCCTACAAATATTTGTTTTTGAATTCCTTGCTCCCCGAACCGCAGACTCTTGATAGGCATTGATTTTGAATACTCGTCTACTAGCCAACCTGGCAAGGCACAAGCGCCTCGTCCTGCAGCCACCATTTGTAGCATGATCTCAGTAGTTTCTATGTACTTGTGTTTTTTTACTGAACATTTTGCAGGGTTTAGAAATTGGCTAAAAATATCTAGCCTTAGCGGCTCTACAGGATAACTAAACAGTACGTCGTTATTTAACTGCTCGGGTAATACAAAGCTTTGCTTTGCCAGTTCGTGAGAAGCAGAAACTACTAATCTATGCTCATAATCAAAAACCGGTATGTAGTCAATTTTGGGTTTAAACAGTGGATCAGGTGTAATAAGTACATCGATTTCGTAACTAAGCAAAGCACCTAAAGCACCGAATTGGAATTCTTGCTTCACGTCCATATCAATATCGGGCCATTGCTCTAAATAGGGTTGAATTACTCTCAATAGCCATTGATAACAAGGATGACACTCCATGCCAATGCGTAACGAACCCATTTCACCTTTGGCAATTTGGTTCAATAATAATTCAGTATGTAAAAATTGAGGTAACACTCTATTTGCCAAGGTTTGGATGCGGGCTCCTGCAGCGGTTAGGCGTAGGTTTCTGCCGTCTTTTGTCCATATTGGTGTAGCAATTTGGCCTTCAAGTTTTTTGATACTATGACTTAATGCCGATTGAGATAAGTGTAAGGAGTCAGCTGCTTTAGTTAAGGTACCATGATCTTTTATCGCGGTTAGTATTTCTAAATGGATCCTCTCTAACACTTGTAAACTCCTATTTTTAAATGTTTTTTAGCTTTAATGATGAACTACATTCATCGTTTGATGAGAGAATATCATTTTATCAATCATAAAAGTTTTTTTACAATCAAAACAGGAATAAATAATGACAACTATATACTTGGTAATTTTTTGCCAGAACTTAATGGATAAGGGATACTGGCGCTGTTGTTTTACTTAAAAACCTAACCACAATGGCTGTATTGAAATAATAGCAAGGCCCATCTCTTTTAGACATTAAATATAAGTAGTAGTTAAATATGATAATTGAATTTATAACGAATAATATGCCAACTATTTTAGCCTTGGTTGCTACTGGTATATTCGCTGGGATTTTAGCCGGTTTGTTGGGGGTAGGCGGCGGTATCGTGATTGTACCTGTGCTATTTTTCTTGTTCCAAAGTTTTGGCGTATCACCAGAGTCTGCCATGGTTATTGCAACAGCAACCTCACTGGCCACCATAGTGCCAACGTCTATTAGCTCTATTCGTTCCCATCACCATAAAGGAAATGTTGATTTTAGCCTGCTTAAACGTTGGGCGGTATTTATTCTTGTCGGTGTGCTAGCGGGAAGTTGGTTGGTAACTCGGATTGAAGGTACGATATTAACCCTATTGTTTGGTGTGATAGCGGTTTTATCAGCATTAAATATGTTATTTAGAACAGGTAAGTCGGCGCTATATCAAAAGCTACCGGGTACAGCAGGACAAACAATAATGGGTGCATCGATTGGCTTTTTCAGTTCTATGGTAGGGATTGGCGGCGGCACCATCTCAGTACCATTGCTTACGCTCTATAATTACCCTGCTCACAAGGCCGTTGGCACTGCTGCGGCAATAGGGTTAATTATTTCCTTGCCGGGCGCATTAACAATGCTAACCTTAGGCAATACACCTATTGATGCCCCAGCAGGCACCTTTGGCTTAGTCAACTTAGCGAGCTTTATTTGTATTGTGCCGCTAACGGTATTATTTGCCCCTGTTGGAGCTTCATTAGCGGCAAAGCTAGACGCCGTAAAACTGAAAAAAATCTTTGCCTTCGTACTACTCTTTACCGGCTTACGCATGCTAGCGCAGCTATTCTTGTAACACTCTCGCTTCTTAGCTTTTAACTGACAGCTAATAGCTTATAGTTGATAGCTTTTTATTTTAGCAAGTTCATTTCGAATAATTGCAGCACCAGCACTTAACGCATTTAACTTCCCTCTTGCTACCTCGCGAGATAAAGGAGCCATGCCGCAATTAGTGCAAGGATAGAGTTTATCTGCATCGACATACTTAAGCGCTTCTCTTAAGGTTTTGGCAACTTCCTCTGGCGTTTCAATGGTGTTACTTGCGACATCAATAGCGCCCACCATTACTTTTTTACCGCGAATAAGCTCCAGTAAGTCCATAGGTACATGAGAGTTATGACACTCTAGCGAGATAATATCGATTGAAGATTTTTGCAGTTTAGGAAACGCTTGTTCATATTGTCGCCACTGTGATCCTAAAGTTTTTTTCCAATCTGTGTTGGCTTTTATGCCATAGCCATAGCAAATATGTACGGCAGTTTCACAAGTTAGCCCTTCAATTGCCCGCTCTAAACAAGCAATACCCCAATCATTAACTTCATCAAAAAATACATTAAATGCAGGCTCATCAAACTGAATAATATCAACACCTGCAGCTTCTAATTCTTTAGCTTCTTGGTTCAGTATTTTAGCAAATTCCCAAGCGAGCTTTTCGCGACTTTGGTAATGGTCGTCATGCAGGGTGTCTACCATTGTCATCGGGCCCGGCAAAGCCCATTTAATAGGATTGTTAGTTTGCTGGCGTAAAAGTTTGGCGTCTTCAACAAACACCGACTTTGGACGAGAAACCGGGCCAACTACGGTAGGTACACTAGCCTCATAACGGTCGCGAATTTTAACGGTTTTACGGTGCTCAAAATCTACGCCGGTTAGGTGTTCAATAAAGGTAGTAACAAAATGTTGGCGGGTTTGCTCGCCATCACTAACAATATCAATACCGGCTTGTTGTTGCTCTTGCAATGAAACACGTAGCGCATCGTGTTTACCAGCAATGAGTTCATCGCCTTGTAGCTTCCAAGGTGACCATAACGCTTCGGGTTCTGCAAGCCATGAGGGTTTAGGTAAACTGCCTGCTGTTGATGTAGGGAGTATTATTTTTTCTTTCAGCGCTTTGTTAGTAAGTTCGTTGTTAAGTGTTTTTTTAATTTGCGTATTCATAATAAGTGCCACGGTACCTTTTTCTTATTCAAATATATTAATTAAAGTGCGTAATTTTCCGACCATTGATTGAGCACTTTCTGGTAAGGTTTGATAAAGTTTTCTTCAGCAAACTTGCCTTGTTTTATCGCTAATTTACTGCGTTCTTCTTTGTCATAAAAAATTTTCGTTAATGAATGGTCTTGGTTCTTTAAATTGGGTTGATATACATTGCCTGCCACAGCATTTGCGTTATAAATTTCAGGTCGATAAATCTTTTGAAATGTTTCCATGGTGCTGATGGTGCTGATTAACTCAAGATTGCTATAATCGTTAAGTAAGTCGCCAAAGAAAAAGAAAGCCAAAGGTGCAACGCTTTTTGGCGGCATAAAGTAACGAACTTGTAAGCCCATTTTTTTGAAATACTGCTCGGTTAAAGAAGATTCACTAGGCTGATATTCAACCCCCAATAAAGGATGCTGATTGCCTGTTCTATGATAGGTTTTGTTATCCGAAACACTTAAGCAAATAACCGGCGTTTTTTTAAAGTGCTGTTTATAGGTACTTGAATTTACAAAGTTCTTAAAAAGTTTGCCGTGTAAATCGCCAAAATGCTCAGGAATACTAAATTGGGCTTGGCCTTTATTATGCTCAGACAACAACACACTAAAATCATAATCTCGTACATAAGAAGAGAAATTATTGCCTACAATCCCTTCAATACGCTCGCTAGTTTGATGATCAACAACCGTGGTTTTTAATACTTCAATTGACGGAAAAGCTTGTCCGGTGTCTTCAATATCGATATCAACAGAAATTATTTCTAGCTCGACAGAATAACGATCGCCTTTAGGGTTATCCCAATAAGCTAAAGCATTAAAGCTATTGTCGATCATCTTTAAGGTGTTACGTAAATTCTGTTGTCGGCTATTTCCTCTAGCTAAATTAGCAAAGTTGGTGGTAATGCGCGTATTGTTTGACGGGTGATAGTTTTCATTCAGACCAATGCGCTTAATAGTAAATGTAAAATCTTTATTCATGAGAATCTGTTATCCAATTGCTGTCGTAAAATCTGAATTAATTCCATGCTCTTTACTGAGCGGGTTAATTTGTTTTCTGACTTTTCCTATAAGAATTTTTTGCCGTTAGTTTGGCAAAAGCGTAATTCAAAGCTAGCTGTAATAATGTCGAAAGTTAAAAGCAGAGTGTGTTTTATACGGGGTTCGTTATATGAATAAAATTGATTTTATTTCATTGTTATATGAGTTTTTCTCATGAATGGTGTTTTTTCATCAATTTGAATTAATTCTTGCGGTTATTTAAAGCCATACAAGTCCAAAGTTTTCAGGGGAGGTTATTGTTTTTAGGGCAAGGTATAAAATTAGATGAATGTAATAAATGACTTCAGTTACGCTTTCGAAACTGATAAAAAAATAGTGTGGTAGTTTGTTATTTTTGAAATAGAAATAGTGAAAAATATAGACATTGAAAGAAGGACGTTTATCTATGAAGGGAAGGGCTTCGCTATATACTAAGTTTTTTACTTACTATGTAAGGCATGTTCTAGTTAATCCATGATGAAGAAATTGAAAGTTAGAAATTAAAAAGCAAAAAAGCTCATTTTACTGAGCTTTTTCATTTTGGGTTCGCGCTTTACACGCTACCCTTGCTGTACCTAGTATTAAAATTAATACTATCGATTTTGTAGTCGATTATAATCAAAAAGCCCTGCTTTATAAGGGTACTTTTTCTTATTGTCTGCATGCACTGCGTCGCTATGTTGCCAAAAACTAGTATCAGTTCTGCGTATGGCATAATCGTCCATTAATGCTTGGTAATCAGCTTCTGTGTTTAATGCCATAACCGCTTTAACATAGCCGGTTAATTGAGACTCGCTAACATTAACGAATACATCTGGGTATGCACCCACCAAGCCACTCGTAACAGTAATGGTGTCTTGTTCAGGTAAGCGGTTCTCATCTTCACTTAATAAGCTGGTTATATTACTGTGAGCATTATTTCGCAGCACGCTGTAATAGTAGGTTTGATCACTGTTTTGCACAGACAAAAAGGTAATTTGTGGCATTAAGGTTATTGGGCCGCCTGTTATATTCTGTAATTTGTCTAACGCTTTTCTATGACTTCTCGGTGTTCTTTTACTGACTAAATTATTATCTGTAACTAGCACAGGACTAACTTTTTGTTTTAGTAACTGATACAGCTCTTGCTTATGATCTTTTGTTTGATAATTAATGCCAGAAGGTTGAGAGAACAATTTATGCGGTGCCATTAAGTATTCTTTTTGGCTATCTGATACACCAGAGTACCATTTTGTTAGCTCTGTTTTGCGCGTCTCTGGTGGTAATAGTGCTAAAAAGTTAAATTCGCCTTCTATACGAAGAAAATCCATATATAAACGAGTATTTAATTGATGACCAATATTGCCATATACGTCAAAACCTGCAGCTAATAAATAATGAATACGCTCTAATAAACCATAGTCAATTACCCAAGAGGTTTGTGGAGGACGACCGACTAAACCTTTAATCACAGTTGCTGAGTCAATATGGCGAAATATGGTTAATGCCGCGTTTGTATTATCGCCATCACCTGCCCATATTTGTTCTGTTGTAAGGTGCTCGCCATTAGGAAAAGCTTTGTTCATCTTGAGCGCTTTATCATGCATGAACTCACGTTGAAGCTTAGAATATTTAAGCCAATTGGTAATGATATAGGCATTGCTTTCTGCGGCCGATGGTAAGGCTAAATTATCTTGTTGATTATTATAAAATGCGGAGTGATCTTTGGCATTTTTTTCATTTGGGTTAACAAAAAACACCCAAAAACGATCGTTAATAACATTCAACGCAACTTGCCCTCTGCATACTGGGCTTTTAATAAAGTTCATGATGGTGAACTCTGCTTCTTCAAGCAAAAACTTATACCGAGAAACAGACGGTATTGCTTCAAATGCTTTAAATGGATTTGAAGCTACTTCAGGTTTGTAAGAAGGCAAGGCCTTTACCTGGTAATTATCTTGATAAAATAATTGGTTAAACGTTGCTAAACGATCGTTATTTAATGCATACGGCATATGGGTTTTTTCTAGTATGGTGCCTTGCTCGCGCCAAAAACGGTAATAAACTCGCTCTACACCTGGGTCGTCATAAGGTCGACGGGTAGCAATAATATCAATAGGTTGCCCAGGAGGTGTTCGAGATCGTACTACTTTGAAAAACTCACCAGCGGGCAATTCAGAAAAATACATGTGCGCGATGAACCAATGTTCATATAAATAACGACTTACTAGCTTTTCTTTTAATGAGTCGCCATTTAAGTAGTTTTCCCATGTTGCTATTTGAGCGATGTAGTTATTTTCTAAAGGCTTTGGTGGGGCCATTTTTGCACCGTTACGCAACCATGTTTGTAAAATTTCATCTTCAGGTGCTGATAGCGCAGGTAAACCAAAAGGCATGCCCCAATCGGGATAATTTTGTGCATAGCTATCCATTTCAACATCGGTAGGGCATTGTTGTTGTCTATCTAAGGCAAAGTTAAATTGCTTAGGTAATATTTTCCCCTTAGGGAGCGGATGCTGTTGCTTAAGTGAAAGTAATCTCGACATAACACTTGCTTGTTGATTAAATGCTGGCGATTGTTGACGTTCGTTTAGGACGCCATAAAAACCATTGTTACGCCACGCTTGTGTATTGTCATGATCTTCGAATAAGCGTTGGGGTGTTGCGGCGAGTAACCGCGTACCGTCATATACTAATGCTTTGTTTGCACCGCGGTCGATACCTTGTGCAGATGATAACTTCAACTGACATGGCGCATCATAACAACCATGACAAACCACACAGCGCTGTTCAATAATTGGCTGTACTTCATCATGATAAAACGTTGCTTGTGTTGAGTTATTATCTACCATTCGAGCTTGAGGCTCAGCTTTACCAAACAGATCATCAAATTGACTATTAGCGATCATGGCACAACCACCCAAAATAGCGATGAAGATTAAAAGCAGAAATGGCTTTGATTTGTGAGAAATATTCATATCGGCGTTAACACTTATAGGTTAATCAAACGTGACTTTAAAAGCTGCATATTATAAACGAAACATGGCGCTCAAAGCTACCTAGCACTATGATGCGTTTGATGGCATGTTGACTGTACATATGAAGCATAGGCCCCTATTGCCAATAGCTTAATCCCCAACTAGTAAAGCGCTGATTATCAATGTAGAGTTAGCTTTGGTTTTTGTTTATCCACTTGAAAGTTAATGCAGATGACACTTAAAAAGTTTACCAATGCGGCCCAACAACTTTTAGCACGTAGAGTTTCAGGCACCAAAGCCTATAGTGTAGATGCCACTATAAAACCTAATACCATTGAGGAAGCTTTAATTGTCCAACAAGAAACTATTAAACTTCGTACTGACTTTGTGGCCGGTTGGAAATGCCTATTACCCTTAGCAGAAGATAAAATTATCATTGCGCCTATTTTTAGCGACACCATGTAAAACGGTGAGCAATGTTGGTTAATGCAAGACAATAACAAAGTGCGAGTTGAGCCTGAAATTGCTTTTGTTCTAAACCATGATTTACCTGCACGTAAAGAAGGTTATACTGCCGCAAAAATCGATGCAGCTATAGGTAGTTGTCATATGGCGTTAGAGTTAATACAAAGTCGTTTTGCTGATGACTCTGATGCATTATTTCCTGAGCGATTAGCTGATTGCTTAGTTAATCAAGGCTTATTTATCGGGCCAGAAATTGATAAGGCAGTGGCATTTTCAGCAAATAAATTTCAAGTATCTATTAAGCAGTATGAGCCAAACACTGCGGTTAACGAGCAAGTTTTTAATGGCGTACATCCTAATCCATTGCCACAACTACCAGTTTATTGGGCAATAAATTTTATGACAAAACGAGGCACTAACTTTAAGAAAGGTGAAGCATTTACAACCGGTTCTTATGCTGGCGTTGTTGAGTTATATTTTGATCAAACTACTCAAATTGATTATGCCGGTATTGGCAGTTTTAAGGTTATATTTAAAGAACTTGTTTAATTATTTTTATTAGCAACAGCAAAAGAAAAGTAAAACAGATTTAATGCTAATGAAACCAATTAAATTAACGCAAAAGATTTAAGTATAGCCAAGCCAATACTGACGGTAAATAAAGAGACAACCGTACTCATTACAATAATATTAGCGGCTAACGTTTCATTACCTTTCATGGCTTTCACCATAATATAACTTGCCGCCGCGGTTGGCGTACTTGCCATTAAAAATAAAATGCCTAAATCCATTTTTGAAAAGCCGCTAAGGTAAGCTATATACGTAATTATAATCGGTGATACCACTAATTTAGCAATAACGGCAATGCCAGCCACGCCTTTAGTATCTTTCATATCATTAAACGATAAGCTAGCCCCAATGCATAATAGTGCTACTGGTAAGGTTAATTGTGCTAAATAATCACCCGTTTGCAATATCACTGGATGTATTGGTACGTGCAATAAATTAATACTAATGCCAAACATAATACCAATAATTAATGGGTTTTTAGTCATGCTAACGATCATTGAAAACACGTTAAGCTTTTTGTCTGTTAGTGTCGACGTTAAGGTATAAATAGCCAACACGTTATAAACCAATGACAAAATAGACATCACAATAGAGGCTTTAGCAATGCCAGCATCACCATATAGATTGACACAGAGTGCTAAACCTACAATAGCTAAATTCCCGCGAAAAGCGCCTTGCACATAAACCCCTTTATCTCGTGGATTTTTCACAAAAACATTTGCGGTTAATGTCAGCAATATAAAAACGAGTAATGTAGAAAGTGAGGCGCTTGCTATGGTCATGGGATCAAAAACCGTGGCTATATCTGTTCTGAACATGCTCATACCAAGCATCACAGGCAGTGATACTTTAAACACCATTATCGAGGCTTGGTCGACAAAGGCTTTGCCAATTATGCCGTATTTTTTCAGGATGCCGCCGAGAACAACCATCATAAAAATAGGGCCCGTTACTGAAAACGAGAAATGCAGTGTAGATAAAAATTCAGTTAGCACTATGGGCTCAGTTTTTGTTGGTAATAAGGCAAGATATGCAACCACGTTAGCCAGGTTACACCGGATTTAGCTTTTGAGTTTAGCTATTTCTTGGACGTTGCAGCAATAGCTTTATGACGAAAATTTCTAATTTAATCTTATTTTTGTTAACCTTTCAGAAGAATTATAGATAAATACTGCGCTGAAATATAAATGAATCTTGAACATTCCCACTCTTAAAGACTCTCAGCACAGTAAAGTATAAACATGTCATTTGCTTATCGAGCATTATTAAGTCTATTAGGTATATAATGAAAAAAAGAGGTAAAAAATTATGATTAAATTTATTACAAGTTTATTAAGCTTAGCTATTGTTATGGTACAAATGTCGTCAGTACAAGCTGCAGAAGTTGAAGTTAAATGGACAAATCCTGATAAATATACTGATATTAAAGCAGGTGAAGGGCACCGAAAAAAGTTTCAAGAACAAACATTTAAAACCCTAGAAGAACATTTTGCTAAAATGGCTAAAATGTTACCTGAGCAACAAAAATTACTTTTAGATGTAACCAATTTAGATCTGGCGGGCGATGTTAACTATGGCATTAAGCGAATTCGTATTGTAAAAGATATATTTACTCCTCGCATGAAGTTTAGTTATCAGTTGTTAAATGCAGATAAAACTGTGGCAAAAAGTGAAGAGGTTTCACTTAACGATATGGGATTTTTGATGCATAACAACCTAAAATACCGAAGCGAAAGTCTAAAATACGAGAAAAAGATGTTAGATGATTGGTTTAGAAAAACCTTTGCAAGCAACGTGAAAAGTAACGAGCAAAAATAAATAAACATCATAGGTTTGTAAAACTAAAAAAAACGCAGCTTGGCTGCGTTTTTTCTATTGTATTTGCGACTAAATATAACGTTCAACAGTATGTTTAGCTATGTTCAAATTTAGCTAATACAGTAAATAGTTGCTCAATTTTTTTTACAATATCGATTAATGTATTTTGGTCTGAAGTTTTTTGCCAAAAAATTAAATCATTCGCTACTTCTTCAACGTAAGGTTGAAAAGTATTAGCGGAACACTTAAAGCCTGCATCTTCAGTAAATATAGCAGCAAATCCTGCTTGCTTAGCTTCTCGTAATGTCGTTAACGTGGCGTCGGCTGCGAGAGATTTCTTTAAAATTATCGAGATATTTTCGATTAGTTGTTTGTGTACGGCTTCGCTCATAATTACTTATTTTCAGTTTGTGTATTTAATGGCGCTATTATGCCAAATTGATTTGCTTTTTGTTAGTCTCAAATGTAATTTTGCTAATACCCGTGTTACCGTTATTAGCGCTTACAATATATTCCTAAAAAAATGAGTTTTACTGCGCAATATTAGGTTAAATTTATGGGTGTTTTATTGGCTTCTCCAGCAATTTCCCTGACCAATTTTGGCATTAAATAACCGGGTAAAATCGCCATAAGCTGCAAGGTAATTTCTTTTGCCTCAGTTTCTGTTAAGTCGAAATGAGCCACGCCTTGTACTTTATCAAACAGATGTAAGTAATAAGGTTGAATACCAATATCAAATAAACGTTCGCTTAACTGAGCCAGTATTTGAGCGTTGTTATTAATGCCTTTTAGTAACACACTCTGATTAAAAAGCGGTATGCGTGCTGATATTAGAGGTTCAAGTGCTTCAGCGACATTATTGTCTATTTCATTCGCATGGTTTACATGAAATACAATGACAGGTTTAAGACGTGTTGTTCTTAAGGTGTTAACTAACGCGGGCGTAATGCGCTGAGGTATAACAATCGGCAAACGGGTATGAATACGTAAACGGGTGATATGCGAAATTTTTTCTATTTCAGCAATAAGCCACTGTAAATGCTCATCACTTGCCATTAAAGGGTCGCCGCCACTGAAAATAACTTCGTTAATCTCGTTGTGTTGCTCAATATAGTTAAGTGCTTGCTGCCACCGTGCTTTATTCGGGCTATTATCTGCATAAGGAAAATGCCGACGGAAACAGTAGCGACAATTAATAGCGCAACCTGTTTTTACCATCATTAATACACGGTGTTTATATTTATGTAATAACCCAGGCGCTACAGTGTCATGTTCTTCTAGAGGATCTTCGTTATATCCCTCGGTTATTGAGAACTCAAGATCTAAGGGCATTACTTGTTTCAGAATAGGGTCGTTAATATCTCCTTTTTTAATACGAGAGATTAAAGGTCGTGGTACACGCACCGGAAATAGCTTTCGTGCAGCAAAGTGATGTTGATACATTTCTGGTGAAATATCCACCAACTCTAATAGGGTTTTAGGATCGGTAATTACATTTGCTAATTCTTTTTGCCAAGAAGTGTGCAATTGATTGCTGATTTGGGTTATTATTTGCGGCATTTCTATATTCAATTTTTAACCTTTACGTTTAGTACGTGAACGAGCGAGCATAATAATTATGGCTAATTTTAGCACTAACCAGTTCAAAGCTGGACTTAAATTAATGATTGATGGTGAACCTTGTAACATTATCGATAATGAAATCGTAAAACCGGGTAAAGGGCAAGCATTCAATCGCATTAAAATTCGTAAGTTAATATCTGGCAAGGTATTAGAAAAAACGTATAAATCAGGCGAGAGTGTTGAAGGCGCTGATGTAATGGACGAAGACCTAGCCTATTTGTATGCCGATGGTGAGTTTTGGCATTTTATGAACAACGAAACATTTGAGCAAGTTGCCGCTGACGAAAAAGCCGTTGGCGATGTTGCTAAATGGTTAGCAGAAGGTGATGTATGTAATATTACCTTTTGGAACGGCAACCCTATCTCTGTTGATCCACCAAATTTTGTTGAATTAGAAATTACTGAAACTGACCCTGGTCTTAAAGGTGATACTGCCGGTACCGGTGGCAAGCCTGCTACTTTAGTTACAGGTGCGGTTGTGCGTGTGCCGCTTTTCATTCAAATTGGTGAAATAGTTAAGGTTGATACGCGCACGGGTGAATATGTTTCGCGTGCAAGTAAGTAAAAATTTATTGTTAGCCTAAAGCTTATTGCTTTCGGTACTCATTGAGTTAAGCACTTATTTAAATGCTTAAGCAAATAAAAAAGCTCACTTTTGTGAGCTTTTTTATTTTGTTGGCTTGAGTTATTAAGCCTGTTCTGCAGGCGGCACTTGTGAAGTGCGACCTTCTGGCCAATCAGTAAAGGGGAATGGATAAACTTCAGAATTAAAGGTTAACAACTGATTAATTTGGTAAACATAACTATTTAAACTTTGCCCAAGTCTTAAAAGTTGGTTATTAGGTGTGTTACTAAATAGCATAGTGATAAACTGAAAAATAGCGATTAGAGCAATAAAAAATCGAATAAAACCACTAATAAAACCAAAACACAGCATAGCTAAACCGCGCTGCCAAATGCCAGGGCTTTTCCATGAATCTTTAGGGGTTTTGTTGTTACCAAATAATTCATTTTCTAACTCATCTCTCATAAAATACTCCATATTGAATTGGTATAATTTGTTTCAACTTTATTTAGCAACGTTGATTTGCCAAGATAATTTATAAAGTTAATTTATAGCGTGAATTTGCAAAGATAAGGCCAAGATTTTTATTTAAATAGAATCAAGTGGTTAGGTTTTATTAAACCTTTGGTTATTTGTCAATACGATCATTATTTAGCGTAAAAAGCTAACTTTTACCATGATTATGCATTTAGGAATAACCCTGTTTTATGAATGAATAGCTTTAATGAATCAAAGATAAAATGTTATTGCTAGTTAGCTTTGAAAACCAGCAAACATAGTATTTTTCGTAGCGTATTATGCTGTAATTACACTAAATAATACTGATATTTTCGTTTATTGATAAACATGCTTTATCATTGATGTTTTTGTTTCCTTTAAGTTTTATACTAGGGCAAGATTAAAGTATTCACCTTAACATTCGACTCGTTCATTATTTTTAGGGCATTAACCGCTAGATTTACTGTTGAAAATTATTTACTTGCCCCCACGTTAAGGTCACGCAATTATTTTGAGGTTCGCTATGTTACCAGCACTAGAAATTTCCGGATTAACTAAAATCTATAAGGGCGGTTTTCAAGCACTTAAAGGTATTGACCTTACCGTTAAACAAGGTGACTTTTTTGCTTTGCTTGGTCCTAATGGTGCAGGCAAATCCACTACCATAGGTATTATTACTTCATTAGTGAATAAAACGGCTGGTAAAGTCGCTGTTTTTGGTCATGACATTGATCAAGAGCTTGAAGCGGCTAAAAGTTTTATTGGTTTAGTGCCACAAGAGTTTAACTTCAATCAATTTGAATCGTTAATGAAAATCTTAGTTAACCAAGCTGGCTATTATGGTGTTGAGCGAAAGTTAGCGGTACAGCGAGCTGAAAAATATTTAAAGCAATTAAATTTATGGGAAAAGCGTAATGACGCTGCCCGTATGCTTTCTGGTGGTATGAAGCGCCGACTTATGATTGCTCGTGCCTTAATGCATGAACCTAAAATGCTGATCCTTGACGAACCCACCGCTGGCGTCGACATTGAGCTGAGACGCTCGATGTGGGAGTTTTTGCGTGAGCTAAATAAGCAAGGCATTACCATTATATTAACCACACATTATTTAGAAGAAGCCGAAATGCTTTGCCGCAATATTGCCATTATAGATTCAGGTATTATTGTTGAAAATACGGATATGAAATCGCTGCTAGCCAAATTAGATGTTGAGACCTTTGTTTTCGATTTAAAACCCAATAGCGAACCCCAAGAATTAGTGGGCTTAAGTTCTAGAGTAATAGATAGTCACACAATAGAAGTCGACGTGAAAAAAACGCAAACCATAAACGCTGTGTTTACTGAATTAAATAATCAAGGCATTGAAGTGTTAAGTATGCGTAATAAGAGTAATCGACTAGAAGAGCTATTTGTAGGTCTAGTAGGTAGTGGTCAAGCCGCAAGCAAAAGCGCAGTTAAGGAGTAAATATTATGGGTTCTTCTAGAAATATTATTGCGCTGAAAAGTATCATGCATAAAGAGATACACCGTTTTATGCGTATTTGGGTGCAAACATTAGTACCACCAGCAATTACCATCAGTTTGTATTTTGTTATATTTGGCTCGTTAATTGGTTCTCGAATTGGCGAAATGGGCGGTTTTGATTACATGTCATTTATCGTACCTGGTTTAATCATGATGAGTGTAATTACCAACTCATACTCTAATGTTGCTTCGTCTTTTTTCAGTGCTAAATGGCAGCGAAACGTAGAAGAGATGTTAGTAGCACCGGTACCTAATTGGGTTATTGTTGCTGGCTATGTTGGCGGCGGTATGGCGCGTGGTATGCTCGTAGGCAGCATTGTTACTTTAGTATCAATGTTCTTTGTAGATATTCAAATTCATAATATTTGGGTGATTATTGTTACTGTGGCGCTAACATCTGCAACCTTTGCATTAGGTGGTTTAATTAATGCTATTTTTGCGGGTAGCTTTGATGATATATCGATTATCCCGACCTTTATTCTTACACCGTTAACTTATTTAGGCGGTGTATTTTACTCTATCAGCTTATTACCTGAATTTTGGCAAGGTGTATCGCAGATCAACCCTATTGTATATATGGTTAATGCCTTTAGGTATGGATTTTTAGGGATAACAGATGTGAGCTTAACCTTATCGTTTGCTGTACTGGGTGTATTTATTGTTAGTTTATACACTATTGCAATGGTGCTAATCACCAAAGGTATAGGCTTAAGAAGCTAATAGTATTATTGATTAATATATTGAATTTTAAAGGTAAGTATTTGATGAACGACACGGAAATAACCGGCGACTCTAAAGCCATTGTTACCAATCAACCAGGGGTACATGAAAAACTTGTTGAAATTGTTAACAAGCATATCGCCCATCCGTCGCAAAAACCGATACAGGCTCATACTCAACAAGCATTTGATGAGATAAATGAAATTGTTCAGGCGTTTTCGGGCGAGGTTATACTTGATTCGTGTTGTGGTGTTGGTCAAAGTACGCGTTTATTAGCAAAACAAAACCCAAAGGCGTTAGTTATTGGTGTTGATAAATCAGCTCATAGAATTAACCGTAATGTTGATGAAGTTAAACGCGACAACGGTGCAGGCAACGTTGAAAATTTTCATTTAGTACGTGCCGATTTGAATGACTTTTATCGCCTTGTGCTTGCTGCTAATTGGCAAATATCTAAGCATTATATTTTGTACCCAAACCCTTGGCCAAAAGCAAAACACGTGCAAAGGCGTTGGCATGGCAGCGCAGTTTTCCCTCAAATTGTTGCCATTGGACAAGCGCTTATATTGCGAAGTAATTGGTTACTGTATTTAGAAGAGTTTAAAGTCGCGGCAGAAATATTAGCGTGCAAAGGTGAAATTTCAACGGTTAATGTCACGCAACCTTTAACGCCGTTTGAAGCGAAATTTCATGCCAGTGGTCAACAATGTTGGCAATTGCATATTGTTAAAGGCTAACCGTTTATAATTCTGACAATAAATTGGTTAGATTAACAAAAACTTAGTCAATAAACCTTGGCAAGTTAGCTTGTTTTTAATAATATATTCTCTTTAGTTATTATATATCAAGTGGTTACAGTTTTGGCCTGATAGTTGATATTAACTTTGTATCAACGTTAAATTTAGGACAAACACTATGACTAATAATATTAAAAAATCTGTATTTATGATGGCCTTAAGTAGCTTAGCTATTGTTGAACTTGGCTTAGTTTATATTGCAACTTTACTGGGTTAAGACCAACTTTATTGCAACAAAAATTAGCTTTTAACCTGAGTATTGATGGAAATAACGAGACATTTGCTGCTATTTTTATTAAAGTGCCGATCTTATATAAATCTCAACTTGCTTCAAGCAAGTAGTTAATAGTGAATAAGTATGACGGCTAGTAAACGCGCGGCAAAAGTATCTGAAAAATCTTTACATCGCATTTTTACCATTCCAGTTGCACCCGATTCTACATTGGGCCGCATAGAGAATGATATATCTCAGAACTTGGCTGGGTTTCTTGGCGAGCACATAGCGGCTACCGAGCAAGCCCTTAGCGAAATTGAAAAAGATTTTGCCAATCCAATGATCCCTGAAGAGCCTGCGTTTGTTTCAGACCATATGCAGCACTTACTTGATAAGCTAGTGTCGCAATCAGTTCATACTTCGAGCCCAAGCTTTATCGGTCACATGACCTCTGCTTTACCCTACTTTATTTTGCCACTGTCGAAGCTGATGGTAGGCTTAAATCAAA
Source organism: Colwellia sp. NW0002-52-1 (assembly GCF_057550865.1). Lineage (NCBI taxonomy): Bacteria > Pseudomonadati > Pseudomonadota > Gammaproteobacteria > Alteromonadales > Colwelliaceae > Colwellia > Colwellia sp. NW0002-52-1. The sequence goes on along the minus strand of NZ_BAAJLU010000014.1, from coordinate 62,609 downwards.
ACTTAGTTAAAATTGAAACCTCTAAAGCATTTACTCCCATGGAACGACAAGTTCTGGGTATGATGCATCGTTTAGTTTATCAAGATAATGAGCCGTTTTATCAACAATGGATGCACAGTGCGAATCATTCGTTAGGTGCATTTTGCTCAGGCGGCACAGTAGCCAATTTAACGGCACTTTGGGTGGCGCGCAATAATTTACTAAAACCAAGTGGAGATTTTAAAGGAGTAGCGCGTGAGGGCTTATTTAAGGCACTTAAACATTATCAATATGAAGGCTTAGCTATTTTGGTGTCAGCTCGAGGGCACTATTCTCTGAAGAAATCAGCTGATGTGTTAGGCATAGGTCAAGACAGTGTTATTGCTATTCCAACCGATGAAAACAATAAAATCGACTGTAAATTGCTTGAAGCTAAGTGTCAGCAATTAGCTAGCGAGAATATTCGCGTGCTCAGTATTGTCGGTGTTGCTGGTACGACAGAAACCGGTAATATTGATCCACTTGAACAAATGGCTGAAATAGCACAACGCTATAAGGCTCATTTTCATGTTGATGCTGCTTGGGGTGGCGCGACATTATTATCAAATAAATATCGCCCTTTGCTAAAAGGGATTGAGTTAGCAGATTCGGTAACTATTGACGCACATAAACAAATGTATGTGCCAATGGGAGCAGGTTTAGTGGTGTTTAAAAATCCAGCTTCTGTTGCGGCTATTGAACATCATGCTGAGTATATTTTACGTAAAGGTTCAAAAGATTTAGGTAGCCACACGCTAGAAGGTTCAAGACCTGGAATGGCAATGCTAGTGTATTCAGCATTGCATGTAATTAGCCGACCTGGTTATGAGTTATTGATTAACCATAGTATTGAAAAAGCGAACTATTTTGCTAATTTAATTACTCAGCATAAAGATTTTGAGCTAATAACAAAACCAGAACTATGCTTGTTAACTTATCGATATAACCCAGCTGTTGTGCAAAAAATATTAGCTAATGCTGATATCGAACAGCAAGAAACGATTAACGTTTTATTGGATAAGTTGACAAAGTTTATTCAAAAGCGTCAACGTGAAAATGGTAAGTCGTTTGTTTCTCGAACGCGCATTGAAGTGCAAAAGTATCAAGGACGTAAAACCTTGGTGTTTAGAGTGGTTTTAGCGAACCCTTTAACCTCAAAAACTATTCTCAAAGATGTGCTTGCAGAGCAAACCTTGTTAGCACAAGAAAGTGAGACCTTTCTGCCAGCACTTTTGTCATTTAAATAATGACTGTTCACTGAAGTGACACGAGTTAATTAAATACTTTCTCAGTCAAATAAATTTAGCTACATAAAAAATCGACATAAAAAAAGCGACTAATTAATTGGTCGCTTTAATGTTTGCCAGTGTTTTATTACCACAGCGAAATTAAGTTAATTGCACTTGCAAGTTATCAATCAACCTTGCTTTACCGCAGTGCGCTGCTGCTAGAATAACTAATTCTTTATCGTCTTCGCTGGCCGGCTGCAAAGTGCGAGCATGGCAAATATGAATGTAATCAGTTTTCATACCTGCATTATCGATATAGCCCGCGGCTTTTTTTGCTAAACCAATGAAATCATTGTTATGTTGAATTTCTTTCGCGAGCCATTGAATATTTTGACTTAATGCCGGCGCTATCTTCTTTTCTTCAATACTTAAGTAGTTATTGCGCGAACTTAACGCTAAACCTGAAGGCTCGCGTACAGTAGCAACGGGCACTATCTCAATAGGCATAGATAAGTCGTCAACCATGGTTTGAATTACTTGCACCTGTTGATAATCTTTTAAACCAAAGCAAGCAATATCGGGTTGCACTAAATTAAATAATTTACACACTACGGTTGTTACACCACGAAAGTGTCCAGGTCGGCTTTCACCACAATAGCTGTGCGAAACATTAGGCACTTCTACATAGCTTTGGTTTTCTAAACCTTTAGGATAAATAATGGCAGGGGTTGGGGTAAATAAAATATCACAACCTGCAGCAACTAATTTCTCTTGATCAGCAGCCATGGTGCGAGGGTAATTATCTATATCTTCATTGATACCGAATTGCATCGGGTTTACAAAAATACTTGCCACAACTTTATCGGCGAGCAACTTGGCTTTTTCTACTAAGGCAATATGACCTTGATGAAGGTTGCCCATAGTAGGCACAAACGCAATTTTTAGGCCTTGTTGACGCCAGAGCTTAATTTCGCTGCGTAAAATCGAAATTTGTTCAATTGTTTGCATGGTTATTCTACTTTTTACTCGATGTGTAAACGCTTAATTTTCATTAAGCGCCTGATAAATTTATTGTATGGATGTACTTATTTGAAAATATGTTCTGGTCCAGGAAAGTTGCCTTGGCTAACTTCCTCAATATAAAGCTCTACCGCTTTTTTAATATCACCGGTATCGATTAAAAAATTACGTGAAAATTTTGGCATGTAACTGCACGAAATACCTAAGGCGTCGTGCATCACTAAAATTTGTCCATCGGTATCTTTACCTGCACCAATACCTATGGTCGGTATAGATATCGCTTCGGTAATCGCTTTGCCTAAACTACTTGGAATACATTCTAATACGAGTAGTTGCGCGCCAGCCGATTCTAACGCTTTGGCGTTTTCTATCATTTCTTGAGCTTTAGCGCTGTCTCTACCTTGCACTTTAAAACCACCAAAAACATTAACTGACTGAGGTGTTAAGCCTAAATGCGCACAAACAGGAATACCACGTTCCACAAGGCCTTTAATGGTTTCTTCTAACCATTGACCACCTTCAACTTTTACAATGCTAGCACCTGCCTGCATTAATTTAGCCGCATTTATATAGGCTTGCTCGGTAGTTGCGTAACTCATGAACGGCATGTCAGCAATAATTAACGTGTTTTCTACACCACGTTTTACACATTGTGTATGATACGCCATATGGTCAATATCAACCGGTAGAGTATCGTCATTACCTTGTAAAACCATACCTAAGGAGTCGCCAATTAAAATGGCATGAATACCTGCTTGATCAAATATTTTCGCAAAACTGGCATCATAGGCAGTAATGGTGGTAATTTTTTCACCTTGTTGTTTCATTTTCATTAAGGTGGCAGTGGTTATTTTAGCCATATTATTTCCGTTTGTTATGATGCCGTGTTTGTTTTTATTTTAGAGTTTATAGTCTAACTTAACTTGCTGTGAATTTTTAACCCATTTCGAGCAATATTGCTAGCTAATTCATCAATACTATCACCATCGGGTAAAAATAAATCGCTCGTAATTTCAGCTAAAGGTAACAATACAAACTCACGCTGCTTTAAGCCGTAATGGGGAATAGTTAAGCGAGTGGTATTTATAACTTGTTGATCAAATAAGATAATATCTAAATCTAGTATTCGAGCACCCCAACGGTCGTCTTTTCTTATGCGACCTGTAATGGCTTCAATATGCTGTAGCTGCTCTAATAACTCAATAACGCTTTTATTAGTTTCAAGCGCGACAACAGCATTCATGTAATCGGGCTGGTCTTGCGGACCCATTGGGCGACTAAAATATAACGAAGATATTTTGATTACGTTACCGCCATCAAGTTGCTTTAGCTTCTCTATTGCAGCAATTATTTGGGCTTGCGGATCAGATAAATTACTACCTAACCCGATATAAGCAAGTGACATTACGCTTCTTTACTAGCATGTTGAACACGAGGCTTTCGACGCTTACGTGTTGTACGGCGAGGGCCACTTTTGTTGCTGGCAATGCTTTTAATCATCACTTGTTGCGTATCTATGTTGCAGGCTTGAAAATCGCCCCACCATTTTGCTAATTCTTGCAGTGCCGCAGCTTCTTCAGGGTTTTTGTTAGTGGCACCTTCAATTTCAGCACGGAGTAAAAGGAAATCATAACCCGCTCTAAATTTAGGGTGCTCAAGCGCTTTATAGGCACGTTTACCATCTCGGCGCGCTAGCTTTTCTTGTAAAATCCAAATGTCTTTCATCACCGCTTGGAAACGTTTTGGAATAGCGATACTGCGTTGCTGCTCAGACATTATTTCACTTAATGCACCAAAAAATGCATCTTGTGGTGTGAGTTGTGTTTCACTGTTTAGGCGCTGTATATGCTCTTGCATTGGATACCAAAGCATGGCTGCAAATAAAAATGCAGGTGTTACACGCTGATCATTATTGACCCGATAATCAGTGTTCTTCATGGCAAGCGCGATAAAGTCAGCTAAATAGGGTTGTGATTGTTGGTTAAGTTGCTGATCAACGGCAGGGAAGAAATATTGAAATAAGTTGTATTCACGCAGCAAATGAAAATTTTCTACCGCTTTACCTGACATAAACAGTTTCAAAAACTCTTCAAATAAACGTGCCGGTGGAATGTTGGCCATTAAAGGCGCTAAATCTACTATCGGTGCTTTGGTGTCAGGATGAATTTCCATACCTAATTTGGTTGAAAATCGAATAGCGCGCAGCATTCTAACCGGGTCTTCACGATAGCGAGTTTCAGGATCGCCAATTAAGCGTATTTGTTTGGCATAAACATCGGCAACACCGTTGGCAAAATCATAAACTTTAAAGTCTTTGGCAGAATAATAAAGGGCATTGATCGTGAAGTCTCGACGCTCAGCGTCTTCTTCAATACTGCCATAAATATTGTCGCGTAATAGCATGCCATCTTCATTTTGCTTTGATGTTTTTTGGTCTTTATCATTATCGTGGTGGCCGCGAAAGGTAGCTACTTCAATAATTTCTCTGCCAAAAACAATATGAGCAAGACGAAAACGGCGACCAATAAGACGGCAATTTCTAAATAAAGCTTTAATTTGTTCTGGAGTGGCGTTTGTTGCTATATCGAAATCTTTAGGGGTTAAACCTAAAAGAATGTCGCGAACTCCGCCGCCAACTAGATAAGCGTCATATCCGCCTTTATTTAAGCGATACAATACTTTTAATGCATTGTGACTCATGTTTTTTCTAGATACAGGATGCTGATCACGAGAAAGGATAATTGGCTGCTCAAATGAAGGTTGAGTAGAGTTGTTTTTTCGTGCTTTTCCAAGTACTTTTTTACACAAGTTGATGACGCTTTTGATAATGGTGGACCCCAGTTATATCATTAAATTTCTCGCGCAATGATATAACAGTGCAAGGTAAAAGAGAATGAAAACAGTGTGAAAAAACGGCTTATAGAATGATTTCTTGTGATTTTGGCACTTGGCTTATCGACCAGTGAGATATTGCCCAGTGTAAAAGCTCATCAACGCTAGCATCAAGCAGTTCATCATTTGGCTGTTGCCCGAGAAACGTTAATGCTGAAAATAATGAAGGTACGGGGTTACTTTTATCAATTTCAGGCGCGTTATTCTGTTTGCTTAATTTAAAGCCTTTTTCGGTTACCGCGAGTGGAAAATGACCATATTGTGGAGGGGGTTTCTGTAATGTTTGGTAAAAACTTAATTGCCGAGCGGTAGGCTCGAGTAGGTCACAACCACGAATTACATGACTAATGTTTTGATAAATATCGTCTACAACAACAGCTAACTGATAAGCAAATAAGCCATCTTTTCTTAGCACGATGAAATCTTCTTTAGCAAGCGCAGCATTACAATTGACTTGGCCTTGAATAAGATCGTTATATTGTGAAACGCCAAAACGGTTGATTACGCGAATGGCACTGTTATTTTGGGGTTGTTCAATATCACGACAATGTCCTAAGTATATGCCACCTATTGCTTTAATTTGTGCACGTGTACAGCGACAATAGTAACTCAGTTCTTGTTGGGCTAGTTCGGCTAATACAGTTTGATAAAGTGCACTCTGCTGGCTTTGATAAAGTACTTCTTCATCCCAGTGCAAACCATAAGCGTCTAATGTTTTAAGGATTTCAGCGCTGGCGCCTGCTTTTTCTCTTGGGGGATCAATATCTTCAATTCTAACTAACCATTGGCCGTTATTATGTTTGGCATCTAAGTAACTTGCTAGGGCAGCAATTAATGAACCAAAGTGTAAAAATCCAGAAGGGGATGGTGCAAAGCGACCTCGATATTGTTGAGCAATACCAGGTCGCAAAGTTTTATTAAATTCCAACAAAGTCGAAGGTATTAACCTGCGAGTTGGCGTTCTTTGATTTCTTGTAACGTTTTACATTCAATACAAAGATCAGCTGTTGGACGAGCTTCTAAACGACGAATGCCGATTTCGATGCCACAAGAGTCACAAAAACCGAAATCATCATCTTCAATTAATTGTAACGTTTTCTCAATTTTTTTAATTAGCTTACGTTCGCGGTCACGGGTGCGTAATTCAAGGCTGAACTCTTCTTCTTGAGCAGCACGGTCAACAGGATCAGGGAAGTTCGCCGCTTCATCCTGCATGTGAGTTACGGTGCGATCTACTTCTTGTCGAAGTTGTACTCGCCAAGCATCTAGAATTTTTTTAAAATGTTCTAGTTGCGCTTCATTCATGTATTCTTCGTTAGGCTTTTCAACGTAAGGGTTAACGCCCGCTAATGCTAAAATACCTAATGTTTTTTGTGTTGGCATGCTAATTCTCCTAATGCTACTAGACCTAAATCGATGGTAAATCGTTACATCGTGTAACGGCATCGCTTGGTTGCAACTGCCAATTTATATAGACCTGAAATATTCCACATATATTGTGTTAGCTAGTATAAAATTCAAGGCTTAATTGAAAATAATCAAGAAAAAATTGAAAAGTATTTATTAATGTTATCTGCTGTCTAAACTTTACCGAAAGTGACAATAATTTTTGAGCATGCTCTTTTAGCAAGTTTATAGCCCCTTCGTCAATCATTATTCTCGGTATTTCGTTGTTGTGGTTAAATAATTACTGGTACTTTATCTGCTAAAAATATATTGAAATTGTGCTGTTCTTTTTTAAATTTTGCTTTGTAGGCAATAATTTCAACACCTTGCTGACTTGCTTCACGAAGTAACTTGGTATAGTTAATGTCAATATGCTCAGCGGGTTTTACGTCATTAATACCTGAATGCAATACAGCAAATAACAGCACTGCGCGGTGCCCTTGTGCTGCAATCGCAATTAATTCTCGTAAATGTTTTTGTCCCCGTAAGGTTACAGCATCAGGGAAGTAGCCTTGATTCGCTGTGAGTAAAGTGACACTTTTCACTTCTATATATGTTTCTCGGCCATTTTGATCGGTTAGATGAAAGTCGATTTTACTATTTTCATCACCGTACTTTACTTCTCGACTTAATGAGGTGAAGTCTTGCAGCTCTGTAATAGTCCCCTTTAAAAGCGCTTGTTCTGTTAGCTGATTAGCGCGAATAGTATTAACACAAATTAAGTGTTTATCTTGAGTTTGTGTTAACTCCCAACTAAATGGGTACTTGCGTTTTCGGTTGTCTGAAGTGCTATACCAAACTAGGTCATTAGGCTCAGCACAGCCAGTCATTGCCCCAGTGTTTGCCACATGAATGGTACACTCACTGTGATCTTCTAATGTAATGTCAGCCAGGAAGCGTTTATAACGCTTAATGAGTTTTGCCTTTTTAAGAGGAATTTCCATTTTTTTAGTGGTAAAAAGTATTTGCTTTAGTTTACGTTATTCAGTATCGAACTGCTAATGCTTGAGCAGGTAAAGCTGGTTATTAATGTCTATAAAGGACTCGTGAGGTTAAGGTTTTTCGACATATATAAATCGTCATACTTTAATCCACCGTTACCATACGGATGTGACTTTGGTCCGGTATTGGTATTCATTAAAAAATAAATAAGTGGCAATTCTCTCGCCATTCTAAATGTAGCATTTGAATAAACTTTTGTTTGATGTGGGAATTCTTCTGAGCCTTGAATGTATACATCATAGGTTTGTCCATTTTCACTTAATAACGCGTTATTTACGACATACCAAATTTGATACCAAACTCCTGGTATTAATGGCTTTGCATCTTGCTGTTTTACAGGGTTAAAAATATTGGCGTAGGCTTTTCCCTTTTTTACCATAAGCGCCCCTGTATTGATTAAACCATTAGATTCAGTTTTATCGGTGACTCTAAGCGTAGGCTCAAAAGCGTTATAGTCGTTAAGTTCAATGTCTTTTGGTTGCATGTTACTTATGCCAAATGCATGATTGTTGGGAAAAGACTCAACATTTATTCGAGTATAAAAAGTGTAAGTTTCTCCGACGGCTACTGGTACGGGCAACTTTTTATAAGTGAGCGCCTTCCGATTGCCTACTATGTTTTCTGCAGCAGGCTTTTTAATTAAATAGTTATTGGTTTTTATTTTTGAACCTTCACTTCGTTGTTCAGTTATTTGTGGGTTGGGTAGCTTAGGTGACGTATCATTTTTAGTGTCTGCTTTCGTCCACCCTTGTAAGGTGTTTTTTTGTTCGAAGTTATCGATTAATAACCAAGTATTATCTTGAGCTTGCGTTTGCGTTGTAATAACCAGGAAACATATTGTTAGAAAATAATTAATTTTATAGTGACTTAAGCTCATTTTTTTGAAAACCTTGTATTATAAAAGCTTAAATATATAAGTTTATTTGAGCTTTGGTGACTGATCTTGCATTTAGCTAAAGCCTAGCAAAAAAGCTTTGTGGGTTAAGCAAGTGCAAGGTTAATTATTTACTTATGTAGTGTAAACTATCAGCATAAAAATTAATGTAAAGGCGATAACATGACAACAGTTAATTCTGCTCCAGTATCAATAACGTTGACCACAACGAATAATGTACAAGGTTGGCAGCAAGATAAAACGCTCCAAATTACCCAAGATAATATTGCTATTTATTTACCAGAAGATGCTGCTTTTCGCTCTCGAAAAATACAAATGGCCGCACGTAAAATTGAAAAATTAGGCATTGAGCATGCAGCTTTACAAGGTGATGCCTGGGATGAAGCAAGCCAATGGGCATTTGCTCTTGGCTTTAGCTGTGTTAATAAATTAGAAAATATCAGCTTTTGTGGCGACCCCGCTTTAATTGAACGTTTGACTAATAAATTAGCAGTATATGCTTGGAGCCGTGATTTAACTAACCAAACACCGGCAGAGCTTTACCCTTTAAAGCTTGCAGAGCTTGCCACAGATTACATTAAAAATATTGCCCCAGCTCATGTTTCATCACGTCTTATTCAAGGTAAAGCCTTAGAAAAAGAACAATGGATGGGTATTTATAATGTTGGTAAAGGTAGTGTTAACGAGCCTTGTTTACTCGAATTAGATTTTAACCCAACGGGTGATGAAAATGCACAAGTAGCAGCATGCTTAGTCGGTAAAGGCATTACGTTTGATAGTGGTGGTTACAGCATTAAAAGTAACGCAGGCATGTTTGACATGAAGTGCGATATGGGTGGTGCTGCGGTTGTTGCAGGCGCCTTAGCCTTAGCAATGAAACAAGGCTTAAATCAACGTGTTAAGTTGTACCTTTGTTGTGCAGAAAACATGATCAGCCGTGATGCTTATAAATTGGGCGACATCATTACTTATAAAAATGGCGTAACCTGTGAGATCGCCAATACCGATGCTGAAGGCAGACTGGTACTTGCAGACGGTTTAATGGCAGCAAGTGCAACAGGCGCGCCGATGATTATTGACGCTGCAACATTAACGGGGGCTGCTGTTAGTGCCACAGGTGGTGATTATACTGCTTTGTTCGCACTAGACCAAAGTGCAGCAAGCAAAGCGCAAGCTTGTGCTAAAGCTACTGGTGAAGCTATTTGGCAATTACCACTAGAGCCATGGCATCAAGATAAATGCCCATCTGTGTTTGCTGATACTGCGAATAGTCGAACCATAAAAGGTGGAGGCCCTGGTGGCGCAAGTAATGCAGCAGGGTTTTTATCTCGTTTTGTTGATAATGATGGCGCTGGTTGGTTACATTTTGATTTAGCAGGTGCTTATAACGGTAATGAGTCTGGCTTATGGGCAGCAGGTGCTACCGGCTTAGGTATTGCTACAATTGCAGATTTGATCTCGAAATAAAAATCAGTAAAAACAAATTAAGCATTAAACATTGAGCATTAAACATTGAGCATTAAACATAGCGGAAGCTAAACCTTTCGCTATTGCCAAATTATCTTCTAAATAACTCTCTTCTAAATAAAGAATTTCTAGATAACTATTTTCGTTTCCTACATATACCAATTAAGTGCTAAGAATGAAGCACTAAATAAGCAGATTAACTTTAATCACTACATGTTTTATGTTTTCTTTGTGCTGATAGCTGATAGCTGATAGCTGATAGCTGATAGCTGATAGCTCTAAACTCTCACTTTTTAGTTGTATTGTAAATATTGCTCTAACCACGACTTTGCACTATCGATATCACTAAAAACATAAAAAGTTATATCACATGCTTGATAAATTCTGCGTAATTGTAATTGCTGAATATCAGCTGTACTGCTATCAATTAACACGCTGGCATTAGCAATTAGCCCTTGTTCTACACGATATTTGTTAACCTTAATTAATGCTTCTTCAGCTTCAGGAGAAAAAACACTATTACCGTAAAAAGCAATTAATAACCCCCAAGGTTGGCCAGAAAACTGATCGCAAGCACTATACATATCATCAATATATTTTTCGGTAACTTGTTCATTAAATGGGCCAAACGCTTCAACTTCTAAAATGTTCGATTGTGATGCTATTGAGTATTTGTCTTCTACTATTGTTTCCATTATTAGCTCCATTAATAACTCCATTTAAAACCGGGTGACAAGTGATAACAGTATTTTATTCTTTTGCCAAGTAAGCATAGTTTTAAAATTTTGCAAATTTAATTTGTATATAAATTGACCGCATTAATTTAAAGCTTCCAAGTTTTTACCGGGAAATATTTAACGCCTGAGTCAGTAGAGTAAGAGTGATATAAGCTAAAGCTTTTGGTGCACATAGCGTGTTTTATTGCTGTATTTTCTATAATGAAGTCGGTATCTATTAATGCGGGCTTAAATTTACGGTATAGGCTCAGATGAGGTTGATAGCGCTTTTGTTCTAAAGTGATATTACTGCTCAGGCTTAACTCAACAAGTGTAGTATTTAAATACATTAACCAATTCGGGCTATGCTCTGGCAAAAGATGTAATACTTGAGCTTTTTTAAAGTATCCAATTTTTGATAACTGTAAAGAATAGGATTGCTCGGGAAGTAACAGTTTTAGGTGTTGTTGAATATCGTTGTGATGTTGATTTATTAGCTCCTGTAAATTGGTTTGTTGATTGTTTGTAAGCAGACCCAGAAAGGCCAATGTCACATGGAAATGATTCGGCTCAATGATCTTAAAAGGTAAGGCTAAATTTTGCGAGCGCCATAAGGCAAGTGTAGCTTTATCAGCACTTGAAACATCTAAGGCAAGAAACATACGTTTGTTCATACTTGCTCTGCTTTTATATTTGCATTCATCAATAATTTGTTACTTAAAAAGTTAATAACGCGCTCGAGACAAAACAAACGCTAATCCGTTGTTATGGTAACATTAGCGCAATAAACGATAAACTGACGAAAATCTTTCATAATTTATGACGTTATCAGCTAAAAAACTGCCGATTGATGATATCAAAAATGATGTTATTACTGCATTAACTCAGCACAACACTATACTGCTGACCGCGCCTCCTGGAGCTGGTAAGTCAACCTGTTTGCCTTTGTGGTTATTAGATTTACCATGTTTGTCAGGTCAGAAAATATACTTGCTGCAACCTCGGCGATTAGCCGCAAAAAATATTGCTTGTTATTTATCTCAGCAATTGGGTGAAAGTGTTGGCAACACCGTAGGTTATCGGCTACGAAATGAAAGTAAAACTTCAAAAAACACTCGTTTAGAAGTGATCACTGAAGGTATTTTAACGCAAATAATTCAAAACGATGCAGAGCTTTTAGGTTGTGGTTTAGTGGTGTTTGACGAGTTTCATGAGCGCTCACTAAACGCCGACTTAGCCTTTGCATTAACACGCGATGTGCAACAAGGGCTGCGTGAAGATTTAAAAATACTTTTAATGTCGGCAACCTTAGCAACGCAAGCGATAAACTTGCAGTTGCCTGATGCTGTAGCGCTAGAAAGTAAAGGCCGTAGCTTCCCTGTTGATATAAGTTATCAAGCGCCCAGTAATACACGCCTTTGGCGTCAACATGCGCTATCGGTGTTAAAGTCTTTGGTGAACTCGCATCAAGGCTCAATTTTAATGTTTCTGCCAGGTACTGGCGATATTCGTTATTTAGCTGAGCAGCTACAGCCTTATATGCCAAATACTATGGCCTTGTGTCCGCTGTATGGTGAATTGTCATTAGCCGAGCAACAAAAAGCCATTGCGCCTGCCGCCGAAAATCTGCATAAGCTAGTGTTGGCCACAAATATTGCCGAAACCAGTTTAACCATAGAAGGGGTCGACCTGGTTATTGATTCTGGCTTGGAAAATGTTGCTATTTATGACGTACAAACACTGAATAACAAACTTAACCAACGCCGTATTGCCAAGTCTTCAGCTATTCAACGTGCCGGTCGCGCTGGGCGGTTAGCGCCTGGGCACTGTATTCGTTTATACAGTAAAGATGACTTTGAGCGCAGAAGTGAACAAAGTCATAGTGAAATTCTGCAAGCAGATTTACTGCCTATGCTGATGGAAGTGGCAAGGTGGGGAGCGACAGCTTGTGATCAGCTACCCATGATAGAAATGCCCAACAAAACAAAAGAGCAATTAGCGTGGCAAGAATTAACCGAGTTAGCCTTAGTTTCTCAGCAACACCAATTAACGGCACAAGGTAAACAAGTTGCTGTTTTTCCTTGTCATCCGCGCTTTGCCAAAATGCTATTGTCGGCTATGCAACTTGAGCAAACACAGCAGGTTGAGCATTTATTGTCGCTTGCTTGTTTATATGCGGCATTATTAGAAGAGCGTGACATTTTAGGCGCTGATCAACGAGTAGATAACTGCGATATATCACAACGTATTATTCAACTTTTGCAACAGGCGAAAAAACCTCAGCATCAACGCATAATTCAACAAGCGCAGCGCTTATATCGCTTGGCGGTTCAGCAACAACGTAAGGCTAGCGACAACAGTTATGTTGAAATAAGCAATGCAAGCCAAAGCTTTTGTACTACAGCTAACCACTTGCCATTGCAGTGCAGCGGTTTGTTACTTTTACTTGCCTACCCAGAGCGTTTGGCTAAGCAAAGAGATCATCAGGGTAATTACTTAACTGCCTATGGCAAAGGCGTAACTATGAGTGCGAGTGATGCACTCGCTGATAAAAAATATCTTGTTGCTGTGCAATTTTTTCAGCGCCAACACACTTTATCTATTGCGCTAGCTGCAGAAATTAATTTGTCGCAAGCGCTTGCTTGGCAGGTTACCCAAGCAGAAAGTAAAACACAGCTGCATTTTGATCCAAAGCAAAACCGTATTCGCAGTGCTAAGCAGCAGGTTATAGGCTCGATTGTTATCAGCGAAGAAAATACCACACAAAAACTTTCGCCAGTGTTGTTGGTTGAATGTTGGTGCCAACATATTCGCAAACGTGGCTTAGCTTGGCTGAACTTCGATGAGCAAGCTCAGCAACTATTACTACGCTGGCGCTGGCTTAATCAAACCCAACAGCATTTAAGCTTCGAGGATGTCAGTGAAGTGCATTTACTTAATACATTAGAGCAATGGCTTGGACCTTATCTCTCAGATGTTACCAGCAAGGCACAACTAGATAAGCTTAATTTAACTGAAGTTTTAATGAGTCAGTTATCTTATCAGCAACAACAAGTGTTTAACCAAGTTGCACCTAGCTATTTCAAAGGGCCAACGGGACGAAACTGTAAAATCCGCTATAGCTTAGAACAAGCACCTATTGTTTCTTTACCTATGCAAGAACTTTACGGTGTCAGTACCACGCCTTCGGTTGGTGACAGCAATCATAATAGCCAAGTTGCTTTGATCATCGAGTTATTATCTCCGGCACAGCGTCCTATTCAAATAACTCAAGATCTTGTCGCATTTTGGCAGGGTAGTTATCGCGAGGTGCAAAAAGATATGAAATCAAAATATCCCAAACATTATTGGCCCGATGACCCAGAAAATGCAGAAGCTACACGTAAAACTAAGCGTCATATTCAACCGAGAGTAAGTTTATAATGGCAAAATAAGGCAATAATAAACGTTAATCAGCGAAGGAAAATAACACCTAATTTATTGTTGATCCGTTAGCGCTTTTTTTGCTTTAATTGATTGCGCAATGTCTTTAAATTCGTAAGTTGGGTAAATATTAGTGTCAAAGATTCCCCATGCTGACTTTTCAATTGCTAAATTCAGAGTACGTAAATCTTTAGGGGCGACTTTCAGGGTAATAACTTGGCCTAATCCCATCATTACATACCATGAGTCTATTTCCATGCCTTTGGGCGGAAATGATTGCCAAAATCGATTTTCATCCATTTTTTTCTGTAACTCAGACAAGCTTTTATCTTGCTGATGCTTAAGTACAACCGTTACCAATATTTTATCAGTATCAATGGTGTAATCTTCAGCAGTTACAGCACTATGGGTGAAGCCAATAAAACATAAAATAGAAATAAAAATAGATGTAATGTATTTTTGCATAATTATATTCTGCACTATGGATAAAAAATCATCTTCGCATGGTTAGATAAAATAAACAGTATTTAAAACGATATAAATATTTGCAGCTACTCGTTTTACTTTTAAGAAAAGGATATTAGGTTCCTTAATTGAACAGTCGACTATTGTGAGTTTTACGTTATACTGCCGCGCTCAAACCTAGTATTTAAATAAAAGTATTTCATTTAGCGGAGTTCATCATGCACGATCTGTATTACAAAGGCCGTATTCACACCAGAGTAAATCATGTAAAAACAGGTTATAACACTAAGCGTGCTGTTAAACTTGGTACAGAAAAACACCCGTTAACTCTGGTAGTTACTAGTGAAGAAAAGAAGTTAGAATTGGCAGCTGTTGTTGAAGATAATGAATTATTTGCCGATATCACGGTAGATAGTAGTGCAGATGAAGATATTCTTGAGCTAACAGGGATACTCAACAAGCCTAAGACTACTACGTTTGAGAAAACACCAAACCGTAATGAACCTTGTTTTTGTGGTAGTGGTAAAAAATATAAAAAGTGTTGCGGTTAACAACAACTTATCTTTAAATATCTTAAATTGATACTGCTCATTATTGCATGAGCAGTGTTACTTAATCTTAGCTGTATTCCTACACTCAATCTTACGCGTTAATCCAAAGCAATAACCTTTTAGCTTTGAGCTGCATATATTAAAGCTCTAAAAACCAAGCTTATAATTTGGGCTGGCTAGCTTAGTTAACTTTTACGTTGCCTTTTCTTGTGTTAATTCTGTTTATTTAATTGCGCTATTACTGCCATTGCTTGAGTTAAAAGGTTTTTATTACCATCTAACCAGTGAATTTTAGTGCCGTTTCTTTCTAATCTTCTTAGCCAAGTATCTTGCTTTTTAGAGAACTGGTGAATAGCAGAGTTTAATTTTTGAAAGCAGTCGTTTCTACTTAATGTACCCTGTAAATGTTGCGCAATATAGCGATATTCTAAGCCATAAAAATATAAGGTTTCCCAACTAACACCTTGTGCATGCAATTGTGCTACTTCTTCAATAAGGCCTTGGTCCATGCGTTGCTTTAAACGCAGTGTAATACGCTCACGAATAACTTCTCGTGGCCATTTAATCGCAAATATAAGCGGTTTAAGCGCAGGGAAATCATTAATTGTATCTTTAGCCGCTAGCTCACCTTGTGCTATTTCAATTGCACGCACTAAGCGATCACGCTCGATAAGATCTGTGGTGTTATGTAAATTAGGTTTTAGTTGCATTAGCTGCTGAGCTAATTGCTCGTGACTAAGCTCAGCTAAGCTTTCTCTAAGCGCTTTATTCTCAGGTACTTCAATTAACCGGTAGCCTTTTAATATTGAATCAACATACAGTGCGGAGCCGCCAGCCATAATAGCGAGCTTGTTTTTATCGCCAATATTTTCATAGGCGTTAATCACATCTTTTTGAAAATCAAAAATGTTATATTCGTAGCCAGGGTCAACAATATCAATCAGGTGATGGTTTATTTCTTGGTATTCATCAAGGTCTTTACCACTGCCAATATCTAAACCACGATAAACTTGCCTAGAGTCAGCAGATATTATTTCGCCGTTTAGCATTCTAGCAAGTTCAACTGCCAATTTTGTTTTTCCCGATGCTGTTGAACCTAAAACCACCAGCATGTTAAATGCAGACATAGTTAACCTATCAATATTAAGCAAAATTAAAGTGCTAATTATATCGTTAATTTTTACTGCTGACGACCTAACTTCTCGCATTACAAATTATCGGTTGGGATATCAACTTAGCTAGATTATTATAAGCAATTAATTGCAGAATCATAAGGCACGTTTAATAACGTATGACAGCCAAAAAAACTTCGAAAACAACCAGTAAAAATCAAAAAAACAACAAATCTAGCACCGAGAAAGTGACAGAGGAAACAACCCCTAGCCGTGTTAAACGCATGTTACGTTGGTCATTTTGGTTGTTTTTAAAAATATCTTTTCTCGCGGTATTTGTACTGTTTCTTTATAGCATTTATCTTGATGGCAAAGTGCGAGATAAATTTGAAGGTCAACGTTGGCAGGTACCTGTACAAGTTTTTGGTGCAATTGAAAAATATACTGTTGGCAGCAAGTTAACACTCACTAACTTGCGGGAATCCTTAAGTGCTAATCGTTATAAAAAAGTCACTCATGTTGAACGCCCCGGCGAGTTTGCTTTGTCGAAGAGTCGCGCCATTATTTATCGTCGTGCTTTTGATTTTGGTGCAGGTGTAGAAGCGCCAGTAAAGCTCACCATTGATGTTACAAACGGAAAAATTAAGGCTTTATACCTTGATGATGAAAAAGTAGCACAACTAAGATTAGAGCCACTATTACTTGATCGAATTTTACCTGAAAGCAAAGAAGACAGAGTATTAGTCTCGTTGCAAGCGGTGCCAACGAAACTATTAGACACTTTACTGCTCATTGAAGATCGTAACTTTTATTTTCATTATGGTGTTTCACCTATTGGTATTTTACGTGCGCTTTATCAAAACTTAATTGCAGGAAGAACCGTACAAGGCGGAAGTACCTTAACCCAGCAATTGGTTAAAAATATGTTTTTAACGCGCGATAAAACCTTATGGCGTAAGGCTAATGAAGCCATTATGGCGCTGATTTTAGAGTACCGATACAGCAAAGATCAATTATTAGAAGCCTATATAAACGAGGTTTATTTAGGCCAACATTATGCCAATGGTATTTATGGTTTTGGGCTTGCTGCTGAGTTTTATTTTGGTAAATCAATCCAATCTCTTAATGCTGAACAAATGGCGATGATAATAGGCCAAGTAAAAGGGCCAAGTTATTATGACCCATGGCGCTTTCCAGAGCGCACAATTAAGCGTAGAGATTTAGTTTTAAGACTGATGTATCAAAAAGAAATTCTTTCTCAGCAAGAGTTTGAGTATGCAGTTGAATCACCTTTATCGATAAGAAAAAAACGTCGTGTAAAACAACAAAAATTTCCGGCTTACTTACAATTAGTTAAAGCTGAATTATCTCGACATTTATCCGAATATCAGCAGCAATCTGGCGTGAGAGTATTTACTGGCTTTTCTATTAATCACCAATTAGCACTGCAAGCAACAATTAACGAAAAGCTTACCACGTTAGCGCAAGAGTCGGCTGAGCAACTGCAGGTGGCAATGGTAGTGTCTGATTTTAAATCTGGAGAAATTCGTGCTCTAGTTGGCGGTAAAGAAGCTGGTTACGCTGGTTTTAATCGTGCACTACACGCGAAGCGACCTATTGGTTCATTGATTAAGCCTGCTGTATTTTTAGCTGCTTTAGAGCGTTACCAACGATTTAATTTGGCGACTTTAATTGAAGATAAAGAAATAACGCTTTCCAGTGAAGATGGCCAAGCGTGGCGTCCTAAAAATTATGATGGCAAATATAGAGGAAATGTACATTTGGTTGATGCCTTAGTGTTGAGCCTCAATATACCGACAGTAAATTTAGGTATGCAATTAGGTTTAGACAATGTTGCCCAAGCTATTCATTTACTTGGTTATCAAGAAGATATAGTTACGCGCCCATCTATGCTTTTAGGTGCTTTGAATATGTCACCAATGGAAATAAACCAACTTTATATTCCCATTGCAAATAACGGTAAAGGCGAAAAGTCGCATGCCATTGACCGTATTGTTAGTGCTCGAGGTGAAACGTTATGGCAATTTGAAGCATTAGATCAGCAAGTTATTTCTACACAAGCGGCTTACTTGCTTGATTTCTCTCTCAATAGAGTTACAACGTCAGGTACTGCGCGTTCATTAACCTGGCGCTTAAAAGATAAAGTGGTCGCTGGTAAAACCGGCACAACCAACGACCTTCGTGATAGCTGGTTTGTTGGTTACGATAATCAGCTGTTAGTCACAACATGGATAGGACGAGACGATAACAAGCCAACTAAACTTACCGGCAGCAGTGGCGCGTTGGTATTGTTCGCTGATTTTATGACTAAAACAGGTGCTATTAGTCGACAAGCTAATATACCTGCAAGTGTAGAGCTAGTGCGCTTTGATAATAAAAATGGCCGTCCAGTCACCCAGGCTTGTGATAACTCGCAATTACTGCCTGCTGTTACCACTGGTTTATTATATGAAGCTGACTGCGAAGAAGCCCCGTTAAAAAGTAAGAAAAAATCATGGTTAGAAAAAATATTTGGCGATTAGTTTTATAGCGAATTCAATTGTTAAGCTTTTAAAGACCAATTTTCGCCAATATGTTGGTTGAATAACCTTGTATAAGCACTATGGTTAAAGGGTGGCGTAGCATGCTTACTTTCAAAGCGAACTAACATAGCTGCGAATATAAGGAGGGGATTTAGCGGTGTTTAAAATAAAACAGCTACCTCAAGATTAACCAGCAGTATTCACTAACATGTAACATCCACTCGTAAAAAAGAGGAGCATAATGAAACATAGATTAAGCTTTGGTTACTTTACCTTGCTCGCTGAAAACATAGTTGAAGTTATTATTGATGAAGGTATTGAATTATCTCTTGAAATGATTGAAGAATGCGATGTGTTTTTTAAAGCACATATATTTGGTCATTTTGGCATGCTTATTAATAGAGTTAATGAATATACTTTTAGTTATGAAGCGAAACTATCTATAGGATCTTATGAAGGCTTAAAAGCTATTGCTTTTGTGTATTACTCAGATGAAAGTAGAATTAATGTTGAAGAGTTAAATGATATTCGTGCAAACGACAAATGGAATAGTCGCACCTTTTCAGGCTTAGAGCTCGAGTGGCAAAAAGCGGTGCAATGGTTAAAGCATGAATTACTTATAGGCGACCAGCAAGTCGCCGGTTATAGATGATACTTTTTAAGTCAGTAATTGTTGAATAAAGTGATGTAAAGGTAAAGGTTCAATAGAAATAAACTTACCTTGAAAAAAAGCAAACCACTAGGTTTGCTTTTTTATTTTAGCTTAATGTAATACGTGAAATGTTAAGCCATTAGTTGGCTTATTTTGCATCAACATATTCGAATATTTTAAACACGCGGTTAACCCCACCAACATTACGGGCAATATCTACTGCGCTAGTTGCTTGTTCTTTAGTGACTAAGCCCATTAAAAATACTTCGCCGTTTTCAGTTACGACTTTAATATTCGTAGCATCGAGTTTGTCTGTACCAAATAAAGAGGTTTTTACTTTAGATGTCAGCCAAACGTCATTAGTTTTTGTCGTAAAAGACGTTGTGTTACTGATGCGAATTTGGTTATGTAGCTGCTTAACGCCATTAACTTCGTTTATCGCTTTAATTGCTTGGTCACGTAAATAGCTATTAGGCGCTTGGCCTACTACTAATACACTACCGTTAACACTGATCACTTGCAGATTAGTGTTATCGCTTAACGCATCACTTTTACTGAGCTTTGCTTGAGCATCTATCTCAATTTTTTGGTCGTCTATTTGATTACCCAAAGAACGATTGTCGGTTGCCACACTTGCACCACCGACAACACCAACCACAGCCGCAGCAACACAACCTTGTAACAATATTGCTATGCTTATTGTGCTGATAATTGATTTCATAGCCATATTAACTCTCAGTTTGTGGAAACAATGTTGTATCTATAATGTCACATAAACAATGAATAACCACTAAGTGAACTTCTTGTATACGTGCTGTTCGACTTGAAGGAACACGAATTTCAACATCGTTTTCACCTAACAAACCAGCAATATCACCGCCGTCACCACCTGTGAGGGCAATAATTGGCATATCACGCGATACGGCTATTTCAATTGCTTTAATTACGTTACGAGAGTTACCACTGGTAGAAATAGCAAGCAACACATCACCGTTGTTACCAAGCGCACGTACTTGCTTAGAAAAAATTTCATCGAAATGGTAGTCATTACCAATAGAGGTAATAGTTGAACTGTCAGTCGTTAGGGCAATGGCTGGTAACGGTGGACGTTCAGTTTCGTAGCGGTTCAATAGTTCTGCTGAGAAATGTTGAGCATCTCCGGCTGAGCCGCCGTTTCCACAGGCTAAAATTTTATTTCCGGCTAATAGACTTTGTACCATCGTCATTCCGGCTTGCTCAATTGGCCCTGCCAATAATTCGCTGGCGGCAATTTTTGTTTGTATGCTTTCAGTAAAATTACTTTTTATCCGTTCTAACATGGTGGACTTAACTCCGTTGTTTATTTCTTAAAAGGCGTTGGTTAAAAAATATTGCTCAAAAGGCATTTTTAAGCCAAGTAATGTCTGGGTTATTCAATTCACCTTGCATCGCGATTACATCGAATCGACAAGGGGTATTATATTCATTTAATCCGGCTTGTTGCAGATAAAATGCAGCACATTGTTTAATTTTTTGTTGTTTTTTAATTGAAACCGCTGCAATAGCGCCACCAAAATGTGAATTCTTACGGTATTTAACTTCAACAAACACCCAAATGTCATTCTCAGTCATGATGAGATCAATTTCGCCGCGGCGATTTTGAAAATTACATGTTTGTAATTTCAGCCCCTGCGTAATTAAATAATTAGCGGCTAATTGCTCACTATTTTTTCCTGTAGTGACTGTATTGGTTTTGTTAGTCCATAGCAAATTCTTGCACCTTGCTGCGACTGTATTTTCCCCAAATTAAACTACGGGTTAAAATGTTGTCTTTGCCCAATTGTAATATCCCAGTTTGACCATAATGTCGCACATAAGTTTTATTTTGCATGGCAGAAATTTTATCGACTAAGGTTAGGCTGTCAAAACCCATGGCAAATATGGTTTGTAAGCTGTCACTTCGGTTCGGCCAAAGTTTCTTAGCTTGTGCAGCTAAAACTTTATTTTGTTGTTTACTGCGCAATTGCCAAGGCATTTCAGTAAAGGCTAAGCCAGATAAGTCACGATTGTCACTTTTATCGATTTTAGTACTGTGGCTACGCGAACTTGCAAATACCGGAATAATGTCTGCAAAAGGGCTAATGTTTACGTCTATGTAGGGTTTTAGTAACTTAGTCTCTAGCGGTAAACCCACCACGTAAATCATGTCGATATCACGACGGTTACGAAATTCACTTTTAATCGAATATTTAATGTGTCGGTTTAAGTCTTTCGTGCGTTGCTGACTTAAATCTACACCTAAGCTGGCTTTAATTTGGTTCTGCATTTTAGCGTCGCTATTAAAAAATACCGTTTCTGGTGTTTTACCAGTTATATGCTGCCACTGTTGGCTAAAGGTTTGAGCAATACGGCGGCTGGCGCTGTCTTGGTGACTTAATATAATGGGTTGTTGATACTGCTGGCGACTCAATGTTGTTGCTGCTTGTATCGCTTCTTCTTCAGGGCGCATTGAAAGTGCGACTTGATGCGGCAATAATTCAACACTTGCTGGCAAGTTAAGTAGCAGGGTAGGTATTGTAATTTCAGTTTGCGCTAAGTAACTGCTGACATTTTGCTTAAGTAGCGGGCCAATAACATAATCTATGTTAAGTTCGAGTAACCTTGCGTTTAACGTACTCATATCTAAAGTAGTTGAGTCAATAAAATGTAAGGTTTTACCGCTTTCAATATTATAAGCGGCAAGTATACCTTGCTGTACAACTTTGCCTGCACGTTCTTGTTTACCTGAAAGCGGAATTATAGCGGCTATATTTTCAATTTCATTATTTAGTACAGGCTCCTGCTGATTCAAATTAGCCACAATGTATTGTGCAGGGTGAGTGCTAAATTCTCGTTGCCATTGGCTTAAATAACGTTTGAATTTAGTATCATCATGACCAAATTTATTAGCAAAAGTGATCAACTTACTCCAACCTTTAATATTAGGCGGAGACATTTTAACTAATTGCTGAAGCTGCCAAGGAGACAATTGGCAAAACTGCTGCCAAATGAGTTCAATATCGTTGTCGGTTGCTTGCGTATTATTTGCAAAAGCTTTTAGGTTTGCATCAAGGGCGGCAATAGGTAAATCTCTGAGTGTTTGCACACTTGCTAAGGTTTGAAAATAGTCAACACGGTAAGCCAGTTTTTCTGTTGCTCTAATTTTTTCGCTGTTTTCAAGTGCTAGGTAGGCCTTGTGGTTTTCTACTAAAGCTAAATAACCTTTAGCTTCAATAATAGCTAAGTGATATTGCTGCGCAGGAGAAGGTGCTAACGCTGCAAGTTGTTTAGCTAACCAAAGTGCTTTGTGAGGCGCTTCTTGAGATAAATATAGCTCGCTTGCACTTAATAACGAAGAAACGGCTTCGTCTTGCTGATTTGAAGAAACTTGCTTCCACGCTTGATCTACTAATTGCTCTGCGGTTAGCTTTTTTTCAATCGCTTGCACCACGTCAGCTTTTTTATTGGCTGACTTTATTGGTTTACTTTGTTTCGTTGTCGAACAACTGGCGAGAATAACCACAGCAGCAAAGGCAAAAAAGCCGCTTTTATAAGACGAAAACCATTTAGTAAGTGTCAAAGTTAATAAATCCATACTTTTTAATAGTGCTTTATAATAAACTTCATCCTCTTCAGTCTCAACACAAGTATTTTATAATGTCGGATTTTCAAATTCAGCCTAGCACTTTATATATTGTTGCTACACCTATTGGCAACCTCGGCGACATTAGCCAACGGGCGCGAGATATACTCGAACAGGTTGATATCATTGCCTGTGAAGACACACGTCACACGCAACGTTTGTTATCTGCATTTTCGATAAAAAATAAAACCATGTCGATGCACGACCATAACGAGCGCCAACGACAAGAACAAATTGCTGCTTTATTAACAGAAGGTAAAAGTATTGCCTTAGTGTCAGACGCCGGAACACCGTTAATTAGCGATCCAGGATTTCATTTAGTTAGGCATTGTCGCCAGCAAGGCTTAAATGTTTCTCCTATTCCGGGCCCTTGTGCTGCTATTGCCGCGCTTTCAGTTGCCGGGTTACCAACCGACCGTTTCACATTTGAAGGTTTTCTGCCGTCAAAATCAGGCGCTAGACAATCAACATTGACCGAATTAGCCAACGAATCACGCACACTAGTTTTTTATGACGCTCCACGCAGGGCTATTGATACTGTTGAAGATATTGTCAAAACCCTTGGCGGTGAGCGCTATGTAGTAATGGCACGTGAATTAACAAAAACCTTCGAAACTATTCACTCAGACACCGCAGATAACCTGTTAACTTTTCTTCAGGCAGATCCAAACCAACTGAAAGGTGAAATGGTGTTAATTATTGAAGGTAAGAAAATTGATCCTAATGACATTCCCGCTCACGTGGTTGCAACCTTAAAGTTACTATTAACTGAAATGAAACCTAAAAGGGCTTGTGCTATCGCCGCTGAAATTCACGGCGTGAAAAAAAATGCCTTGTATGACTACGCGCTTGCCATGAAAGAGTAACCTTTAGCTAATATCTATAAGTTAATATCAATAGGTTTTATGCTGTAATTACTAACGTCTTGACCAAGATCTTTTATTGCCATAAAGCCTTTTCTGCTTTTTAGTCTTTGTAAGTAAGCAAGTGTTTGCGGTTTATATTGTGCTGCTAAACCAAGTAACTCACCTAAATACAACGCATAACCAACACTAATATCGGCAATGGTAAACCTGTTGTCGACTAAAAAGTCATTGTTTTCTAAATGGCTATTCAAGCGTTTTAACCGTGCTAAATACCAAATGGCGTAGTCTTTAACCACTTGAGGTTGCTGGCGCTCAGCTTGTTCAAATTGGCTATATCGTAGTACTAAAGTTTGTGGGAAAGTCAGCGTAGCGTCACTAGAAAATAGCCAGTTGAGATAATTGCCATATTCTGGGTGCGCTACTGTTACACTTAAAGCACTTTTTTTATAACGCTCTGCAAGATATAACAAAATAGCACTAGACTCTGTCAGCGCGGTATCGCCATCTTTTAAAAAAGGCACGGTACCCAAAGGGTTAATCGCTAAATAAGACTTTTCTGAAAGTCGGGGCGGAAACGATAAAGTATGCAGCGTGTAGTCTAATTGCATTTCTTCTAAAGCCCATAAAGCACGCAGTGAACGGGTATTATGACAATGCCAAAGTTCGATCATCAAGAAATCCTAAATTATTTTTTAAAAGACTATAGCAGCAAGCAACCTCTTCACGATATTTAATTTAGACCTAAAGCAAAATATGGGGTAGAATGCGCGCCGAGTTGACGAGACAATCGCTGCTTTATCGTTGTATCACTTATTTTATAAGGGGTAGACAGATAAGGGAGAGGAAAGTCCGGGCTCCAATGAGCAGGGTGCCAGGTAACGCCTGGGGGGCGCGAGCCCACGACAAGTGCAGCAGAGAGAAGACCGCCGATGGTTGTTCTTAGGAACTTCACAGGTAAGGCTGAAAGGGTGCGGTAAGAGCGCACCGGATTGCTGGTAACAGTAATTGCAGGGTAAACTCCACCCGGAGCAAGACCAAATAGGGTTTCATGACTAGGTTAACGCAAGTTAGCATAGTATAAGCGTGGCTCGCGTGGAAACCGGGTAGGTTGCTTGAGCCTTAGAGCGATTTAAGGCCTAGACGAATGATTGTCACTTTTCTTCGGAAGAGATACAAAACCCGGCTTATGCGTCAATCTCACCAATTATAGATACCGCTTGATTATTTAAACGTAATCAAGCGGTTTTTCTATATCTAAGGGCTAGATTTTTATTTTAGCTCTATAGCTTATTATGATCGGCTCTAAAATCAGTTAATGTGTATCTGACCCTACTTAACCTGAACTCTGGATAAGCAGCACTTGCTCAATGCTCCCTTTTAAGCCATTTTCTGCGTTAAAACGTCGATAAATAGCGCGCTATTCATAAACGTTTTGCCTTGGAAATGGCATAAAATGAAGCATTGATGATATCTATTCGTGATGTTCACTTGGCTATAGTATTTACTTTATTACCTAAGCTTTTGGTTCACTTGATTTTCAAGCACTCATTATCCAGAGTTCAGGTTACTTATTTACTTTTTCTAAAAGAATAATTTGAGATTTATCCTCACGTAAAATGTCATAAATAACATACGGGCTTTCTTTCCCGCCTATTTGGGTAACAATGCTGCCAACAGGGAGTTGAGCAAATTGCTCTTTATGACCAGAAGATAAATTATATCTCATTATTTTTGGTCCTTGCCTTGTGTATACAACATAATACAGCCAATCTTTTGTGAGCATTATGCCACCTTGAACTAATGCGGCATTCAAGGTGCTTAGATTTGCAATACTGTATGTTTGTGCTGATGAGTCTTGTCTCATTAAGTGTCCATTAGACATATCTACGTAGGTTATTTCATTTCCTGTTATTGATTCTTCAGCATAGACACCAGCATTTATCACCAGTTTAATTAACTTTCCTTCAGCTAAGCTAAGTTTAGTCAGGGTGTATTGTTCTTGGTCTTTAATGCTTAAATAGATTGAGTTCATTGCTGGAGACCAGTGAAGTATATGTGCATTAGGAGGCACAGTGTAACTTACGTCTACCTGCTGGGATGCAAGATCTAAAATTAGCAGTTGTTTGTCTTTATTGCTGTTATCTAAAAAGGCTAGTTTGTTATTGTCTGGCGACAATAGAGGTCTGCCTAAACTATTCGCTTTTAACTGAGTTAGTTGCTGAGATATTGTTTGTTGATGTTGCCATATTTCAAAAGCACCTGAACGGTTTGATACTGAATAAAATGTTCGTTTTTCAGGCGAGTAAATCGCATTAAAATCTAGCGAATTACTGTTAAGCATTGTTGGGGTCGTATCTATGCCGATATTTTCTATAGCAATGTTTCTATGCCAATTTTTATAAACTATTTTTGATTTATCAGAAGTAACAGCAATATCAGATTGAAATTCGCCTTTAATATTTTCTATTATCTGAGTTTTTTCTCCAGAATCTAAGTTCATCAACCAAATAGAAAACTGCCCATCTTTTTTGCCTGATATCAGTAATTCTTCATTCGAAATAGCGATGCTCATAATACTATGAAAAGTCGAATTAATGGCTTTTACTGATTGCTCCTCAATATTGTAGCTATTAAGTTTAGTGCTACCATCAACTAGTTTTTCGACAAAAAATATAGTTTTACCATCAGGGCTAAACTTAGGCATTCTTTGATTGTTATTAGATATTGCTAAGGGTTTTAGTTCGGCTTGTTCTAATGGCACTAGCGCTAACTCAATTTTTCTACCGTTTCTGTATGCGATAACTGCCTGAGTTTCTGAGGGTGAGATATCAAACGAATATATTCTTGATGGCTGATCTAATAGCGATTTATTCTGACCTGTTAACATGTCATGCTGAATTAACTGACACGCCCCTCTTGTGCATTTTAAAAAATAAAAGGCTTGGCTCTTTTTACTCCAGGTTGGAAACCTGTGTTCTACATGTTGTGCAGAGATTATCGTTTTTTTATTGGTTTTTAAGTCCATCAACGCCAATGTGTTAAATTCAGCATTGTAGGCTGCTGAAGAGACAAATAGCATTTTATCTTCGGTTTGATTTAAAGCGGGCATTTCAGCATAAGAATCAAAATTAGTTAACTGACTTGGCCTATAATTATAATCTCGCCAGTTAGTTTGACTTTCTACAAAATAAAAGTGATTAAACGTTAAGCTTGCTATGATCGTGACTACAATAATTACTAGGACTAACCACTTTATATGCCAACGTTGCTTTGTAGAAGCATCAACGATGAGGGGCTGAATGTCTTGAGTTTTTTTTGTTTTGTTGAGCTTTAGTGGCTCTTCTAATGGATAAATAAAACAATAGCCTTTACGTGCTATTGTTTCGATGAATTTCGGGTGTTGAGCGGAGTCATTTAAAATTTTTCTTAATTCGAAAACGGCGCGAGTAATAACATCATTGCCAACAACAGTTTCTGACCATAATGACTGCGCGATAGTTTCTCGACTAACAACTTGCCCTTGATGCTTCACTAAAAAACATAAAACCTCCATGATCTTAGGTTCTACTTTGTAAACTTTGTCATTTAACTCTAGTTTATTGTGTGCTGGTTGTACCCAAAATTCTGATAGTTTAAAACTATCCATTTAATCATTTTCCTTGTTAATTTACTGTTTTTAAATAACAAATATATTCATCATAACTTCATAATGACAAAATCATTGTTCTGTAGCAACCGATTGTTTACAAAATACGCTGAAAATATGTATCAAGTTATTTTGGAACAAAAAGGAAAGTGGTTATATGAAATTTATAAAAAAAATAATCGGAAGTAGCATTGCTATCGCTGTTTTAAACAGTGCCAGTGCAAGAGCAGATGTTATTGATATTGAAATAATTGGGCAAGGAACCATACGCTCTGTTGAAGCAAGTATTGATTGTACAGAAAGTTGCAGTATAGATAATAAATCGCAAACCAATACCTTAGTTGCACAAGCTGACACTAATTGGAAGTTTAATGGCTGGAGTGGCCAACAATGTGACGCGGGTAATGGCGTTATAGTAAATCCTAGCCAATTGGGGTTAGTTGGCGCATCAGGCGGGGCGAAAACACTTGATAGTGCAGATATTAATGGCGATGGGTTTTCTGATTTAGCGATGATCAGCTTGTTTGATGGCAAGGTATCTACATTAACTAATGATGGAGCAGGTCGGTTTGCTAAAAAAGAAGTTGTTTCTAACTTAAATTATCCTTCAGCTTTAGCATTTTATGACTGGGATAACGATGGTGATCAAGATTTAGTTGTGACTGTTTTTGGCAGCCGAAAATTAAAGTTATACCTCAACGATGGCAACGGTGAGCTTACCTTTAGCGACGATATTGTTATTGGTAATATTAGACCTTACGCAATTGCCGTGCTTGACATTAATGACGATCAAGCGCCAGATTTAGTGGTTTCTTCGTTTTCAGCAGACACCACTGGGGACTTATTTGCGTTAGTAAGCAGTATAGGTGAAGCCAAGACTGAAGTTTATTTAAATAATAATAATACTTTTACACTAGATAAAACCCTTTCTAATAATGCAGCTATAACATTAGATGCATACCTTGATGCCGACTCTTCTTTAGTGGTTGCTGCTGCTGAAATTGTAGAAAAAAATATAGCGGTCTATCAAAACTCAGCTCGAACGGTTCTTGATGCTAGTGCATCGAGTTATGGTGTAGCGTTTGGCGATATTGATAACAATGGCACTATGGACCTATTAGCCGCTAACTACCGTCCTGCAAGCTTAGCTTTGTATATCGATCAAGGAAATCAAAACTATTCACCTGCGCAAATTATTGCTAATCCTGACGACGGAGTTACCGCCACGGCAATTGTAGATATAGATGCCGACGGCTATGCAGATATCGCGACGGGTGAGTTTAATGCTTTGCAGTTCTACTATTTTAAAACGCTTAGTTACTCAGACTGTATTGTCAACCAAGGCAGTAACATTTCTTTAACAGCAGAGTTTATTCAAGCAACTTCTTCTACGCCGGCACCGACACCTGCGCCTACACCTACGCAGCCAGAAGAAACTAAGAGCAGCTCTTCATCAGGGGGAGGTTCAATGTCATGGTTCTTGTTGCTAATTGTGGCGATTTCGTTAAATCAAAGATTAAGATTTACGCCGTAGTTCAATTGGTAAAAAACTGTGGTGCTTAAACGGTAGAAGTTAGAGGCTAGAAGTTAAAAGCGAAAAGTTAGCAGCTATAATGGCTAACTTTTCGCTCTACCACATTAATTTGATTAAGGGCCTCGATAGCTATATCTAGGCCTTTTTGTGTATAAACCTGACAAGTAATAATGAGAACTAATTTTTAATGAAGCACGCGTAATTGTTTGTCCCATTTACTAAATTGCCAATTCAAAATACTGCCATTTGCCTCACAACAGTCGCATTGCCAATGAATTAAGCTAGGAGCTTGGTAATTTGCTTCAATGCTTCCTTCACAATTAAGGTTTTCAGCTCGAGTAGCGCATTTTAAATCTATTTCTACTAATGGTTGTTCTATCTGCTCAGTAACTGCCAACACTATTTTACTAATGAAATTGAATACTGTTCTTGCTTGAGCAGTTAAGGCTAACTCGTTGCCATTTTCGTCAAGAAATTGTTTTAAATCTACTTTTAAGGTCAATTTTTAATGTCACATTCTAAAGTTGCTTTGTAATATAGGTATATTAATGTAAATAACTGATAGAAAGAACTGCATTATTACTGATGTTATATTTTTAAAGCGAAGCTTAAGGTGAAATACTGACATAGTTTAATGATACCGACACCACGGCTCATAAGCACTTAGCTGAAGTAAACTGCGTATAACTATTTTTGGTGATGTATAGAATATATACAGAATAAAACTTAAGTTATACTCCAATGTGCCGATACCGTAGACACGTTTTTGAAAATACGAGGTTATTTTTATGAGCTCTCCTATAAAGCCTAATGATACATACAGCCAAGAGGTTAGACCGTTAGCAAAAACCCCCGATAGTGCTGACAATAAAGCGGTTGATAAATCGCTATCAGAGCCTGCGCAAGATAAAAAAGTTACCGCATCGCCTGACTCAATTTCATTAAGTAGTAAAAAACAGCTCAACGCAGCCATTATAGAATCTTCACTAAAATACAGTACAAGCGTTGGTGATCAGCCGCTGGCATTAACATTAAAAGCAGCGTTACAAGGAATAAATGAAGCACTGCAAGCTTCAGGTATTGAAAACAAAGTTGAAGAGACCTACGAGTCAGGTGCTGATTTCAGCCCTGAAGCAACCGCTGAACGCATTGTTTCATTTAGCACCCAGTTTTTAGGCGCTTTTCGCGAACAAAATCCTGACATGAGTGAAGAAGAGTCACTAACCGCTTTTGTAGATATTATTAGCAGCGGTATTGACCAAGGCTTTGATGAAGCGAAAGAAGTTTTAGGCGGCTTAAAAGTATTAGAAGGTGAAGTGTCTGAAACTATTGATAAAACTTATGAACTCGTGCAATCAGGGATACAGGCTTTTGTTGATGCCTTAAAAGCTAAAGATGAGCAAGAAACTGAAACGAAAACTGAACTAGAAAGCTAAACTTTTAAACTAAACCTTCAAGGCAATGACAAGCTAAAAACAAGTTAAGAACAAGTAAAAAAAGCGATTAAAAGTTATTATATCGCTGCGCTAGCTTAACTAGCGCAGCGATAATCAAAGCGATACTTATTTACATATTGTCGTAGTTACAAAAAAAGCTATGTTGGGTATTCATCAAAGTTTTCTGCTTGTTTGCCATCTTCGAACCAACAAGGTCGCTCTGTCCAAAAAATATTGGCTGCTGGTCGTATGCCAGGGTCGCCATTAACATAACCCGCAGGCACAATTAAAAATGCACCATCTCTACTAATATAGGGCACTTGGGAGCCACATTCACTACAAAAACAATTACTAAATCGTTGCGCGTCAGGTAAATCAAAGCGTTTGATTAACGCTTGCCCTGAGTGCCACTGAATTTTTTCCGGTGTAGTAAACATTAACGCGGCAAATGCTGAGCCTGTTTTTTTCTGACACCTGTCACAGTAACATTGATAAAACTTATTAAAAGGTCCTTCAACTGTACTCGACACTTTTTTGCACAAACAACTTCCACTGATTTTTATTGTCATTATTTAATTTACTCTTTAATGTTAAAAACTTTCTTTACTTATCAACAGCGAGTAGATGCTAAAGCAATGGTTACGTAAGGCATATTCCTTAAGGCGTATAACTTAACTACCTTTGCAATTAATTTGGTAAAAAGCTTCGTATGATAATTTTTTAAAGTTAACCTAAAACATCATCTTAACTGATCTTTTATTCATCGTTATCTGTATGACTAAACAACTGTGTTTTTATCACACTATACCAAGGTGGTGTTTAAGGTAACAGTGAAAAGCATAGATCTTCAAACGAATAGATTTAAGCTTCAAAATATAATGATCAGCTGTTCTTTTGTTGCATGTATTCATAATATGAAACCAACAAATAACTTTTTATATCGTTGTTTAAGTGACAGAATACTGTTTGCAAGTAGCTAATACTCGCAGAGCGGTTATAGCGATTAGAATTAAAATTAACGCTATAGAAATAATATAATCTATAGCAATACAAAAAAAGACGAGAATATTTATGTTAATTAACACCATTACTAAAGCTTTAAAAGCTGTTGTTATTCCTTTGCTGTTGGGCTTTCCAATTGCTGTAATTGCTTATCGAATGGAATTATGGCCAATGGCAACGTCTTTTCAAATTATTAAATATACCGGCTATGCCAGTATTGCCGTATTAGTAATCGCGTTATTGCTTGGTCTATTTACCTTGTTCAAGAAACAATATCCGTTGGCAAAACGCTGTGCTGTTATCGCTATATTATCAGCAATACCGGCTATAGCTTTATCGATGCAGGCGGCGAAAGCAAAATCATTACCTTTTATCCATCAGGTAACTACAGATACGGTTAATTTACCTAAATTTGACGCTATTATTGCGCTTCGTGGTGACAACAGTAACCCATTAACTTATGACCAAGCGAAGCTTGCGCCGATGCAATTGGCTGCTTATCCAAAATTAAAACCGATTATCAGTGAATTAGATAAAGACCAAGCGTTTGCTAAGGCTGAAGACATTGCATTGAGCTTAGGTTGGGATGTTGTCGCGAAAAATGAACAGCGAGGACTTATTGAAGCGGTTGATACCACAGCTCTGTGGGCATTTAAAGACGACATTGCTATTCGTGTTCAAACGGTTGGGGCAACTAGTGTTATCGATTTACGTTCAATCTCGCGTGTTGGTGGTACAGACTTAGGTGCTAACGCCGCTCGTATAGAAAAATTTATTGCCGCCTTCTCTAACCAGTAACCTCATTACTCATCTTAAGTTTAATCAACAAAGTTGAGCAAGCCATTTTCTTGCTCAACTTACATTGTTAATAATGCCCTGATATTGATTACATTAATGTGTATCTGACCCTACTTAAGGAAAGATATAGAAAAAACAGTATCGCTTAAAATTAATTATGCAGATAACAAGTCAAAGCAGTAATTAATGTCGACATTCATCTTAAATGAAAAATTAACAAAAATAATGAGTGTCAACTTATAAACTGTTGCCTATACATTGTTGCCTATATATTAGTAATTAACGAGAAACTTAATTAAAAAAGCCGAGTAAGAAAAACTTCTTACTCGGCTTAATTTACTCTACTTATGGTTTACTTACTTGTTGGTAAATAACCTATCGCGTTAGTCTTCTTCAACTAAAGTCATAAGTGATGTGTTACCACCTGAGGCCGTAGTATCAATACTCACGGTTTTTTCAGTTAACAAACGTTGAATCAAGCTATCAAAGTACTCTGAGCTGATCACCGGCAAAATTGCACCTTCACGTTCAGCAAGTTTTTCACTGATGTAATGTTTACGATCACAGTTACTGTCGACTACCACACCGGCTAAAGCAGGATGCGATAACATGGTTGATAAATGACGCAAGCGCGCTACTTGGAATACACCTTCTTCAACGCCAGTAGAAAGAAACTTATCTCTAAAGGCGATAGCTTCATCGTAGTACAAGTCTGATACAACACTTACTACGGTATTACCCGTAGCTAATGCCGTTACAATTGAAAGTACCCAGAAGTGAAAGCTTACGGTTGCATCGGCAAAACAAATGATATTACCGCGGTTTTCTAAATACAGAATATTAGACTCACCTGTTGGGCCTGGCAAGAACGTTGGCTTTTTCATGCGCTTTTCAATATCAATTAACTGTGAACGTGCTGATGTTAACGTACTATTTAAATCGTCTGCTAAATCATCAACAATGCCAACATGGGCAATTTTTGCCAGTAATTGGCGCACACATGAAATACGGGTGTTTAACTCTGTTAAACGCCAGTTTTTCTCGGCTGCATTCGCTTTGTCCATAAATAGTATTGATTCGGCATCTGACTTGTTGTCGCCGTCTAAGGCTTCTACCTGCGAAGGTAACAAGTTAAATTGTTCAGCGTCAGGCGTTGCTTTTTCGATTACCAAACGGGTTAAGTAATTTGGTCCACCTGCTTTAGGACCTGTACCTGAAAGGCCACGACCACCAAAAGGTTGAACACCAACAATTGCACCAATCATGTTGCGGTTAATATATACGTTACCTGCACGTGATAGTTTAGCTAAATCAAAAGCGCGGTGTTCAATACGAGTATGAATACCCATAGTTAAACCAAAACCAGTACCGTTAACCTTATCAACTACTTGCTCTATTTCGTCACCTTTAAAGCGAACTATGTGCACGCATGGGCCGAAGACTTCTTGTTTTAGAACATTGATGTCGTTGATTTCATATAAGCGAGGAGCGAAGAAGAATTGCTCGTTGCTTGCTACGTCGTCTGCAATTTTGCATTGGTATAATAGCTTGCCATGCTTTTGCATATAGTCGCTATGAGCGTTAAGTGATGCTAAGGCTTTTTCGTCAATTACCGGACCAATATCTGTGCTTAATTGCGCAGGATCGCCAACATGCAATTCAGCTAATGCACCGGTTAGCATGTTAATTACACCGTCAGCAATATCTTCTTGTAAAAACAATACGCGCAGTGCTGAACAACGTTGACCTGCTGATTGAAACCCTGAAGAAATAACATCGTCTACTACTTGCTCAGGTAGAGCAGTTGAGTCAACGATCATACAGTTTTGACCACCTGTTTCCGCAATTAACGGTACCTGGTCACCGCCTCGGGCTGCTAGAGTTTGCGAAATAATGGTGCCGGTTTGTGTAGAGCCAGTAAACATAACGGTTTGTACTCGCTCGTCAGGTATAATTACGCTACCTACTTCACTACCACGAGCGATAACCGCTTGTACAACACCTTCAGGCAAGCCAACTGATTTCATTAACTCTATGGTGCGAAGCGCAATTAAGCTGGTTTGTTCTGCTGGTTTTGCTAAAACCGTATTACCGGTTGCAATAGCAGCAGCAACTTGGCCTAAAAATATAGCTAATGGGAAATTCCATGGGCTGATACATAGTACTACACCACGCGCTTCCAGGCGTTCATCAGCAGCAATCTCAATCGCTTTTTCAGCATAGTAGCGACAAAAATCTACCGCTTCGCGCACTTCGTCAATGCCGTCTTGGGCAATTTTACCGGCTTCTTTAATACACAATGCGATCAGTTCGTCGGTGTGTCGTTCAAGAATATCGGCAACACGGCATAATAAAGCAGCACGTTCAGCAACCGGTGTTTGTGACCACGAAGGAAACGTTGCTTGTGCAGTATCAATCATGGCTAACATGGCATCTTTATCGTGATGCTGATGAAAACCAATTATTTCACTATGATTCGCTGGATTTTTTACTGCAACTGCGCCTGCAGGAATATCGCTAGCGTTAAGTTTATTATTTTCAAACCAGTTGTCTAACGCGGCTTTTAATGGCGTTATAGCACTGATATCAGTTAAGTCTAAACCTTTAGAGTTATCGCGACCTAAGCCTTTAGGGTCATGGTATAACGCTATCGGTTTAATAATTTGTTGGTTGTACTTATCTTTTAAGCGTTGAGTTTTTTCTACTGGGTCTTCAAGTAATGACTCAACCGGCTGAGACTCGTCTACAATGGCATTTACAAACGATGAGTTAGCGCCATTTTCTAATAAACGACGTACTAAATAAGCCAATAAATCTTCATGATGACCTACAGGTGCGTAGATACGACATTGAATACTTTCCAGCGACACAATTTGGTCGTATAACGAGTCGCCCATGCCGTGTAAACATTGAAATTCAAAGCCTTCTTTATCATCGCCAGCCAATTCAACAATGGTTGCTGCACTGTAAGCATTGTGTGTAGCAAATTGCGGGTATATGGTATCTCGGTATTCGAGTAATTTATTGGCACAGGCGTGATATGAAACATCCGTTGATGACTTACGTGTGAATACTGGAAAGTGCTGATGACCATCTTTTTGGGCATTTTTAATTTCAGTGTCCCAGTAAGCGCCTTTTACTAAACGCACCATCATTTTACGGTCAACGCGTACTGTTAAATCGCGTAGCCAATCTACTACAAAAATAGCGCGCTTTTGATAGGCTTGTAGTGCGATACCAAATCCGCCCCAATCACCTAAATCACTGTCGCTAAATACCGCTTCAATAATATCTAGTGAAATGTCTAAACGCTCAGACTCTTCTGCATCAACGGTTAAACCTATATTGTATTGTTTTGCTTGTAAGCATAATGCCTTTAATTTTGGCACTATTTCAGCCATTACACGTGCTTTATGAGTGAACTCGTAACGCGGGTGAATGGCAGAAAGCTTTACTGAAATGCCCGGTACTTTGCGCGGATCGTTTTTACCTGAAGCAACGGCTACTTTACCGATAACGTCGATGGCATCTTGGTAAGCTTTTAAATAACGCTGGGCGTCTTTCATTGATCTGGCGCCTTCGCCAAGCATATCGTATGAATATACGTAACCTTTTTGCTCTTTATCTGCAGCACGCTCTGTTGCTGCAGTAATGGTTTCACCCATGACAAACTGTTTACCCATTACTTTCATGGCGTAATTCATTGATTTACGAATAACAGGTTCGCCTAGGCGGCCAATCGTTTTCTTTAATAACCCAAAACGTGCTTGCTGGCGTTTATCGGCATAATTAACCATAGTGCCGGTAATTAATAGTCCCCACGAAGATGCGTTCACAAATAAAGAGTCACTGCTGCCTAAATGACTGCTCCACTGTCCTTGTGAAATTTTATCGCGAATTAAGGCATCTTGTGTGTGTTTATCAGGCACGCGCAATAATGCTTCGGCCAAACACATTAACACTACACCTTCTTCACTTGATAATGAATACTCATTTAATAAAGCATCTATTGCGCCGTTGCCAGACTGATCATGGCGTATTTTTAATACCATTTTACGTGCACGTTCCCATGCACGACTACGGGCGCTAACATTAACTTCAGCAAGGGGTAAAATATGATCTACCGCTGTATTTTCATCAATTCGATAAAATTCACGAATTTTTTGACGAATAGGGCAATCTGAGATAAATGAACCATTAAAAAGCATATGCTTTTCCTCAAAGTGACTAACGAATAGCCTGGTAATCGTTAGCGATAGTTACAATAGAAATAATTCGTGCATTCTAATGAAAACTTAACCGTATGTGCTAGTTAAATTTTAGTTTTAAACCATTTTAAATAGTGCAAAAATTTCATATCACCAAATAAAATACGTTTAGGCTGTATTCAATGTTATAGCTGTATTTCCCCAGCATAGAAAAACTATTGAACCGTTAGGAACTTAATGGAAATATTTTATATATTTGCATTTAATATTAAGTAAATGATGGAAGTTTAAATATAGGTTAATAACGTTAGAAATAAAGCATAGGTTTAGCTAGGTGTTTGGCTAAAATTTATCGTAAATTTAAGGGAATCGCTTAGGGCAGTTGCAAGGGCCATAAAAAACAAAGTAGCCGCTTGCTTTAAGGGCTTTTTCAATTATGTATCTTTCTTAATTTCCTGAAAACTTAGCTGCAGTGAGCCAAAGCCTTGTATAACCATAAGTTGTAGAGAAATCCCGCTTCATTTTAACGCTACTCTTCATTACTTTTGAAATACTATTATTTTGAATAGTGCCTGATAGGTTAAGTAACCAGAATATGGTCGAAGCCCCGTTTTCATGCACTATAATTGCTTTGTCCACTAATGTTGCATTGTAGGTAAAGAAAAAGGTTAGATATATTTTTGTACGTTATCGTGATGATTAAGTTTTTAAAAAGCAATAACTGTAAAACGAATAACTGTAAAACGAATAGGTGTGAAAATATCATTGCACCAGAAGATAATTGCATTCACGTCAAGACCAGCCTAGTGCTTAATTTGTAATAATTTATAGCATTGAATATTAGTAGCTGTAGGTAACATTACACATAAATTGTGTCATTAGGTATTAGAAGCGTATGTAAGTCAAAACCTGTTTATGACTATCGCTAATGGTTGCACATACACCTCTTGGTAATAACGATTGGTAATAATTTGCAAGGGTGGTGCTGGCGTGTTCATGACGTTGATGCTATGACGTCTTTGCTGCGTCTTAGCTATTTTTCCTTACTTCCTTTTCTCTTTCACTGGTCATTAATTTTTCGCCTTCAGTGTTAATTCAAGCTAACTAAAAATACTAGCGTTTAAATGCTGATATAAAATAGGTAGAGGTGCTTGAAGGTATCGCTAACATCAATACCTGTAATGTAATTATGATTTTTATATTAAGCCGTTTTATTAGTACCTTTACTTAAATATATTTTAAATATTGAGCCTTCAAGTAAAAGTTATACCAGTTTCTTGGGTCCTTCTTATGATTATTGGTAATAACAATTATCTTGTTTTTTTGTTGTCCTGGTTAGCTTGCTTAATTGACATTGTAATGTTAATTGGTTAGATTTGAATCAAGTTGTGGTAAATGGGTTTTACGTTTTAAGCAATAAAACTAAAAAAATAGATAAATGGAACTTGGGGAGAGTGACGTGAAATTGAATAAAATTAGTAACGTGCTAAGAGTAAAAGGGCTTAATGCTAAGGGTAAATCTGCACTATTAAGCTCTGCATTGGTTACTTTATTATCAGCACCTGTTTATGCACAAGAGCAAGAAAGTACTAGTGAAGCGGCGAAAGAAAGTAGCATAGAAGTTATTGAAGTCAGCGGCATGCGTGGAACTATGACACGCTCGCTTAACGAAAAGAAAAATACAACCGCCATTGTTGATGCTATTGCTGCTGCAGACTTTGGTGATTTACCCGGTTTATCTTTAGCAGATATTATCGAAAATATTTCAGGCGCCTCTAGCCATCGATTAAAAGGTAGCCAAAACGAAGTGTCTATACGTGGTTTAGGCTCTTACTGGGGCTATGCAACGTTTAACGGTCGTACTATTACTAATGCGGGTACCGGGCGTGCAGTAAACTTTAAAAAATTCCCTTCAGATTTAGTTGATAAGGTCGTTATTTATAAATCGCAACAAGCCGATTTAGTTGAAGGTGGTACATCAGGCACCATCGAAGTAGCAGCATTACGTGCTATTGATTACGGAAAAAACGAAACTACCGTTGAAGCAACGGGAATATATAATTCATATTACGGTGATGTAGATGGCGCAAATGTTAACCCGTGGGGTAATAAGTTTGTTATTTCTACCGTTAGAAGTTGGGAAACAGAAGACTTCGGTAATATGGGTTTTACGTTAGGCGTTGTTTCATCTGACGACTCAAACCCGGAAGAAAATTACGGTGGTAGTTCTCAAATGCAAGCCTGTGCACTTAAAGATTCTTCTGGCAATACAATTGTGCCAGATGAAAACGAGTGTGATGATGGTAACCAAGCAGTTTCTAGTGGTCGTCAAGGCTCAAGTCCACAACTTGGCAAAGACACTAATCTTTCAGACTTTGATCAAAGCTCAATTTTCTACGTACCTAATGATGCCTACTGGCGTACCGGTGAAGATGAAGACTCGCGCACCAGTGTAGTTGCAACTTTTCAATGGCAGCCTAACGATCAGTGGGATATTAACCTTGATTATCAAAACTCACGATTAGAATATACTGAAGAACGTATGGAATTTGGTATTGATAATCGTCGCAGAAAATTAGCCGACCATATTATTGCTGATGATCATACCTTGCTATATGCAACCGGTGAAGCTAAGCCTCAACTTTTAGGTGAGAGCCGAAACCAAGTAGATGATTATGATGGCGGTGGTATTAACTTTGAATACTACCCTACAGATAACTTAAAACTGGCGGCAGACTTTTCATATTCAAAGTCATACCGATACAGAGTTCGTCATCGTTCAAAGTTTAAATCAGAAAGTCGCTATCAATACGAGTTTGACGCGCGTGACACTAACGTTCCAACACTTACCTGGTTAGATAACAACAGAAATGGTGTTGGTGATGCGGGTTACAATGCATCAGAAGTGTTTGATCCAAACAATGTGCAGTCATTTTTGAGTGCCGATGGTGGAGCATATGCTGAATATCGTCGTGCCAATGATGAGCGAGAAGATAAAATTTTAGCGTTTAAGTTTGATGCTGAATACACGCTTGATCATGACATTTTTGCCAATATTAAAGCTGGTGTTCGTTTTTCAAAAGAAAACTTAATTGATGAACAAACTAACGATGTTTCTCTTCGCTTAAGTGATGGTAGCCAAAAAACGGGCTCAACTGACACTGAAGATGACAACTGGGACGAAAATAATGTTGCCAGTTACTTAGCATTAACTGACGGTATTGTGAGTAATTGTTTTAATAACCACCAAAACGACAACTTATTTGATGAAGAAGGTGGCGGCCCAGGCGATTTTGTTACTTACGACGCCAAGTGTTTTATTGGACAAATGTTAGGTCAAATTCCAGGAAATAACGGCGATACAAGCTTTTATGATATTGGCGAGCGTAACGATAAACGTGACGGCGCTGACCGTATTGTAGAAGAAAAAATTAGCGCTATTTATGCCATGGCTGATATCGATACTCAATGGGGCGATTATCCGGTAACGGGTAATATAGGTGTGCGTGTTGTTAAAACTGAAACACATTCTGACGGCTACGGTGATAAAGTTTTTATTACTACCGCTGAAGACGGCACTTTTGTAACAGAAATAAACACCACAGGCGAAATTGAAGATGTAACGCTAGACTCAAGTTACACCGAAGTGCTGCCAAGCTTAAACTTAACCTTTCAGTTAAACGACGAATGGTATTTGAAAACCGCACTTTATAGAGCTATGTCACGTTTTCAAATGAATGCTATGTCGGCAGGGGTAAGTTATGACATTTGTACTTCGTCAAGCGAAGATGAAAGTTGTAATAATAATTACTTAGAATCTATTACCAGTGGTTCGGCTAACGGTAATCACATGAAACCTTATTTATCTAATAACGTTGAGGTTTCACTTGAATATTACCCAAGTAATGATGCAGCCGTAACCTTAGCTGTTTATAACAAAAGCTTTACGGGTGGTTACGAGACGGTACAAGAAGATAGAGATATAATAGTTTCACTTGACGGGGAAGACACAACATTCCCAGATGTAACACATTCAACGGTACAAACATCGAACGACTCTTCAACTATTCGTGGTGTTGAGTTAACGGCTCAAAAACACTTTACAGAATTACCAGGAATATGGAGTGGTTTAGGTGCGAAAATTGCCTATAACTATGCAGACTCAGACTTTGTAACACCAGAGCCAGGTAGCCCAGGTTTAGTGGCTGATGCTAACTTATTTGGCTTCTCTAAAAATGTAGCCTCTGCTTCTGTTTACTGGGAAGGTGATAAACTTTCAATGCGCTTGCTTTATAAGTATCGTTCAAAGTATTTTCAACCGAATAACTTGCCATTTCCATCACGCTCGCACCGTTATGTGCAAGACAGTGATTACGTAGATTTTAACATTAAATATAAAGTGTCAAAGCAGGTATCAGTATCTTTAAAAGCACTTAATATTTTAGATGAGCCACAAGTGATGACCCGTGGTAACGACTCTACAATATCGGATTACTCTCGCTCAGGACCTAAATTTTATTTAGGTGTTAAAGCTAAGTTTTAATGTGTTGTAAGTTATAAATAGTAAGTTATAAAAAAGCCCTGTTTACATAAGTAAGCAGGGCTTTTTATTATGAATAACGTCCAACTTTATAGTAACCGCACG
The DNA here is from genome assembly GCF_057550865.1 of Colwellia sp. NW0002-52-1. Taxonomy (NCBI): domain Bacteria; kingdom Pseudomonadati; phylum Pseudomonadota; class Gammaproteobacteria; order Alteromonadales; family Colwelliaceae; genus Colwellia; species Colwellia sp. NW0002-52-1. The sequence continues at coordinate 21,382 of NZ_BAAJLU010000014.1, read as the reverse complement.
CTTCATAAGCCATAAAAACTTTATTGTGATCCAGACTTAGCCATTAGTAAAGCCTCAACTTTAATGCTCAAGCTTCATGCTTATAGCCCTTTTTTGATCTCTTCTGTTACTTCGCTCGTATAAAAATTTTTAAGCTTAAGAACTTGAACAATGAAGCGTACTCTGTATTGGATGACAAAAGATCTGCGTATTAGTGACAATGCAGCATTTAATTTGGCTAACCAAGCTGAAACATTACTTTGCGTATTTGTAGTAGATAAACAGTGGTTTGAAGCCAGCAACTTTCAATCAAAACATTTAGGTAACGCTAGATGGAAATTTTTACAAGGATGCCTAGATGACCTTGATCAACAATTAAAAGCACTGGGTCAGCAATTGTATATCGTATATGGCGATAGCTTAACTACCTTATGTCAGCTTTGCGATAAATATCAAATTACAGACTTTATCACCACGCGTTTACCAGGTACCTATGAAAATAGAGTGATTAGCCAGTTCAGAGAAAACCAGCCTCAAATAAGTGTTAATTTGGTAGAGCAATTTACCTTATTCTGCGAAAAATCATTGCCTTTTGAACTTGAAAACCTACCTGAAAGTTATTCGAAGTTTAGAAAGATATTACCTGAGACCAGTTCGATAGATCTGCAACCTGTTATTGAATTTTTACCTAACAAGTTTGAATCATTGCCTGAAATGTCAAACTTTAAGCCTAGCTGGTTACCTGTAATAGCATTTAACAACAAGCAAGGGGCTAAGTTTAATGGTGGCGAGCAATCTGGTCTAAAACACCTTCAACAATATTTCGCATCTACTTTACCGTCAAGTTACAAGCAAGTTCGAAATAGCTTAGCGGGATGGGAGAATAGCAGCAAGTTATCAGCTTGGTTAAGTTATGGCTGTATATCTGCCCGACAAGTAGTTAATTATATTAAACAATACGAGCTACTTAGTGGTAAAAATAGCTCGACAGAATGTCTGTATTTAGAAATATTATGGCGAGAGTACTTTCAATGGCTACATTTTAAAGTGGGGCCGAAAATGTATCAATTTAAAGGCATTTCAGAGCAAAAACCGCTTACTATTTACTATGCTGAACGATTTAATAAATGGTGTTTTTCAAATACTCCTAGCAGTTTAATCAATGCGTGTATGAACGAACTGCGACTCACAGGATATTTAAGTAATAGAGGTCGCCAAATTGTTGCCAGTTACCTTGTAAACGAATTAGGCATTGATTGGCGATATGGTGCTGCCTGGTTTGAAGAACGCTTGATAGACTATGATGCTGCGGTTAATTGGGGTAATTGGCAATATATCGCCGGTGTTGGCGCTGATCCAAGAGGAGGTCGCCATTTTAATATAGAGAAACAAAGCGAAATTTTTGATCCCGACCGAGTCTATCAGGCTGCGTGGACAGAAAATATCGAAACTTCTCGCTGCCAAACACTAGACTCTGTTGATGCCTCAGATTGGCCAATACAAGCCAAGCATAGTCATGGCAACTGAAATGCAGTTAGTTAATGGCGCCCAAACACTACAAGAAAATGTGCACAAAGACAGCGTTAACATTGTTTGGTTAAAGCGTGATTTAAGACTAAGCGATCACGAACCTCTTGCAGAATCTACGCAAGCGGGGTTAACACTTTTATATTACGTATTTGAACCTTTATTAATCGATGATCCTCATTATGAAGAGCGACATTGGCGGTTTATTTGGCAATCAATTCAAGATCTCAATATTCAACTATCGCCATATAACACTAGAGTTTATGTTTATTATGGTGATGCAATAGATGGCTTGAATGCAATTCAGAAAATTTTTAAAGTGGCGAATTTATATAGCCATGAAGAAGTAGGGCTATTATCTACCTTCAACCGAGACAAAGACGTAAAAAATTGGTGTAAAACACAGAATATTACTTGGTTTGAAAGTGCCACAGGTGCAGTAATGCGCGGTATGAAAAATAGAAACCAATGGGATAGTCATTGGCAAACAATAATGAAAGCTGAGTTGAGTCAGGCTGTTTTATCATCAACAGGATTAGTGAGTGCTGAAAAGCTAGCAAGCTTGCCCGAATTTATTTTACCTGTTTCATGGACTCAGTCGAACAAGTTTATGCTAAAGGGCGGTGAAATATGGGCGCGTAAAATGTTGCAATCATTTTTTGCTGAGCGTGGCAAAAACTATCAATATGATATTTCGAAACCACATGAAAGTCGTAAAAGTTGTTCACGTTTATCGCCTTATTTAGCTTGGGGAAATATCAGTGTACGGCAGGTTTACCAAAGCATTTTAGTGAAAAGAACTGAAAAGGGCTGGAAACGCTCTCTTGATGCAGTGGCTTCTCGCTTGCATTGGCATTGTCATTTTATACAAAAATTTGAAAGCGAACATCAAATGCAATGGCGCCCCGTTAACAAAGCTTATAGCGAGTTAACCTATCCTAAAGTTCATCTTGGCCTTACTATTGAAGAGCGACTAATAAAATGGCAACAAGGTGAAACCGGCTATCCGTTAGTCGATGCATGCATGTTATGTCTAGTAAAAACTGGCTATATAAACTTTAGAATGCGAGCAATGTTAGTTAGTTTTCTATGCCACCATTTATTACTTGATTGGCGTTTAGGTGTTACTCATTTAGCCAAGCTATTTCTCGACTTTGAGCCAGGTATTCATTATCCACAATTTCAGATGCAGTCAGGGGTAACGGGTACTAACATTATTCGAGTCTATAACCCCGTAAAGCAGTCATTAGAAAAAGATACACAAGGCACATTTATTAGAACATGGTTGCCGAGTTTATCTGAAATACCAAATGAAATGATCCACACACCTTGGGACTTAACGCCTATGGAACAACAGCTTTATCAGTGCCAATTAGGCGTAGATTATCCGTTGCCTATCATAGATATAAACGAAGCTGGGAAAATTGCTCGCGACTTGTTATGGAGCTTTCAAAAGCGAATAGATACAAGTAAAGAAAGCCAACGTATTTTATCAAAGCATGTGCGTAGAACTAAAAAATCGAGTAAAGCATCGCTATTAACAAAAGGCAAGAAAGACAAAAAAGATAAAAAAGCGATGAGTTAGAGAGAGAAAACATCAATGCATAAAAAATTATTCTTACCCGCTAAATCGTGCCTTACCTGTAAACGAGATTTTATATGGCGTAAAAAATGGCAAGGGTGTTGGGAGCAAGTACTTTATTGTTCTGAACGATGCAGGCGAAACAAACTAAAGCCTGATAGTGCAAAGTAAGTGTACGGCGAAGTTATGATAAGTAGAGCTAAATAGGTTTAGTTAGGCTCCGTAGAAATTGAAACAATAAATTAATATTATAAGGGTGATTTATGAAGGCCAAGCAGCTCAGACTTTTATTGGGTGATCAGTTAAATGCTAAGCATAGTTGGTTTGAGCATGTTGATGCCAATGTTGTCTATGTAATAGCTGAACTCCATCAAGAAGCTAACTACGCTAAACACCATATTCAAAAAATGACGGCTTTTTTTGCCGCGATGGCTGATTTTGCACGTTATCTTGAACATGAAGGGCATCAGGTTTGTTATTTAACATTAGATGACACAGATAAATATCAAGATCTTCCTGCGCTGATTTTGGCCTTAACATCAAACTATGGCTGCGAAAGCTTTACCTTTCAACGACCCGATGAATATCGTTTGCGTGCACAATTAAACGCTATGAAAAATCAGCATTCACTTACCGTTGTTGAGGTCGATAGTGAGCACTTTTTGTTACCATTTGAAGAGTTACCCGAGCATTTTCAAAAATCGACACACGTGCGAATGGAAAACTTTTATCGTTATATGCGAAAGCGTTTTTCAATTCTGATGAATGGCACAAAACCGGAAGGTGATGCGTGGAATTTTGATGCCAATAATAGGAAGTCATTTAAAAAGGCTGACCTTAAAGCTATTCCAAAGCCATTGGTCTTCGATAACGACGCTAGTGAATATTTACAGCGAATAAAAGATCATAAAATTACGACTATTGGTCAGCAAGCTTCTACTGTGCCTTACCCTATCAATCGTGAGCAGTCATTGTCGTTGTTAGACTTTTTTTGTCGGTATCAATTAGCTAATTTTGGTAATTTTCAAGATGCCATGACTATCGCTTCGCCTTACGCTTGGAGTCTATATCATTCACGGCTGAGTTTTTCACTTAACTGTAAAATGATAAGTCCTATAGAGATTATTGAAACTGCTCTTAACGCCTATCAAAAATCAGCAGGCGCTATAACGCTAGCTCAAATTGAAGGCTTTATACGCCAAATTTTAGGTTGGCGAGAATACGTTAGGGGTATGTATTGGTTAAACATGCCCGATTACGCCGAGCAAAATTTTTTAGCTGCTAATCGAGACTTACCTGACTTCTTTTGGCATGGTGAAACTAAAATGTTGTGCTTAAAAAGTGCAATAACACAATCACTAGATCACGCCTATGCACACCATATTCAACGCTTAATGATCACCGGTAACTTTGCTCTGCTAGCAGGAATATCGCCAAACCAAGTCGATGAATGGTATTTAGGCATATACATAGATGCTATTGAATGGGTAGAGCTACCAAATACCCGCAGTATGGCACTTTTTGCTGACGGTGGTTGGATTGCCACAAAGCCATACGCAGCAAGCGGTAACTATGTGAATAAAATGAGTGACTACTGCAAGGGCTGTCAATATAACGTGAAAGAAAAAATTGGCCCAAACGCATGCCCACTGAATAGTTTGTACTGGAACTTTATTGATCATAATTACGACCAGTTCTCGAACAACCAGAGAATGAGTTTTCCCGTTCGTAATTGGGATAAAATGGCACCTGAACAAAAACAAGAAATAAGACAGAAAGCAGCTGAGTTGTTGAATAATTTAAATGAGATATAGCACTAATTTTTCTACGTTTAATTGTGTGCAATTACATCAGAACTGGAAGGCATTATCATCAACGCTGTGACCTAGTAATATTTACTGTGACCACTGAACAACATTAGGTTTATCACCAGTAATAATGATTACAATTTGCACTCAGTTAGCATTAGCTGTTTATTAAGGTTTACGACAGCAGTTAGCCAGAAGCTGAGGTTAAGTCTTTGCAAATTCAGGAGCATATTTAGGGTAATATTAGCCTAAGTTTTCTGCTCACTTGTGGGGCTGGTTTAAGCTCAAAGCAGCCTGTGGCACCTTCATTATAGTTGGCTAAAATGTTGAACGCAGTGAAAACAGCCAACTGTAATTTAATGCATTGTTAGGTAACGCCTGCCACCAGTTTGATTTCTGGTGGTTCTGAACTTACAATTCTTAACCATTTACTCGATGTTGCTACCACATACATTTTAGCTTTATCACAGTGCCAAAAAACCTCAGTGTCACTTTTTAAATGTGACAAAAGTGAAGATTCTTCAATGATACCTACAACACCATTATCATCGCATTTTTCTTTTGACATATCGTAGTCAAACTCTTCACAAACTTGGTGATAGAAAACATGTTCAAAACAGATCCTGTAGCGAGGGCTACTTTCATCAGTAATTATTTCGCGGCAACCATCCAATACCTTTTCGATTCTATCTTCCGTTTCATCACCCGGCTTAGATTTAGCTCGATACACTTCGTCAGCTAGCTTCGCACAGGAAACTTCAATTTCTAATGATTCTTCGTTAACGTCGTAATCAATAGCCTCTAAAAATACGTAGAATGAGCCAACTGTGTCTAAGGGTGATTGCATACTTTTTCTTAGTTACCTAACGAGCCTGTAGAGTTTCTCTTTATGAGAAAACAGCCTCAAAATTTATTAAAAATTTACTTATTAAGCCACCCATAATAACTTGTTCAATACTTATTAAGCCACCCATAATAACTTGTTCATATTTTTCTGAGTAAACTACACTTAGTTCACAATTTTAAATGTGGTGTTTATTATGCCTAAACCTCGTTCTCAACAAATCAGTTTAACCGATACGCCGAATTATCATATTTGCAGTCGCACCGTTCGCAAGGCTTTTTTATGCGGTGTTGATAAAGAAACCGGCGTTAGTTATGAGCACAGGCGTAGCTGGATTGAAAAGCGTATATTTCAATTAGCTCAGGTGTTTGCCATTGATATTTGTGCTCATGCTGTGATGAATAATCACTTACACCTCGTTCTTCATGTTGAAAGTGAACAAGTGGAAAACTGGACAACACGAGAGGTACTTACTCGTTGGCATAAGTTGTTTAAAGGTACCCACCTCACTGTTAAATTTCAGCAAGAACAACCGTTAACGCAGTTCGAATTGGAGATGGTTGAAGACACAGTACAGGTGTATAAACAGCGCCTAATCGATATCAGTTGGTTTATGCGCTCTTTAAACGAGCCTATTGCCAGACAAGCCAATAAAGAAGATAAGTGTACTGGCCACTTCTGGGAAGGACGCTTTAAATCTCAAGCCCTGCTTGATGACGCTGCATTACTGTCTTGTATGGCTTATGTAGATTTAAATCCTGTCCGTGCCGGTATTGCCCCAACGCCTGAGCAGTCAAGCTTTACCAGTATTCAACTGCGTATCAAAGCAGCGATTAACGGAGAGCAACCTAAAGCCTTATTACCTTTCACTGACAATGAACATCAAGACAAAACTGCAGGCATTTCTTTTAGCTTAAAAGATTACTTAACACTAGTTGATGAAACTGGCCGCGTGATGAGAGAAGACAAGCGCGGCGCTATCAATGCTAAAACGGCTGAAATACTATCAAGACTCCACATCAGCGATGAGAGCTGGTTAAAACTCACCACCAACTTTGAAGGTATGTTCACTGGCGCTGTAGGCACTGCTGAGCATTTGTGTGAATTTACAGAGCACGTCGGTTTAAAGCGAGCTCATGGTATCGCCAACGCTCAGGCTTGTTTGAATAGCGCTTAGCAAACTAACTCAGTTCAATAATAAAAAATACGGTTTTCTGAGGATGACATTAAAAGCTTGCCTGAAATTCAGTGGATGCTCAGAAAACTCTGCAAATAGACAACATATCCCTCATTTACTTACTGAATAGGCATATTAAAGCAAAAGTAATCTTCCCTTTCTATGTTCGGTTATTTTATATAGTTATTATGGGTGGCTTAATAAATACCCCGTGGTCAGGTACGGTCTCTTCAAAGACTTCTCTCAAAGCTTCTTCTTTATTAACATTCATTAAGTTTCGACCTGACTCCATAGTTGTACTTCAACATAACGCTTACAATAACGGGAAAAGCTGAGCGACAGCGAGGCTTTTTCCCAATGAGCGAAGCGAATGTGGTTTATTTTTTTGTTAGGAGGCGATTTCATACTCGAATGACTCCCAAATTCTAATTGCATCATCGACATCTTTTTCGTTGTCGAAGTACATAACTGATTGAACATAGCCATTTGGTGAAATCGCATAGCAATAAAAAGCTGCTACTCGCTGATCATTTATATCTTCGTTCAATCTATATGAAAAAAAATTAATCTCGCCATTCTCATTCGAATTTACATCGAACGCTTCCAACGAGATATCTTCTGTGACTGAATTAAATAAACTTTCATGTGAAAGGTTGTTGTCGTTGTTCCACACTGCAATATAGATAGTAAATCCTGGTTTCCATATGACGATGTCTTCATCTTCTATTCGACGATTAAATTGAGTAGGAAGTGACATGCTCCAAGATTTAGTAATTTGGTGTTTACCCTCAATTACAGGAAAATTTGGACTCAACACTAAGCCTCCTAACGCTTCAATAAATTGCGAATTAGTTTGGCAGTTTTCTTGCGCCTTTTGCAAGAGCAAATGACAAATTAATTCGTCAATTTTATTGCTTTGTTCTGTGGCAGACAGGCCTTAGCCGTTTTGGCTGCGAAGAGTTGGAAAAATAGCGCAAATTAGCACTTGAAAGGTCTTCAGATCCTTAAGCTTAACTTGAGGTCTTACTGTAAATCCCGCTGATTTCAGACGCCTCAAGTTAAGCTTAAGGGATTGAATACAGTATAGTCCTGTCAAGTTTCTTTGTTAGATTTTATGGTCATTAAAATGTCAATATATATACTGTATAAATATACATGCATGGTCTTATATGAACTATACTTACTCTCTAGGAGCTTTTCCAACTCCATCAGAACAATTTAATAGGAGGCAACTTGCCTTTTTTACAGCAAAAAAGTTTCCACCTTATTTATTTTCTATATTAATAACAAATCTTTGCAGCCAACACCACTTATTACCTACAGATAAAAACAAAAATTTAGCTAATAGACGAAATGAGGCAAGTTGCCTCATTTCCTGACTTGGGTGGAAACAAGTTACAACAGCATTTTAATACTCAGATATTAAACTAAATTAAGAACAAGAAGATGCAGCATCAATGTCCGCTTCAGGCTCACATTTGCCATAAAGTAAATGAATCATGGCATCTTCTTTTATAAATACTTAAAGTTTTTAGGGTTGCAAACTTAAATATAATTGGCTGGCAAGGCTAGATGCAATTGAGCTGCAATGATGGTCGATATTTTCCATAGTAGATTCGAAGGTCGATTTTAGGTACTCATTTACGAACAGCCCTTTGCAGAAAAGGCATATACAAGTATTCGTAAAAGATAATTAACCTATCTCTTTTTATACTATAGATTGGTCTTTAACTGGGTTCTATTCGTACTGCTAACAATATGCATTTTATCTACAATTAAGACTAGAATTTTTTATGACATTATTTATCAGCGAAGAATCAAGAATTATAGAAATGGCCTGGGAAGATCGCACGCCATTTGAAGCAATAGAACTTGAGTTTAGTTTAAGTGAGCCTGAAGTTATAAAGTTTATGCGTAGCCGATTAAAGCCTAATAGTTTCAAGCTTTGGAGGAAAAGGGTTGCAGGTAGAGTAACAAAACATGCCAGTCTTCGCAGTAAAAGCGTATCCCGAGGTTATTGCCCTACTCAATACAAACAACGGTAAAAAGTACTCAAAATTTGAGTACTTAACTATCGCTGAAAGCTAAAGGCTGCTTTATTTAGTTTACTATTGTTGAATATAAATAGCCGTATTAATTCGATTATTGAAAAGTCTTTAAATAATACTGACTTCTACCGTTTTCTTTTGCTTCATACAGATAATCATCTGCAATTTTAACTAAATTGTCACAAGTGATTTTAGCATTACTAGCTTTTAAAACTGCGCCAACCGATACAGATGTTTTAACACTTTTACCATGATGCTTAATGTTGAAGCTTGCAACAGATAACACTATATCGAAACAGGTTTGTTCAAGGCTTTCGTGAGTTATACCATACAGGATCATGGCATATTCATCTCCACCTATACGAAAGCCGATATCTTCTGAACGGCGACATTTAGCATCAATAACTTCTGCTATTTTAATTAACACATCGTCACCAACGCTGTGACCAAACGAGTCATTGATCGTTTTAAAATTGTCAGCATCAATTAAAATTAAACCCAGTGTTGCATTATCCCTAGTTGCAATAGCATTTAATCGATCTATTTCCTCTTGAAAAGACCTTTTATTGTGAAGTTTAGTTAAACCATCTGTAATAGATTCGTTATATAGTCTATTGATCAGGAGATAGTTTTGATAAAGGGTTTTTTGACCCATAAGGTTAATAGCAAGGCAAATACCAGATACAAAAGCGAGGATTATCAGCACAAATATTAAGTCAGGTAATGCTTGGTGTAGATGCAACTTAACGGCCGTAAACGACGATAGAATAATAAATGTTGCTGCCATTGCTGGCTTTATTGGGATCACTATTAACAAACAGCCAAACATTAATATAAGCACTAATCCTAGTTCTGAAAATGGAAAATCATAAATATTAGAAAGGTAAAAAATCAGGGTGTGATTTAAACCACTTGCTATATAAACCGTTATTAATATGAGTAAATTTGCACGAATTGAACTTGGAGGATAAATCCAATATACAATATTTAAATATATTAATGGTAATATGACTAAGAATAGTCGTGTTGTTAAGGTTAGAGAGTAAACTTCGCTAGGAAATTTTAATACGTCCATTACCGCAAAAGCTAAGTATAAAAGCAGAGATACAAGTAGCGCCCATCGTCTAATACTTAGACATTGAACCATTAAAAAATGTAAAAAATTATCTGAAGATTTTACATTGTCACTCTCATGTTTTATTTCTGTGTTCATATAAATACTTTTTGAGAATTATGAATGCTGTGGCTTGAATATTTTTTATTGAAAAATTAGCAAAGCTAAAATAAGCCACACGGATGATTACTTACTCAAGTATAACTGTTTTTATCAACTTGATTGTAAGTCTGAAGTTTTTGGGCTACTTAATACTTATTTAGCCTATATTGAAAAATTGTGAGTTGCTAACAAAGGCATTAATCACAGTACTTGAATTTAAACAAGAATACTAATTTTCCGCTCACTTTTATAATTTATTATCGCTATATATTGGTAGCGCTTATTAAATAATAGTTATTAGTGTTTGGTAAAATTCGATAGTTCCGGTATGTTTTTTCTAAACATTATTAGTCAATTACTAAAAAGTAATGCACACTAGTGTGTGACTGCTATTTGCTCGAAAGGCTTGCTAACTGCTAAGGCGATATTGACAAACTTTGATTTCAAATAATAAAACAATCGCTTATTAAACAAGTTTTTAACTTATTGGATAGATATTATGAATTTAGACAAATCAACAAAACGCATTGCGAAAAAAGTTAAAAATGGCTTTCAGGGCTATCCGCAAATAACACTGGCTTATTTTGGTGAATCAACAGATTTAGCAACAAAAGTGGTGGTTAGTTTTCTGTTAGAAGAAGGGGCTGATGCTCAAGAAGAGAGCTTCTCTAGTCAAAATGATGTTCGTAAAGATGAAACCATTCAAACGACCATAGTAAAAATTATTGAACGTGCAGAAGCAAAAACAGTTATTGAAATCACAAGCGTTGAGAAAATCAATTAACCCTAGGCTATGAGAATAGCCTAGAACACTCGCCTATAGTAAGTATTCGAATGCGGCTAAGGCTTAATAATTTTTAATGAAATGTGATTTAATTCTCACTTTAGATTGATTCTGGTTGATTTTAGCTCTATATTCGCCGCACTTTTACCCTATAACGTCCTTACATGAATGTATTTAAACAAGCATTAGCCATTAGTGCTGTTATGGTTTTGGCTATTTCAAATAACAGCTTTTCGAATGACATTTCTGTTTTAGAAAATACTGAAGCTCAGCCTGAAATAGTAGCTTGGCAAGAGCCAAAAACTGGTTTTTCTGGTCGTATTCGAGTGGGTTATATCTCTATTGAAAATGAAGTGGATAGCGAGAGCTCAGCTGTTGGGGCTGAGCTTCATTATGCTAGTGAAAGTTGGCAAGGTATAAGTGCTAATGGAAGTTTGTATGCAACAAACAAAATTTTTCAAGATGAAGAAGCTAGCTTTTTTGGCTCTGACGGCAATGGCTATGTAGTTTTAGGACAAGCTTATTTAAAAACAAGTTTTGAAAAAACCGAGGTTAAGCTAGGACGTTTTAGTTTTGACTCTCCTCATGCTGGTATGAATGATGTGCGCATAATTCCCAATACGTTTTCTGGTATTTTAATTGATAATACCGATATTGACGATACCACACTTTATGCCGCTCATTTAACCAAGTGGATTAGTGTTGATAGCACTAAACCAGAAAACTTTACTGACATACTCGGTAGTGACAATGTCAATGTTTTAGGGGTTGTATATCAAGGTATAGATAATATTGATTTACAAACGTGGTATTACAACGCCAAAGATCTAGCTGACTTTTTTTATGCTGATGCTACCTTCAATTTTAATAATTTAACTTTAGGCACTCAGTTAGGTAAACAATCAGACCGTAGCGATGATAATAGCGGCCCAAATGGCGATGTATATGGCATTATGGCAAGTTACACGTTGAATAACTTTACCTTTAAATCTTCCTATAACCATGTGTCAGGTACTGTTATTAATGGTTTTGGCGGCGGCCCTTTTTATACCAGTGCTGCGGATCACACAATATCGGATGAGCTGGACCAAAGTGCTTTTGCAATAGGTATAGACTATGCTGGTTTTAATAACCTGATTTTAGGGGTTCTTAATGTTGACTTTGATAAAGGCGCTAACGAATTAGACTTTTTTGTAAGTTATGATTTTGGCAACAAGGTTATATTTGATTTTATTTATCATCATATACATGAAGATGGCAAAATGATTTTAGCCATGTTTAATGTTGGTTTTTAACTGTTTTATTTGTATTCACTCGTATAGCTTAGCCATATAGCTATGCAGTTACTTCCTGATTAAAACCTAACGCTTATTGAGTAGCTGTTAATTATAGCGCTACTCAATAAATTATAACTATTATGTTATGATCTCGATAACTCGCCTTACACATTATTTCATCATTTATTGCCATGACAACCTTTGCCTCTTGCTTTACACCATTTTCTCAGTTTATTGACAACATAGCGCTGCCAGAGAAATTTACTTTCCCGTTTTACTACCAACCTCACGCCATTGCCGTTGCAGCTGTTCAGCAGTTACAACAACAGCTTGAGCAATTACCGCTTAGCTTGACGGTGACTGACACCCTATCTAAAACACACACTGTTGAAACCGCGGTTGATGAAACCAATTTCGGCAAAATGTTTGGTGTTTTAGTGGTGAAAAATAGCGACGGAAAAATTGGCTTCATCAGTGCCTATTCAGGGCAACTTAATGTTGAGGGCAGCAATACTATGTTTGTACCTGCGGTGTCTGATATGCAACTACAAGACGCAGTATTTTTAACCGAAAACCGCATTATTAATAATATTAATGCGGAAATAGCGACTTTAGAGCAAAGCGAAAAGTTAAGTCAAATTAATAACGAGCTAAAAGAAGCGACTGAAAATTATCAACAAGCATTAACCTCGCAACAGGGTTTAATTGTAGCGAGCCGCTTGCACAGAAAACAACAAAGAGATGATGCAGTTACAAAGCTAAGTAATGACGATTTTGAGCAGTTAAAAACCGTTTTAGCAGGGCAAAGTATACAAGAGAAGAAAAAGCTACAAGCGTTAAAAAATAGTGGTCAGCAACAACTCGACACCTTGCAGCAAGCTTTATCAGAAATTACCACTGAAATTGATAACTTAAAAAAGCTACGTAAAGCTCGCTCTAAAAATTTACAAAAAAAGCTCTTCGCGCAATATAACTTTTTTAATGCTAATGGCGAAACAAAAGACTTAAATGCTATTTTTGCTGAGTTGCCAGAGCACACGCCACCGGCTGGCGCAGGTGATTGTGCTGCGCCAAAATTATTACAATACGCTTATCAATACAGCTTAAAACCTATTGCTATGGCTGAGTTTTGGTGGGGCGCTGCACCTAAATCAGCGATTAGGCAACATAAAAACTACTATCCTTCTTGCTACAGTAAATGCCAACCCATTTTGAATCATATGCTTCAAGGTTTGAAAGTAGAAGACAACCCGTTATTAATAAATCCAGCGCAAGGTAAAGACTTATCTATCGTTTACCAAGATAGCGATATGTTGGTAGTTAACAAGCCTGCAGAGTTTTTATCAGTACCGGGGAAGAATATTGAAGACTCGGTATATTTGCGTATTAAAACCCAGTTTCCACAAGCTTCGGGCCCACTTATTGTTCATCGTTTAGATATGTCGACGTCGGGGTTGTTAATTATTGCGTTAAATAAAAGGGCGCATAAAGCACTGCAAAAACAGTTTATTGAACGCAGTATCGAAAAACGTTATGTTGCCTTAGTTACAGGGAATGTTGTTGAAGACAGTGGCACTATCGAACTACCACTAATACTTGATTTTGATGATAAACCTCGGCAAATGGTGTGTTATGAACATGGTAAACACGCTCTAACGACTTGGCAGGTATTAGAGCGAAAAAATAACACTACGCGATTACATTTGTTTCCTAAAACGGGACGAACGCATCAATTAAGAGTGCATTGCGCACATAAATTGGGCTTGAATATGCCTATTGTTGGTGACGATCATTACGGTACAAAGGCTCAGCGTTTGCATTTACACGCAGAATATTTGTCGTTGTCGCATCCTATTAATCACAGTAAATTGGAGTTTGAAGTCGCGGCTGACTTTTAAAGCAGTATTTATTAATCCTCTATACTTTTGATAGAGGATTAATAAAGGTAATTTATGGTCGGTATTACAGCTTTTTACCTAACCTTTTTTCAATTTGCTTTTTTTCCCAATCTGCGCCAAAAAAACTGTAGACCTCAAAAACACTCATGCCATGAGATACAACGCCTATACCCCAGCCAAAAGCTGCCCACCAAGCCCAATAATAATCAGGGCTGGTAATAAAGTTAACAATGAATAAACCTATTATGACAACAACATAATTTATAAGATGACTGTAAAAGTCTTTGATCTCTTTTACATGTTCAATAACACGGTTTTCTTCTTCACTATATTTTTCTGAGTTCAGCATGTTTTTTTCCTCTTGCAAATCTTCAAGTTCAATTTCGAAAACAGCAGCAAGAGACTTAAGTGATTCTAAGCCAGCTTTTTGACCTCGTTCAATTCGCTGAATGGTTCTAATATTTAAACCACTAAACTGGGCTAACTGCTCCTGAGACCATGCTCTTTTAAGCCTTAATTTTCGAACGATCATATACTTCTCCTTGTTGCTTTTCGTTTTGAATTATTAATTAGTAGCATGCTTTTTTCTACGACTTTTACCTGACTTTATTCTGACAGTTGTTATTAATCAATTACTTGCGGTTATTAATCTTAAGTGATTGAAATACTTGTTAGTAGTCTAGCGGCATCATCAAACTCATAAACTTCAACTTTTGACATTATATTTTTTAATTGCTGATGGTAGCTTTGTTGTTTAGTCATCGCTAATAGTGACTGAAGCGTCTCAATAGCAGCAACATCATAATTATCGACGTCAATTTTTAATTGCTCGATAAGCGCTTTGCACTCTGAAACATTAAAACTGACATCATTTTGCATGGGCTGATTAAGTACAGATAAAGCCGTTTGTATTCGGTTTAATTCATTCTGACACTGGCTTAAAATGAACGGTTTTATATTCTGTTGCGATGCATTACTTTCTAACTCTTGGCAAAGCGTATATAAACTCGTTGCGCCAATGTTGCCAGCTACGCCTTTAAGCGTATGAGCCAACTGTTCGACTTCAGCAAAATTTTTCTGCGCAACTGCGCTTTCTATTGGCACTAATGCATTGCTATAGTTATTTTTAAATTTAAGCAGTATGCGCAAATAAAGGCTTTTATTATTTTGCGCTATTGCTAAGCCAGACTTAACATCTATGCCTTCGAGTGCAGGGAATGTTATTTGCTCATCTTCATTAGCCGAGAACTGAATTGTATCGTCGATTAGCTGATGATCTTTTTTGTGTTGTTTAGAGGTTACCCACTGAGATAATTTTATAAATAGTTCACTGGTATTAATGGGTTTACCAATATGTTCGTTCATACCCGATGCGAGCGCCTTTTCACGATCACCCGCCATAACATTAGCGGTCATTGCGATGATCGGTAAATCAATAAATCGAGCGTCTTGGCGAAGTTCGCGTGTGGTTTCATAGCCATCTTTTATCGGCATTTGGCAATCCATGAGTACGCCATCAAAATGCTCTGTGTTTAACTGCGCTATTGCTTGCTGACCATTATTGCTTATTACCACTTCAATACCATTACTGGTAAGCAGCTCTGTCGCTAATTCTTGATTTATTTCGTTGTCTTCTACAACTAATAACTTGATGCCTTGCAAAGCATTAATTGCTGAAAATGACTCACGCTCAAAAAGGTCATTCTTTTTCTTTCTTAGGTTTTCTTTTCCAAGCGTTACTAGAAGACTATCAAGTAAGTTAGAGGAGGTTATTGGCTTACAAATTATTGAGTAATTTATATCGTTAGCCAAAGCAGGGAGCAACACTTTTTGTTTATTTGGGAGAATATGTAAAATTGGTAGTGCAGCTTGATTTTCTCTAATCAAGTTTAAATCATTACAGTTAAGGTTGTCGCTACAGTTAACTAGATCGACGAGTAAGGCGTCAAAACTTTCATGCGGCTTTGCTAAGTAAGATAAAAACTCATCAGTCGAGTTAAAGTTTTCAACTGCAAAGCCTAAAGAGGTTAATATTCTCAGTATTATAGGTTGATAAATGATGTTGTCGGAAACTAAAGCAATTTTAAATTCTTTAAGAATCGTCAAGTTAGGCTTATTAGTGTTAAGTTCACTGGGCGACTGGCTTTGGTAACTCAGTGTGAAATGGAATGTACTACCTACATGTTCTTCGCTTTCTAGCCATATTTCTCCCCCGAGCAGCTCAACAAGTTGTTTACAAATAGCTAAGCCTAATCCTGTGCCGCCATATTTTCGGGTTGTTGAAGCATCGGCTTGGCTGAATGATTGAAACAGTTTCCCCTGTTGCGCAGGGCTCATGCCGATACCCGTATCTGACACTGAAAACTTTAATCTTACGTTATTGTTATGCTTATTGATGCACGAAACATGAACTTTTATCTCTCCTTGATCGGTAAACTTAGCCGCATTACTACCAAGGTTAGTTAATATTTGTCCAAGGCGTAATGGGTCACCAATAAGGTTAAGTGGCACGTTTTCTTCTACGTCAAATATGAGCTCAGTTTGTGTTTCATTGAGTTTATCAACGAGTAAGTTACTAAGATTTTCAAGAGCGTCATCTAAACTAAATGGGATTGACTCAATTTCAATCTTGTTTGCTTCAATTTTTGAAAAGTCTAAAATATCATTAACAATACCTAAGAGTGATTCGGCCGCTACGTTCACTTTTACGATGTAATTTTGTTGTTCTGGGCTTAAGTCGGTTTTTAGTGCAAGGGCCGACATACCAATTATGGCGTTCATAGGGGTGCGAATTTCATGCGACATATTTGCTAAAAAGTTAGACTTAGCTTTTACTGCATCTTCGGCTAAAGATTTAGCGTCTGCTAGGGTTTCTTCGGCCATTTTTTGTTCGCTTATATCAACAAACGTGCCTAATAAGCCTGCTGAAGAACCATCGGCTTTTACAAAACTTTTTACCCAATACATAGTGGTATGTTCTAACCCGTCACCATAAACCAATGATATTTCTTTTCGTATCATTCCCATTGAAGCGATAACGCCAGTGTCTTCAGCTTGGTAAGCTATACGGTCAGCCATAGGGAGAAATTCAAGATCGAGAACTGTTTTGCCAATAATATCTTCTCTTTTTACGTTAAACGTTTGTTCATAGGCTTTGTTTACGTTGGTAAATGTTAAATCGGGCGCTTTAACAAATATTGGATAAGGAATGGTATCAGCCAACGCTTGTTGAAAAAGTATATGTTCGGCTAACTCGGCATCATGGCGTTTACGTTCGGTAATATCGCGAATAATCGCCACAATAAAACGTTCATTATGAATGTCGAGTGCGCTTACGGTAACCTCTGCGGCAAATTCATTGCCGTTTTTGTGTTTACCGGTCAATTCAAGTAATTGTTTTTCTGGAGTAGGCTCATTTAATATTTTATCAAAAACATGCAGGCTTGCTTCGTCGGGTAGTAAGCACTCTATTTTTTTACCAATAAGCTCAGATTTATCATAACCAAACATGGTTAACACTTGAGAGTTAACCAGATTGTGTTCACGATGTTTATCTAGCATTAAAATGGCGTCAGGCGCTGACTCCATCAGTGCAGCGAATTGAGCTTGCGCTGCGTTTCTTTGGGTAATATCGATTAACGTTAAGCGAATCTCGCTTAATTGTTCGTTTTCATCGTATACCGGTAAGGCTGACATCATAGTATCAATAGTCTTACTGTCATTAATGTTTACCGGTATTTCGCAGGATAAGGGATGAGATTTAGTTTTGAATATTTGGTGAACATAATGCTCTGGCGTTACAAAGTTTTGCCAGTTTAATGTTGTGAATAACTCGCGAGGGCGATCAAACATTAGGGCAAAAGCAAAGTTATGTTTAATAAAAACGCCATCAGCATTTAATGTTGCATAAGCGACTGGAGCATGTTCATATAATTCCCAAAGGGCGCGCTCTCGCTGATGTAATTCAGCGGTACGTTTTACCACTAATTGCTCAAGCTCTACTTTAGAGCGGCGCATATATTTTGTAGAGCGTTGTCCAACTGAAAGCGTAAATATGTTTGACGTTAAAGTTAATAACAATGTGATAAAAGCGATAAGCATTAACTTGTTGCGCAGTATATTTACGCCGATTAACGCCTCATCGGTATCTATTTCGGTTGCGATACCAAAGCCATACTGATTATCCCACAGCCATGCGCCAAATACGCTTACTCCTCGGTAATCGTTATAACCATGCACATTACTCGTTATTTTATTGTTGGTAATTAAGCTGATATTGTCTGAACGTGCGCTATTCATTATGTGATTTGCCATGAATGTAAAGGGCAGTTGCTGCATATCAAAATCAACGTTAGGGTTTTCCATTACATTAATTTGTGGAACTTTAAGTGTGATCAGCTGTTTGTTTTTATAAAATGTTTGTAAGTAATTAATGCTTGAAAACTCTGCTTCAAACCGACTTCTTGATAGCATTTTTCCTTGTTTAGTCACTAAGTAACTTTCGCCTGAATTACCAATACGTCCTTGCTGCATAATATTCGATATTTGCCCACTAGGCTGAATTCGCATCGATAAAGCCGCTATTACTTGGTTATTCTCATTCTTTATTGGCGTAACCATATACATATTATATAAGTCTATTGGTTTGCTCGTATTTTTGATTACCTCGGCATCATTTGACTTAGATGGCGGTACAAAGTGGCTTTCTCCGTTAAAAACAGCTGCGATTATTTCTGGATTTCTTTGAGCAATTAAGCTGATTTTATCTAAATTTTCGTTGCGGTTCGAACCAATATTGATGTGCTCTGAACTAATAATGGAGAAATCTTTTCCCTCAATACTACTTTGACTTATGTATTGTCGTATTTTTTGTGTTGATTCAGACGTTTTTAATGGCTCGTTTAATGCCGAGCGCAGATGTAGTTCTTTGGTAAGTTGAATTATAGTGTTACTTTTAGCGATTTTTTTTAATTGTCTTTCTTGCTCGCTTATCCAATCGTTTAAGCGAGTTTTTGTCGCTTCAACTACAAACTCTAGATTTTTTTGCACGTTTGAACGGGTAATTTTTTCATTATCTTGCAGTGTTAGGTATATCACACTAAAAATAATGGCAATATTTAAGGCCGATATAGAATGTACTATAAAAGGAAATTTCCTCGATGCCATAAATGCCGCGATACGCTGTTGGCTGATCAGTTTTGGCAAAAGTAAGGTCGAAAAAATCAACATCAAAGATATTAAAATCATCATAACAATTAATGTTGTGCTGTCATCTAGGCTATTTTTTTCTGATGAAAAGTTAATAAGTGCATCTTCAAGCAATAAGTTTTCGGGAATAAAAGGCGAATCGGTCATCCCTAATTGGTGATAAATTTCACTAATTTTTTCCATGCGCGTGCGCGCTATTGAGCCTAGTGGAATAAATTTAGCTAAAATAATTTTATTAATTTCATTGGCTTCAAATGTTAAGTGTCGATGAGACTTATTTTGGCTATTGTACTTATCTTCAATGAGCTTAATTATTTCAGCTTGATGGTTAATGGCATATTGCCAGCCTTTAATTGTTGCTTGGCGAATCGCTTGTACTCGCTGGGGATTGTTTTTTACTTCTAACTCACTGGTGAAAAGATTATCACCATAAAAATCAATCCCGTAATCTCTGGGGCTTATGGTGAAAATATCGATGTTGTCTTGTTTGAAGTAAAAGGGTTCGTTAGTGTTATAAATTAAAATTGCATCGGTTTCGCCTCGCGTTAATGTCCCCAAATGGTCACTTTTTTCCTGCCAATTAAACGCAGACATATCCTGTTCTGCTTGCATTAGCATGGCTGTTATTGGGGCAAAGTTTTTCCATTCTTTACCCACCATAATACGTTTACCAATGAGATCAAACGGGCTCGCAATGCCTGAAGATCTTAATGTTGCAATAGTGGTAGGAGAGTGCTGAAAAATTTGCGCTACAATAACGACTGGTTTGCCTTTATTTTTTGCCACAATTAAGCTGGAGTCATTAATACCGTAATCTGCTTCGCCTGCAATAATATGATCTTCAATAGAACCTACTTCATTGCGCTCTCTTAACTCAACATCTAACCCTAACTCGCGATAAAAGCCTTTTTCTTTTGCCGCGTAGTAACCAGCAAATTGATATTGATGAAACCAATTAAGCTGAATAGAAACTTTTTCTAACTCTTGCCCTAAGCTTTGGCGAGAAGTGAATAAAGTAATGATGCAACTTAATAATATTAAAAAACTTTTATTGCTCAGATAATTCAACATATTATGTACGTTCAGCCCATTGTTTTATAATTTTTGCCAAGTGTGCAACACCATCGGTAAGTGCAGCTGGGCCTGGTTGTAAAATATCGGTTGAGTTTATCTCAAAGATATCACCATTTTTTATTGCTGGAATGTCTTGCCAACCCACTCTTGAAGTGACTTTTTCTTCATCAAACTTACGACCACACCATGAAGCAATGTAAATATCAGGCTGCTTAGCTATTACCTCGCTGGCATCGGCCACAATACGGTTTTTTGCTAAAGATTGCGTCGAAAACTCTTGATAACAATCTATACCACCGGCTATTTCTATTAATTCGCTCACCCAACCAATGCCGGTAATAATTGGGTCAAACCATTCTTCAAAATACACTTTTGGACGTTTAGGCAGTTGATCAGCTTGTTGTTTAATTTTTCGTAAACTTTCTTGCATGTCAGCGACCAGTTTTTCACCTTTAGCGGGTTGCCCAATTAAAGACGATACGGTGCGAATCATCTGTAAAATTTCACTGATACTACGATGGTTAAAACAGTGGACTTGAATACCTTCTTTGATCAAGTCGGCAACGATATCAGCCTGCATATCTGAAAATGCCAAGACTAAATCAGGCTTAAGCGATAATATTTTTTCAGTTCTAGCGGTAATGTAAGCACTTACTTTGGTTTTTTCTTTTCGCGCGCGTTCAGGGCGCATGGTGTAAGCTGAAATGCCGACAATACGATGATCTTCTTCCATAAGATATAGTGCTTCGGTGGTTTCTTCGGTTAAGCAAATAATGCGTTCTGGCCATTTAGGTTCAGGAACTAAAGTCATGCATTTTCCTTGTTACTTACGGTAGTGTTTTGTTTTATTAGTATTATATTGACATGCAATCGTCGCCATTGCATTTGATGAGTTTTACTTTATCAAAAACTACGCAGTAATGATTGGTTTTTTAGTGCTTGTAACACCGAGTGTTTAAG
>NZ_BAAJLU010000013.1:0-120666 GCF_057550865.1 Colwellia sp. NW0002-52-1 | reverse complement strand
ATTCACTTCTCATTTATTCCTCCCTGTAAAAAACAAAACAAATATTACAGGGAGAAAACAAGGAGGACTACAGGAGGTAAACACTAAAATGTTTGAAATACCTAAAACCCTACTCATTCAATTCTCATTCACTTCTCCCTGTAGAAAACAAAACAAATATCACAGGGAGAAAACGAACAACAACAAATAAAATTATACTAGAACTTAAAGCTATCGGTTTTTATTTAATTAAATCAGTTATATATGCTTTAAATTCATCAGCCATTTCTGGGTGGCGTAAAGCATATTCTACATTGGCTTTCATGTAGCCTAATTTAGAACCACAGTCATGCGATTTACCTGTCATGTGGAAAGCTTCTACCGTTTCTTTTTCCATTAACATCGCAATAGCATCAGTTAATTGAATTTCATCGCCAGCACCAGGAGGAGTTAGCTTCAACAGATCCCAAATTTTTTCAGACAATACATAACGACCTACTACAGCTAAATTAGACGGCGCATCTTCAACGGCAGGCTTTTCAACAACAGCAGTCATAGGTTGAGACTCACCTGGTGCAAGTTCAACACCGCCACAATCAACCACACCGTAACTACTTACTTGCTCCATAGGAACAGGTTCAACCATAATTTGGCTATAACCACCTACTTCGTTATAACGCGTTAACATTGCTGCTAAATTTTCAGTTCTTAAATCGGCAGTGGCATCATCTAGAATCACATCAGGTAACACTACAACAAACGGTTCGTTACCAATAATAGGACGCGCTTTTAATACCGCATGCCCCAAGCCTTTTGCTTCACCTTGGCGCACATGTAAAATGGTAACGTCTTTCGGACATATTGCTTGAATTTCATCAAGTAACTGGCGCTTAACACGCTTTTCTAACGTAGTTTCAAGCTCAAACGACTTATCAAAATGGTTTTCAATCGCATTTTTAGAAGAGTGTGTAACTAAAACAATTTCTTTAATACCAGCTGAAATACATTCATTCACAATATATTGAATTAATGGCTTATCAACAATCGGCAACATCTCTTTTGGAATAGCTTTTGTCGCTGGTAACATCCGTGTGCCTAAGCCCGCTACAGGTATTACCGCTTTTTTGATTTTACTTGTCATTTTTATCCCTAATTACAGTATTTTCTTTATTGTATTGGTTGTTAAACTTTTTGTCATGACTTTATAGATGAAATGTTTGCGTTTATAGGTTTTTGAGTAATTTATTAATGGAATAAAGTGAGTTCTAACACAAACTTAAAGACATTAAAAAAGGCCGAATATCGACCTTTAAATTACTCATATTAATTAAGAGTACTGCTCAGCTATCCAGTTTTGGTAAGAACCGTCCATCACACTCTTCCACCATTCTTCGTTATTTAAATACCAAGCAACGGTTTTAGCAATGCCGGTTTCAAACGACTCTTTCGGTTGATAATTTAACTCATTATTGGTTTTAGTTGCATCAATAGCATATCTGCGATCATGACCAAGTCGGTCTTTTACATAAGTAATGAGTGACTCTGTGTTTTGTGCCATCGCTGCTTTTGCCGCAGGAAAACGAATGCCTAAGTCTTTATTCTTAATAAACTCTTGCTCAACAAGTTTAGAAATAGTTTTTACTATATCTATATTAGCCCATTCGTTATCACCACCAATATTGTAGTTCTCACCAATTCGACCATTTTGTAACACTAAGTCGATTCCGTAAGCATGATCTTCAACGTATAACCAGTCACGAATTTGTTGGCCATCACCGTAAATTGGCAAGGCTTTATCATGCAATATATTGGTGATAACCAAAGGAATAAGCTTTTCAGGAAAATGAAACGGACCATAATTGTTTGAGCAGTTACTGGTAGTAACATTTAAACCGTAAGTATGATGATAAGCGCGCACTAAATGATCGCTTGCCGCTTTGCTCGCAGAATAAGGCGAATTAGGCGCGTAAGCTGTATCTTCTGTAAATGCAGGGTCTGTTGGTGAAAGCGTGCCGTACACTTCATCAGTAGACACATGATGAAAACGATGTTCTTCAAGAACTTTACCATCATTAAAAGCCCCATCTAACCATACTTTTTTAGCTGCTTTAAGCAAGCTATAGGTACCCATAATATTAGTTTCAATAAAAGCATCTGGACCAGTAATTGAACGGTCAACATGCGACTCAGCGGCAAAATGTACTAAGGTATCAATACCGTGTTCAACCAATAACTTTTCAATTAAAACTTGGTCACAAATGTTACCATGCACAAAGGTGAAGTTAGCTTCATCTTTTACAGAGTCTAAATTGGCAATATTACCTGCGTAAGTTAATGCATCAAGCACAACCACTTTGTCGGCTGAATATTTGTTCATCCAATAATGAACAAAGTTAGCGCCAATAAAACCAGCACCACCGGTAACTAATAATTTTTTCATCATATATCTCTAAAATTTTTATAATTCTTTATAATTTCGCAGCGATAAAACAGTTACGCTGTAAACAATAAGCTAAGACTGTTCAGCTTTTAAAGCCGTCATCATAGTATGTAGTTGCTCTTGCCAATGGCTAAACTTAAACTCAGGCAAAGCGCTAGCTAAGCTGCTTTTATCTAACACACTATAATGTGGGCGTTTAGCCGGTGTTGGATATTGCGCAGTAGTTATAGGTTTAATCGGTATTTTTTTATCTAATAAGCCAAGTTGTAAACCCATGCGTTGAATAGCAACAGCAAAATCAAACCAACTCGCCACGCCTGTATCAGTGTAATGGTGAATACCATTAATCTTGTCAGTTAGGCTTGCTATGCAAACTTTAGCTAAGCCTTTAGCATATGTAGGTGAACCTATTTGGTCACTTATAACACCAAGCTCTGGTTTAGTATTCATTAAGCTCAACATGGTTTTTACGAAATTATTACCATGTATTGAATACACCCAAGACGTGCGAATAATACAACTTCTTTCTGGATAAACATCAGCAATAAAATGCTCACCTTGTGCCTTACTTGCACCATAAACCCCTAATGGATTTATTTCATCAGTAGGTAAATAAGGCGAGCCTTTATCACCATGAAAAACAAAGTCAGTAGAAACATGAACAAAAGGAATAGCTAAATCTTTACAAGCTTTAGCTAAATTGCCTGGCGCTTTTGCATTGAGCATAAAAGCATTATCAACATCGCTCTCGGCTTTATCAACGGCAGTATAAGCAGAGGCGTTGATAACACCTGAAGCTTGGTACGCTTGTAAACGTGCAGAAATTATTGATACATCTTGCAAATCTATATCATTACGCCCTAAACAAACTATTTCATGCTCTTTGGATGAAAGCTGGCTTAGCTCCCAGGCCAATTGCCCCGATTTACCTATAACGATTATTTTCATGGTTTAAGTTAGCTTTATTGTAATTGTACGATTAAATTTTTATTTATCTTGCTTCAACCTAAGCGCTAAAAGCAGGCGCATCTTTAAACAACAACCCCACTTCATCTTTAGCAGAAAGCGAAGGAGCATTGCCATTAACCAACGGCCATTGAATATTTAAAGCTGGATCATTCCACAATAACGACACTTCATGTTCTGGCGCGTAATAGTCTGTACATTTATAAACAAACTCTGCCGACTCACTCATCACATAAAAACCGTGAGCAAAACCTTCTGGCACCCAAAGTTGACGCTTATTTTCACCAGAAAGCACTACACCAACATGTTGGCCATAGGTTGGCGACTCTTTCCGCATATCTACAGCAACATCGTAAACTTCGCCCGAAGTAACACGCACTAACTTGCCTTGGGTATTTTTTAATTGGTAATGCAAACCGCGCAAAATACCATGGCTAGATTTACTATGATTGTCTTGCACAAAGCTCTTCTGCGCGCATTCACGGGTAAACTCATCTACCCGAAAAGTCTCCATAAAAAAACCACGGTCATCACCAAACACATTAGGTTCAATAATTTTTACATCTGGTATATCTGTGTTTATATAATTCACTAAAACTCCATAAAAACCCATAAAAAATAAATAAACTTCATATTTCACAAGGAGGAATGAAGGAGGACTACAGGAGATAAACATAAAGTACTTGAATATGGCTAAAGTAGTTCCTCATTCCCTTTTCATTCATTCCTCCTTGTAAAACTAAACAGCTAACAGCGATAAATGAATAAGAACCGAAAGAGAAGTAATGTTTCAAACATCAAACTCTCTTTCTATTAAAGCAAAGTTCCTCCTATCCTCCACTTGCAAGAATGACCTGTGCCTAAACGTTAAAAAGACAAATTAAATCTTCTCACACCATCCGCTAACTTTTTAACATTGAAATTAATCAGTAAACCTTTATCTATATCAGTTAACTTCATATAAGTTGACAATTGTGCTGAATACACAGGAATAATTTTATCAACTGATTTAAGCTCAATCACTAGCTTGTTTGGTAGCAGTATATCTAGCCGATAACCTGCTTCAATATCTATATTCTTATAACATATAGGCAAAATAACTTGAGATTGTGCTGTTATACCATTCAAATACAGCTCATACATCAAACATTTCTCATAAGTTGACTCTAATAGTCCAGGACCTAATTGCTTATGTACCTCAATAGCGCAACCTATGACTTTACCCGTAAAATCCATTTCCATACACTTAATCCTTTAAGTTATAAATATTAAATAAAAATCATCCCTTTATAAGTCAACTCTTGATTTTCTCATTCTTTTCTCCCTGTAAAAAGAAAAGCCCTTTAAAAAACCCGTTCTTCAATCAACTTAATTAAATACTCACCGTAACCACTTTTAATTAAAGGTTGTGCTATTTCACGCAGCTTCGCTTCACTCAACCAACCATTGCGATAACCAACTTCTTCAGGGCAATTAACTTTTAAACCTTGGCGCTTATCAATAGTGGCAATAAACTGTGCTGCAGCAAGTAAATCATCATGCGTACCCGTATCAAGCCAAGCCGTACCGCGACCCATAATTTCTACTTTTAACTCACCGGCTTTTAAATATTGATCAATAACGTCAGTAATTTCTAACTCACCTCGTGCTGAAGGTTTAACATTTTTAGCAAAGTCAACAACACGCTCATCAAAGAAATACAAACCAGGTACTGCATAGTTTGACTTAGGTACAACAGGCTTCTCTTCAATAGAAATAGCTGTACCCGAATCATCAAACTCTACAACACCGTATGATTTAGGATTAGACACATGATAGCCAAATACCGTACCACCACTTTGTTGTGCATTTGCCGCTTTAAGTGATTTAACTAAGTCATGGCCATAAAACATATTATCGCCTAACACTAAAGCAGCAGGAGCACCGTTCAAGAACTCTTCTGCTAAAATAAAGGCTTGAGCTAAACCATCAGGACTAGGTTGCACTTTGTAAGAAATGGAAACACCAAAATTTGCACCATCACCTAAAAGATCTTCAAAACGATCAATTTCTTCGGGTGTTGAAATAATCAAAATTTCTTGAATGCCTGCCTGCATTAACGTTGCAAGCGGATAATAAACCATAGGTTTATCGTAAACAGGCATCAGTTGTTTACTAACAACTTTTGTTAGCGGGTAAAGACGTGTTCCACTTCCGCCGGCTAGTATTATTCCCTTATGCATATACACTATCTAAACCTCTATTTTAATAAATTAGCAAATTGTTTTCTGATAATAAACGAATGTAACGTGCATAAATCGATTATCAAATACCTAAGTGTAAATTATATTGCTAGCTCTGTTAACAAAAGTAAATTAAAAAACAAATAGCAATGGATATATGAAACCTGTTACTAGTTGTTTTTATATTAACGTGCGCTATAAATATTTAATTCGCACTAATTTTATCGGTACTTAGCAATAGTTCACTTTAAAGAAGGCGACTTAAATTAATGAAAGTTTTTTTTAAATCAAAAACAAAAAATGATACTCCATGGTATCATTTTTATTTGTTTACAATTTCAACAGTAATTAACTACTTTTTATAAAATGCTTTGTACCATTTCACAAATTCAGCTACACCTGCTTTAACACTAACTTGTGATTTGTAATCAATCGCGGCAAATAAGTCATTCACTTCTGCATAGGTTTGGTAAACATCGCCTGGTTGCATTTCACGAAAATTTTTCTTTGCTTCAATGCCTAGCTCGTCTTCAATGGCCTTTACAAACCCCATCAAGTTTATTGGCGAACCATGGCCAATATTATAAATAGAATATGGCGCTGAACTAGAAGCCGGTGAGCCGCTTTCAACTTTCCATGCTGCATCTCTTTCAGGTACCACATCAGCAACACGAACAACACCTTCAACAATGTCATCTACATGGGTAAAGTCACGCCACATATCACCATTATTGTTAATATCGATTGTTTCACCATCTAAAATCTTTTTAGTGAAAATATAAGGTGCCATATCAGGTCGGCCCCAAGAGCCATAAACGGTAAAAAATCGTAATCCTGTGGTTGGCATATCGTAAAGATGCGAGTAACTATGCGCCATCAACTCATTAGACTTTTTGGTTGCTGCGTATAACGAAACAGGGTGTTCAACTGAATCACTTGTTGAAAATGGCGTTTTATTATTTAAGCCATAAACCGAGCTAGATGAAGCATAAATTAAATGCTTAACTTTATTATTACGACAACCTTCAAGAATAGTTAAATGCCCAATTAAATTAGAGTCGGCATAAGCCATTGGGTTTTCAATTGAATATCTAACACCGGCTTGCGCCGCCAAATGAATTACGCGGTCAAACTTTTCTTCTGCAAATAATTTAGCCATATTTTCGCGATCGGTAAGATCTAGCTTTACAAAACGAAACAGCCCTTCATTTTCTAAAGTATTTTCTAATGTAAACTTATCTAACTCAGCTAAACGCGCTAGCTTGAGGTTAACATCGTAATAGTCGTTTAGGTTATCAATACCAACAACCTCATGACCTTGCTCACATAGTTTTTTTGACACATGAAAACCAATAAAACCTGCTGCGCCAGTCACTAAATATTTCATTTCAAATCCATATAATTATTAAATCTACTTTCTACCAAAGGTGATATCGAAGCTCTAAAACGTTAGATGCCATAAACGTTGCGGGAGTTAGTCACTGCCAAATAAGTCACGAGTATAAACTTTATCTTTTACATCATTTAATTCAACATCCATACGATTTGAAACAATAACATCAGATATTTTTTTGAACGCTTCTAAGTCACTATACACCGTAGAATTAAAAAACTCTTTCTCTTCTAGCACGGGCTCATAAATTACCACTTCAATGCCTTTCGCTTTAATTCGCTTCATAATACCTTGAATAGAAGAGGCTCTAAAATTATCAGAGCCAGTTTTCATGATCAAACGATATACCCCAACGACTTTAGGCTTTTTACTAATAATAGAGTCGGCGATAAAATCTTTACGCGTAGTGTTAGCATCAACAATGGCACGAATAATATTGTTAGGTACATTATTGTAATTAGCTAATAACTGCTTAGTATCTTTAGGTAAACAATAACCACCATAACCAAAAGAAGGATTATTGTAATGATTACCAATACGCGGGTCTAAACCAACACCTTCAATAATATGTTTAGCGTCTAAACCGTGTGCTTCAGCGTAACTATCTAACTCATTAAAATAAGCTACACGCATAGCCAAATAGGTATTTGAAAACAGCTTAACGGCTTCAGCTTCTGTTGAATCAGTAAATAAAACGTCAATATCTTCTTTTATGGCACCTTGCACCAGCAAGTTAGCAAATACTTTTGCACACTCACTTTGTTCACCAACAATTATGCGAGAAGGGTAAAGGTTGTCATGCAAAGCTTTACCTTCACGCAAGAATTCTGGCGAGAACATAATATTTTGACAATCAAACTCTTGCTTAATATTTTCCGTGTAACCTACTGGCACAGTTGACTTAATAATCATCACAGCATCAGGGTTTACAGATAAAACATCTTTTATAACCGCTTCAACAGATGAGGTATTAAAATAGTTAGTTTCAACGTCATAATCAGTTGGTGTCGCAATAACAACAAAATCGGCATCTGCATAAGCTAATGTTTTATCAAGCGTTGCTGTAAAGTTAATTGATTTACTTGTCAAAAAATCTTCAATTTCCGCATCAACTATTGGTGATTTTTTTTGATTTAATAAATCTACTTTCTCTTTAATTATATCAACCGCAATTACTTCGTTATTTTGCGCCAATAACATTGCGTTTGATAAACCAACATAACCAGTACCAGCTATTGCTATTTTCATTTTTTGTTCCAATATAATTAAGAGTACTGCTCAGCTATCCAGTTTTGGTAAGAACCCTATATCACACTCTTTGTTATTTAATGCCAAATAACAGCTCTGCGTAAAAGTGAATATATAACGAGAGCTGTATAATCCTAACGACATGCTGTCAAAACAACCAATAAACTATCAGGATCAATCACATGTATCACTCATTAAAAATCAAGGTCTAGATGTCTACTTATAATTTTCTTCTGATAAATAACCATACAAAATATAGCAACTTAATTTGCCGCTTTATACGAGAAGGTTCAAGTATTAACCGGTAAAGCCACTCCAATCCTAAATCACACCAGATTTTTGGTGCTCTTTTTACGTTACCAGTAAATACATTATAAGTCCCGCCCACCCCCATCATAAATGATGTCACCCCTGCAGCTTTACACTTATTCATAAATTCCTCTTGCCTAGGAGAGCCCATAGCAACAGTTAAAATGTCTGGTTGAAGCCTTAATATATTGGAAATCATTAAGTTATCATCATGGAAAAAACCATCATTAGTACCTAAAACATTAGTACCATATTTTTCCTCTAACTTTAACTTAGTGTTATTAACAACTGTTTTTTCAGCACCTAATAAAAATACTGACTTGCCTTGAATACCTGCTTCTTTCATAAGTGCTTGCCAAAGCTCACAACCAGGTATTCTAGCTAATTTTTTATTTAACTTACTTTGTGCTACTTTTACAGTCCCAATACCATCAAGATATCGAATGTCAGCAGATAAAATGACATCTTTGATTTTAGATGACTTTAAAGCTGACAATATTTTTTCAGGGTTAATTGCAACTGCAATTTTACCACTTCCGTTAGTGAGAATATAATCTACAGCTTCTTCCATATTATTAAAACACTGGACTGGAATATTTAAAATTTTAGTTATGTTCATGCTCGCCTTGTGTATTTATGCAATCAGTTTTCCAAGGTGATCTCCACCCCTACAATGCTATCAATTTAATAGCTGATATTTATTTTTGTTCTAAACTTCAATTCAGCTTAGTTTGGTACCTACTTTTTATGTGCATTTTATTGAAGTGGTGTGTAAACAACATAAAACATAGTAACCTTGTGGCAGTCACCTTATTATTAGATGCATTACCTTCTTAAATTTAATACACCAAACACTAACCAAATAATAAAACCTCCCAGAGGAAAAAATATTGCTGACTCTGTAAACATTTGAAAAGAAATGGCTACACCTACTGCTAAGAAACCTGAATTAACATTATGAATAAAAACGTAAATAGTAAGTAAGAACAGAATAAATGATAATAAAAGTCCACAACGATAAAGTATATTGATATAGGCATTATCAAAAAAATATGCATTAGGGCTCCCTAGTCCAACATTTCGCCTAAAATCAGTATCTGATAAATCTTTTTTATATTCTGATATTTTTAGTTGACTAGGTAAAACACTCAATTCTTCAATATCAACAAACTTCCCCCAATTATAAGGACGAGATGATAAAGCAACATTTAATATTAGATTATCATCATATTTCAATGTGGCTAAAGTTGTAAAAATGATTACTAATATTGGGGCAATAAATGCAAGCTTTTTTAAAGTAGGAAATAAATAAAACAAGGAGTATACAAACAAAAATAAAAAAGTAGTTACAAGTGCCGTAAGACTGGATGCCATATACGATGCAATAACCAAAAAAACAAACGTAAATGATTTATATTTAAGAAGTTTATTGGAATCCTTAGATATAAGAAATAGGACAAATAAAATAGTACTTAACAAAAAAGGTAGCTTATTTTCATTACTAAAAGCGAAGTCAATAGCACCTCGTACAGTCACAGAGTCATAATATAGAAAGAATACAATCAATAAACTCAAAAGCATGACTCTCACAAAAAACAATAATGCTCTGACAATTAATGCTTTAGGAAAATTATAAAGTAAAAAGTATTTAAATATAAAAAACAAATATGACACTACTGAAATTGATGACACACTGACTTGATGTGCAATCAAAAGAGTCAAAATAGTAAGTAAAAAATAAGTAAGGTTAACTGAAATTTTACCTTTGATAGTGATAGCTAAAATCAAAGAAAAGAATGACAAAACTTTAACAAAAGCGGCTAGTTGAGTGTAATTATAAAAAAAAGAATGCTCACCTAAATAAAAAGAGAAAACATCTAAAAATATCGCAAAAAAAATAAAAAAATCACTAAGCCTAACATTACTACTCATTAATTAAATGGCCTATATTAGCTTTCAAATCATAAGCATCATTAATTATGAATGCGATTCCTTTCAGATCATTCTCAAAAACACGGTTTGGAAATAACAAACCATTAATTGGTTTTAAAAAATAACTTTTACCTTTTAATTCAAAAGCATCAAAATGACATGCACTATACATAGATACATGTGCAACGGAGTTTAGAATTAAAGATCGGGTACTCTTATCAAAACTAGTATCAGCATAAACGAAATTAGATTGACTGGAAAACATTCTTTTTATATCTTGCAAATCACCTCTAGGGTGAGGCCTATAAAGCAATACAAGCTCTGAAAACACACTAAAAAAATTTTCAATAAATTTAATTACAACATCGTAATTTTCATCTTGAGAGGTAAAGATCACATACGGTTTATTAATCGAAGCAGTAATAATAGAGTCCTGATAATGCTCTGGTGTGAAGATGTGTAACGGTCGATTATCATAGGGACGAAATGCTTTTAACCAAAACCTTGACGTCAAATAGTAATCATCGACTAACAAGGTGCTTTCAATTAAAGGGTTTGTACCCGATATTGGGTGAAAAGGGGCTATAAGACCGTGCTGATATTCTGAGACATAAAAGGAAAGTTGATGTAAAGCTGCTACTACGGACGTCTTGGAGTACGCCGATATAATTATTGCTTTATTGGTATCTGTTTTAATTAAACTTATGAGTTTGGAGTACGCACCTTTAGCCAACTTGAATTTGACCGTTTCAAGTAATAATGTCTTTTTAATATGGTCATAATCTCCACCTTCCTGTTGCATAAGCAGGTCAGAAATGAGGTTTATTAATTGAGACTCGCCGCAAGATAGTGACTTGCAGTTTGTCTTACCTTTTATAGAAAAAATTCTTACAAAAACCTCAACAAGTAGGTTTATTGCTACAACTTTATTAATTATAGTTTTTTTTAACATAGCAAAGTTAAAATCATTTACATGATAAAGTGCTATTTTATTATCTAAAGCTTTATTACCTAATAGCCAATCTCCCTCGTTATTAAGCCTAGTTGACGCACCAAAAACAATACCATTTAAAGGGGAGAAAATATGACTACGAAATACATAAAAACCAAACAATAAAAAAGACCAAGAGAGAATAATTAAAAAGTAAAAGTAATTTATATTTTTTGATTCTTTTTTTATAACCTTTTTCCGTGCCGAATTAAATAAAATAAACTTATAAAATGGCCATAATTCAAGATCAATATTGTTTTTTACCAATATCGTTTCAAATTTTTTATAATCATAAAAATTCATTGCACTTGATCCTTGAGAGTTTTGCTAGCAATAAAGAAGATGCAGAGTGATATAAGGCTATTACTAATTACCGTTGAATAAGACATAAAAAGTAAATCCACTTCTAAACTAAAATAATACACATAACCTACATGA
This sequence comes from Colwellia sp. NW0002-52-1, assembly GCF_057550865.1. NCBI lineage: Bacteria > Pseudomonadati > Pseudomonadota > Gammaproteobacteria > Alteromonadales > Colwelliaceae > Colwellia > Colwellia sp. NW0002-52-1. The sequence goes on along the minus strand of NZ_BAAJLU010000013.1, from coordinate 108,748 downwards.
AGCAAAGATATACAAAATGTTACTAATGATATTGATTTGACTTTTTTATGAAAATATAAAATATTAACTGAAATTGTATAAGGAAGATAAAGCAAGGCTCCTAAAACAACTTGAGGAACATACTTATAAGAATCACTATAGTCATCACCGAAGATAAAACCCATGACTTCTGGTGTAATAAAAACATAGAGCGCATAATAAATAATTAGAAATAACAGTATTAGAAAAGAGAAAATAGAAGCTAGCATTTGAGAAGTTAATTTATTATTCTTTAAGCTCTCCATAATGTAAGGTGATAAAGCCCTATTAATAACTGTAATTAGGACTAAAATAATTAACGCTAATTGTTTAGCTGCAAAAAAAACACCAAGTGTGTAGCTAGAAAAGAATAAAAAAACAAAATAGCGCTCAAGCCCATCTCTTATATAAACTGAAGATTTATGAAATATTAACGGCCCACCAAAGCTTATAATATATTTATAATACCTAAAGGAAGTAGCCCTTGTCATAGAAATCATTTCTTTATTGGATATGATTAAAATCAGGATGGAGTAAGCCATAAGTTGTGCGATTGCAACACTGATGTAGCTTTTAAAATAATAAATTAACGAGCATGATAAAACAACAAATAAAAGCGAATACGACAACTGACACAGGATATATTGTAAAACGTACTTTCTAGCTTGTTTTTGTATTAATAAAAGCATGTAAAAAGATAACGATACGGAAGTTGTAAAAGCTAAAGTAAATGAATTAACATTAAAAATAAGCAAAATTATCGAGAAAAAAAACAACAATAAATAATAAGCTTGAGAAATATATATTAGATTGCTTATTTTTCGCTCACCCTTTTTGTAAAAGTATTGAGCGCATGTGACGTCAAGACTTAGTGAGAATAATGCACTAAACAACACTATATTACCATAATATAGTGATAGTTCACCAAAGCCTGTAGCTCCTAGCAAACGACTAAAATACGGAATAAGTAAAAAGGGGGCAGCTCTCGAAGTAATTTCTGCAATCAGATATAAAGCTAAAGTTACTTTTGGGCTTAACGCTAACTTGCGTCCTTGTGCGAAACTCAATTACTTACCCATTTAATTCGAAGTTAATCTAGCTATAACTTTTTCAACATCGGAAGGTACATCTACTGCAACACTTGAGCTCTCGACTTCAATCATCTTAACAGTTATATCATTTTCTAAGAAACGAAGTATTTCTATATCTTCAACCTTCTCAATAGGTGTTTTCATTCTCTGAGAGGAAAAAAACTCCAAATGTGCTTTTGAAAAAGCATAAATACAAACTTGCTTAAACCCGAAAGAAAACACATCATTTTTAGATATAGGAATAGCTGAACGACTCATATAAAATAAATTTCCAGTCTTACTTGCCACAACTTTTGGCACAGTAAACGATCGAAACTCTTCTTCAGAGGTTATGGGGCACATCGCGTTAATCACAGTATTCGGCATCTGTTCATATTGTGAAATAACGCTTTTAATATCTTTAGGGTTTATTAAGGGTTCATCACCTTGTACATTAATAAGGAAGTCACATTTCAATTGCTTATTGGCTTCTGCAAGTCTATCTGTACCAGTTAAACATTCAGATGAAGTCATTACTACCTGTGCACCAAAACCTATACAAACTTTCTCTATCTCAGAGCTATCAGTTGCCACGTACACTTTTTTTTGGCCTACAGCAAGACAACAACGCTCCCAAACATGCTGAATCATTGGTTTACCTAGGATGTCAATAAGTGGCTTCCCTGGAAAGCGGCTGGATAAAAAGCGTGCAGGTATTACAACAGCAAATTTCATATTAATAAGATCCTAGTTTTGTTTAATTAAACTTTCCATAAGGCCAAGACTGTAGAGTATCAAAATTATGAGTTACAGCTAACATTTGCATTTTCTCTGTAACATTCGAGAAAGGGATATAACAAACAAAATCTATTTCATTGTCTCTACTTGCTTCAAAGTCAGATACAGCATCACCAATCATTACAGCTTTTTTATCTATTTCCAATTTTAAAATATTGGCTAGTAAAGACGATTTTGCTGTTGGTGAGCCAAACACTTGAACGAAATACTGATCTAGCCCCCTAGCCTTGAAGACTGACCTTAACTCGTTTTGCTCAGATCCACTTGCGACGTATTTTCTACCAGGTAATGATTGAATCATTTCAAGAAATCCAGGGGTTAAATTCGCTGTCAAATATAATTCCTTACATTGTTTAGAAAAAGACTTCAGAATTTTTTTTGCAATTATATCTTTGTCAGATTTTTTAACATTCAGGATACTTTCAATAAAGTATTCAACATGATGAAATCGCGATTTTCCAAAATTATTAGCGAAGTAGTTTATACACTGTTCTATTTCACTAGACTCAAAACAAAGTACTTCTAGGCTCTTTTTCATTGCTTGAATCTTTAAAGTATTAGAATCAAGAATCACTCCGTCACAGTCAAAAATATATATTTCATAGCTATAGATTTGGTGCATAAATAGAACCTTGCTTTACGGGGTAACTAGTAGGAGTTAGCGCTGTCATAACAGAGTCTGGAGAGAATTGCTTAAACCTAACAATAAGATCAACCATTTCACTTTGACGGACATCACCTAATTCATAGCCATCTACACCGACTAAAGATATCTTTTTAGCATTAGCATGACTAGCAATTGCTAATGCGTACCCAAATGTTAAGTCAAAAGGTGCTCCGCAATACTCATCTTCAACAATAAATTTATTATCTTCAACTAAAAAGCCATAATCATGGTATTCATTTGTAATATCATTTAACTCAACATCGCTGAATCTATGAGCAGGCATTATTAAAGGTGATTTCAAACTTTTATAAACATCGCCTTCAGACAAAAATTTACTGTTATGTGATACACAATAATAATCAATGAATGTAGAGTCGACTAAACTATTAGCATTAAGAGCTAAAACAATAGGATTTCGCTCCTCAATATAAGCCTCTATAGCTGATATGTAACGAGCAAGATTAGGACCATTACTAATTATCAATAACTCTCTACCAGTAAACTTATTTTTTAAGCCTCTCGTACCTGAGACCTCTTTATTGGATGTATTAAAAGATAGTGCAGTATCCATAACGTCACCGTTATATGAAGTTGTACCTTCAAGCTGGCTTAAATAATTTATTGCCCCCACTACCTCTTCTGTTCCGTAGTGTTTGTTTGCTATCAGATTCTGAATATAGGTAGGGTGAACTTCATTTTGCGCACCAAGAAAATAGAGCAAGCTGCTCCCCCAACCACAGTCTTTTTGCATTTTTTCGAAGTGTCGAATCACTAACTCATATACTGCTGAAGGTTTATATTTAGTAACTACTCCGTCAAGTACTGCTAAAAGACTTTCCGTTTGTGCATTACCAGCTCCACGTCCCATTCCTGTTATCGTCACATCAAGCCATGATACGCCCAAACTTCTCGCAGTGAGTGTATTATCAAGTGCTTTCCCCATATTGTTATGAGTATGAATCCCAATATCACCTTCCCAATGTACACGTAAAGCTTTTACAATTCGTGTTACTTCGTCATGATCCATATTGCCAAGAGAGTCTGCAAAGTAAAGACAATCTAAGCCTTGCCATTGAGAAGCCATCTTTGCTTTTTCCGAAATGACGTCATCACTCTTACCTCCAGCTTGCATTAAGTTATAACCAACAGTATAACCTTTAGATTTTAAGGCTGTTATAATCTCTTCAGAACTTTCAACTTCGTGGAAGTGTGCGGCTACACGAACTAACTCTATTACACTGTCTTTAGCATCAACAAATAAAGCATCAACAGCTTCTTGAATTGTCTTTGTTGATTGTAAAATGGTTTTAGCATCAACCATGACTCCATATTTAGGGCCCTTTGGTAAGCTTAAAGTTTTAAGAAATGACTCAGTGGTATAGGAAAATGCACCATCAAAACCTGATTTAGGAAAGTTCCGTAAACCTAATTCTACATAATCAATATTAGCTTTTTCCATTGCATTAAGATAAGCCTCAACAACCTCATGAGAAAAGTCCCAATTATTATAGTAACCACCATCTCTTAATGTACAATCAAGTATCTTCATATTTAAACTCCAGAATTAGTTTTTATTTACGTTTACGGATAAGTTTGGCAGGATTTCCGCCTATAACTGAGTATTTAGGAAAGCTTTTTGTCACAACGCTACCACTAGCAATAATGCTATGAGAGCCGATTGTAACACCAGGTAAAATCACAACATTTGAGCAAATCCAAATGTCATTACTAATTATTACGGGTTTAAAAATTTCTCCCTGCAGTCTAATAGGAACATCTAAGCTAGTTGTTACATGATTTCTAGTGAAAATCTTCACATTTTGTCCCATTAAAACATCAGAACCTATCTCAACACCTCCATAAATCAAGCAAGACTCACCTAGCTCACTATTGTCTCCTAATTTTATATTAGGCGACACATCTGCATTATATTTAACTTTAATATTTATTCCTGCATCTATTAAAAACCTCTTAACAACATAGTTTCTAATTTTTGGAAGAAAAAACGCATAAGGCCTGAAGTCATTAGGAAAATATCGAATAAGAACCCTATACATTAAGTAATGCAACATCCTAGAGATTGACTTAATTAAATGTAGTAACTTATTCATTTTAAATACCAACAGCATCAATAATAAAGCTATTATTTAGAAATAAACTATCTCTATTGAATTCTTTGTGTTTAACAAGATAAACAGCTATATCGGCATTGGTAACAGACGAATTAATATCGTGTAAAACTATATTAGAATTAAACTCATCCCCCAAGGCTTTGATATTAGGTTCAACTACCATAACAGTTCCTGAGTGAAAGCCACTAATCAATTGAACGATTTTTTTCGCAGGGCTTTCTCTCAAGTCATCGATATCAGGCTTAAAGGCTAGACCATAACATGCTATGGTTACCTCCTTGGCTAATTTATTAGGGTTAGCCTGCAAAAAATCACTTATTGCTATTTTCACTTTATCAATAACCCATTGCGGTTTTGAATCATTCACTTTGCGAGCGGAATGTATTAATTTTGCATGCTCAGGAGTCTTAGCAACAATAAACCATGGATCAACAGCGATGCAATGTCCACCAACACCAGGTCCTGGCTGAAGTATATTAATTCTAGGGTGACGATTGGCTAATGAAATAAGCTCCCACACATCAATATCTAACTTATCACAAATGATTGACAACTCATTGGCAAAAGCAATTTGTACATCTCTACAGCTGTTTTCAGTTAACTTGGCCATTTCTGCTGTACGCGCATTTGTTATTACACAATCTCCCTTTACAAAGGTTTTATATAACTCTACCGCAGCCTCTGAACATTTATTAGTTAAACCACCAATAACTCGATCGTTTTCTACTAATTCTCTTACAACATGCCCAGGCAAAACTCGTTCAGGACAGTGAGCAATGCGAACATCAGATTCTTCGCCATTAGTTTGAGGGAAGGTTAAATCTGTTCTTGCTTGTGCAAGCCATTCGGCCATTTGTTCAGTTGCACCAACAGGTGATGTTGATTCAAGAATCACTAAATCACCTTTTTTAAGTACAGGAGCAATTGCTTTTGCAGCGGATTCAATATATTTAAGATCCGGCTTTGGAATATCGCCTTCATTTACAGTAGGTAAAAATGGCGTTGGCACAGCAATTAAAAACGCATCTGCAGGCTGAGGGGTTATTGTTGCTTTAAGGTAGCTTTCTGTAACAGCAGCATGCACTAACATGTCCAACTCAGGCTCTACTATGTGTATTTTGCCTTTATTTATGGTATCAACTGCGTGTTGATTAACATCAACACCAATAACTTTCTTTTTACGAGAAGCAAACATCGCTGCTGTTGGCAAGCCTATATAGCCAAGGCCAATTACCGAAATTGTATCAAATGACATAATGAATTCTTTTAAATTAGTTGGATAAAACTTTTACTTTACAGAGCATCTAAAATGCGTGAACAGGCCTTACCATCACCATAAGGGTTATGAGCAAAACTCATCACTTTGTAAGCATCTTCGTTAGATAGTAGTAAACTCAGTTCTTCTACAATCGAATTCACTTTTGTACCTACCAACTTAACAGTGCCAGCATCGACTGCTTCTGGTCTTTCTGTTGTATCTCTCATGACAAGTACGGGTTTACCTAGTGAAGGTGCTTCCTCTTGTATTCCGCCTGAATCTGTTAATAGTACATATGATTTATTCATCAAATATACAAAAGGTAAGTAATCTAGAGGCTCAATAAGGAAAACATTTGTTAAATCAGCAAGCAACCTATTAACTGGCTCTCTTACATTCGGATTTAAATGCATTGGATACACAAATTCAACATAAGGAAACGCTTTTGCTAATTGTGCAATCGCTTCACATATACGTTCAAATCCGCCACCGAAACTCTCACGGCGGTGGCCAGTAATAAGTACTAAGCGTTTTTTATCATCTAAAAAACTAAATTGTTTTTTTAATGAAGATTTAAGCTCAACATTAGTTTCTAGTTTACTGATCACATCGTGCAGAGCATCAATAACGGTATTGCCAGTCACAATAATTTTTTCGACGGCAACATTTTCAGCTAGTAGATTTTGCTTTGATATTTCTGTTGGCGAAAAATGCAAATCAGCAATAGCACCCGTTAGCTTTCTATTACCTTCTTCAGGCCATGGAGAGTAGACATTTCCAGTTCGAAGTCCCGCTTCCACGTGTCCCACTTTTATCTGCTGATAATAAGCGGCTAAAGTTGTAGAAAGTGTTGTCGCAGTATCACCGTGCACTAATACATGTTCAGGTTTAAATTCAGCTAAAACAGGCTTTAAACCTTGAAGAATGCCACAGGTGACATCTGTTAAGTCCTGACCAGGCTTCATCAAATTTAGGTCATAGTCAGGTATTATTTCAAAGAGTTCTAAAACTTGATCTAACATTTCTCTGTGCTGGGCTGTGACACAAACTTTCGCTTCAAATCTTTCATCTGCTGCAAGCGCATGAACTAAAGGTGCCATTTTTATTGCTTCTGGACGTGTACCGAATACTGTTAAAATACGTTTTTTAATCATAATTAATGTTTACACTTAAGTACCGTAGTATTGATTGTTTATCAATTTATATCGATAACGCTCAATATAAAATCTAGTCATCTTGTATTTGCTTGTTTTACGAGTTGATAAAAAGTATCAGCCCATCTTCCTAAAAAACGAAATATTTAAGATGCTAAGCTGACTCATTGTACTTCCAACTAAAATGTCGCGCATATTTATTATATAGAATAAAAATAACAACAAATAAGGCTAACTCGATAGATTCAAGCACTTGAAAATACTCACCTAAAACACCTATTAAGGACATCAGAACAGAGAAACCTGTAATCGCAATTAGTGTTTGGCGAGATGATAAGCCTGCACGTTGCAATATATGGTGGAGATGATCACGATCTGGCTTAAATGGTGATTTACCTTTGCGATAACGGCGTATAACAATCGCTAACATATCCATCAATGGTACTGCGCAGATCCATAAGGCAGTTACAGGTCTAAACGAAGCGTTATCACCTTGAGTACCCATCGATAGTAACCAAATAACGCTTAAACCAATAAACATACTACCGGCATCGCCCATAAATATTTTATTGGTATATTTCTTAAAAAATCCAAGGTTAAATACTAAATATGGTAAGGTTGCTGTTGCTAACATTAACGGGTAACTTAAATAACCAGTATTTCCGTTGATTAAAAACAGTATAGCTATAGCGGAAAAGGTATTTAAACTTAAACTGCCGATTAACCCATCGATACCATCAACCATGTTGTAGGCATTGATAACTACAATAATAGCAAAATAAGTGAAGACAATCCCTACGGGACCTAGTTTGATATCACCAAATCCAAATAAGTCACCTAAGTTAGCGATATAACCACCGACACCGTAAATCATTAAGCTCGCAATGATAACTTGACCAATGATACGTATGCGTACTTTTAGGTCATATTTATCATCCAATGCTCCAATAAACACCATCATAGCTGAAGCTATTAAATACATACGAAGCTCTAAAGTATTAGGTAACCAGAGTAAGCTTGCGGCTAATATAGCAGCAAATATAGAAATACCACCAATTAAAGGTATTTGACCATCATGATGTTTTCTAGCATTAGGCTTATCAACTAAACCGACATCAACAGCAATAGGTTTAAATATTTTAATTGCTAAAAATGCAAAACAAAAAGATGTTAAAGCTGCAATTATCATCAAATACACTCCTATTTACCTATTGTTAAGTTTGATGCGTTGGTGCTAATATTTGATAGTTTTTTCTTTCTACTTTCGTTACTAAAATAGCGAATAAATACAATAAATACAGACAGCACCCCTCCCAACATAGTACCTAAAACAACAATCAAAGCGCGTCTAGGTTTGGCTTTTTCTTCAGGAGCATTAGCAGGATCAATGGTTTTTAATACGTATTCTTTTGAAACCTCAGCTAGCATGATTGTTTTAGTTTGTTCTTCAATAAGCTGATAGAAAACAGTTTGCATATCTGCTAATTGGGTTTCTTTTAATTTTTTCGTTAAATAATCAATACTATTTTGAGCTTCGACCTCATCCTGTTCGCGCATAGTTGAATTAATATCTTCAACTAACCATAACAACCACTGTGTGGAAACTTCAGGAGAAAAGTATTCTATAGTTATGGTTACCATATTATTTTCTTTATCTCTTTCGACTGACAATATTTCTTTAAAAGCCTCAAAAGCTTCCCAAGGTGATGGCTTTGGCTTTTTGGGTGCATCAACGTCTCTTAACCAAGTTTCAGTACTAGTATTATAAATCTCATCATCCATAACTAAAGTATTAGTTTTAGAGTCCCAATCTTTAGCAGCCATTAATGGTATTAATAGTTTATGTTCAAAGATAAAATTCTCAAGAAAAAGTCGAGACTTTAGTATTTCAAGAGCTAAACTTACCTTATTACTACTTCCTCCTCCAAGGTTTATACCAGCAAGACTTGCTAAACCACCAAATTGACCAGCCATTTTAGATAAACCACTAGCACCTCCTTGTTCACTTGTAGGCGCGAGTAAAGTTGTTGCTTGATAAATATTTGGCTGGTTAATTGCGTAAAAAACTGATGAAATAGCAAATAAAGCACTAATAGCAATAATTAATAGCTTACCCGACCATATAGCATGCCAAAGCTCAGCTAGATCAATTTCGTCGTCTTCGGGAAGGTTAGTTTGATGATGATATTCGTTTGAATTCATTGCCTTGACTTCGTTTGAAGTACTTCCTTGCAATTTATGACTTTTCACAATAACTCGCATTTAAGTTCATTTTAATAACTATTCCTAGAGGCATTTAAATTAACATGTAGTGTTAACAGCCAAACTGATTAATCATTATAACAAGGTCTTCGTACTTGTTAATAGGAGTTTATTACTTTTTTATTACCAATTCCTATTTGATATTTATCAGTGAGTATAAATTAATCGGATTTTACTAGTATTTACCGTTAAATATACGCGTTACTTTTGGTGAAATGTATTTATATTAATTCTCTATTACTCTATTAATATAAATAATAAACTTTGGGGATACGTTAAATATATACCCCAAAAATATTTTCAAAATGATAGGCGCTTGCGCTTACAAACTTACCTTTGTAGCTTAATTTGGGCATTCTCTATTAGGTATTAGTTTTTCTGCTTGTTTATAAAGTCGATATACCAAGGCATTGCTTTATTAATGCCTTGCTGAATTCTAAATTCTGGCTGGTAGCCTATTAAGTTTTTAGCTTTAGATATATCAGCCTGTGAATGACGAACATCTCCAGCCCTGAACTCTTGATAAATGGCTTGTTTGGAATAATTAACTTCATTGCTTTTTAAAGCTGTAACTAAACTTGAAAATAGTTCGTTTAGTGTCGTTCTGTCACCCAGTGCTACGTTATAAACTTGGTTTTTGCCTTCTTCATTAGCTGTCGCTGCTAATATATTAGCTTGTACGGCATTTTCAACAAAACAAAAATCGCGACTGGTATCACCGTCTCCATTAATAAATAGATCTTGGTTTTCTATCATTGCTGCTGTCCATTTAGGAATAACAGCAGCGTATGCGCCATCGGGATCTTGACGCTTTCCAAAAACATTAAAGTAACGTAAGCCTGTGGTATTTAAACCGTAAGTTTTATTAAATACATCAGCATACAGCTCGTTAACATATTTAGTTACCGCGTAAGGAGATAAAGGTTTGCCAATGTTTTCTTCAACTTTAGGTAATGCGGGGTGATCACCGTAAGTCGAGCTTGAAGCAGCGTAAACAAAAGTTGATACTTTAGCGTTTTTTGCTGCCGTTAGCATATTTACAAAACCAGTAATGTTAGCCGAGTTGGTTAATATTGGATCTGCAATTGAACGAGGTACAGAGCCTAAAGCCGCTTGATGTAAAATGTAATCTACCGTTAGCTTTTCAGTTGATAGTGCTTTTTCACAGTCTTCGAAGCTTCTGATGTCGCCTTTTATGAAGGTAAAGTTATTCCACTGCTGCTGAGATACTTCTGTTTTAACTTCGTCTAGATTATGCTGATGTCCAGTTGCAAAGTTGTCTAAACCAATAACCTTTTGGTTTAACAAGAGTAATGTTTCTAGCAAGTTTGAACCGATGAATCCCGCAACACCAGTTACGAGCCAAGTTTTTGGTGTTTGAATGAGTTGCTTTTTTACTTCATCGTATTTTGACATTATTACTTCCATTTTTTACATTAAATATTTAGTTTTAAACTATCAGTTTGAAACATAAACCCTATAATTTTACTGATAGCTTAAAACTGATAGCTTAAAACTGATAGCTTATAGCTTCTTTACTACAAACGCATATCAACCGACTCTTTTGGTAAAATGTATTTTAAATCGTAAAGTACATGTTGTGACTTACCTAACTTGCGAATTTCTTCAACGCCCATTACCTTAAACTCATTATGAGCTACGGCGAGAATAATAGCGTCGTACTTACCAGCCTCAGGTTTATCTGTTAACGTTAAGTTATATTCATGTTCGGCTTGTTCGCTAGAACACCAAGGGTCGGTAATATCTACATTAATGTTGTATTCTTTAAGTTCACTAACAATATCAACAATTTTAGTGTTACGTAAATCAGGGCAATTTTCTTTAAAAGTAAGTCCCATAATTAATACGTTGGCACCTTCAACCTGAATGCGTTTATGGAGCATATTTTTAACTAATTGCGATACTACATAAGCTCCCATACCGTCATTTAAACGTCGTCCAGCGAGTATCATTTCAGGGTGATAACCGACTAATTGCGCTTTATGAGTTAAATAGTAAGGATCTACACCAATACAATGACCACCAACTAAGCCGGGGCGAAACGGTAAGAAATTCCATTTAGTACCTGCGGCTTCTAAAACTTCCAAGGTATCAATGCCTAATTTGTTGAAAATAATTGAAAGTTCATTAATTAACGCAATATTTACGTCGCGCTGTGTGTTTTCAATTACCTTGGCAGCCTCAGCAACTTTAATTGAACTGGCTTTGTGTGTTCCTGCGGTAATAATTGAATGATATAAATCATCAACAATAGTGGCTATTTCAGGTGTAGAGCCAGAAGTAACCTTTAAAATATTAGTAACTCTGTGCTCTTTATCGCCCGGATTAATACGCTCAGGTGAATAGCCAGCGTAAAAATCTTTATTGAATACTAAGCCTGACACTTTTTCTACAACGGGGATACATGCTTCTTCTGTGGCCCCTGGGTAAACAGTTGACTCATAAATAATAATATCGTCTTTGCTGACGATTTTACCTAACATTTCACTCGCTTTAATTAACGGTGTTAAATCCGGCTGTTTATGCTGATCAATAGGTGTTGGAACAGTAACGATATAAACATTAGCACTTCTTAAGTCTTCAGGCTGGCAAGAATAGCTTAAATTAGTTGTTGCAGCGAGTTCTTCGTCGCTAACTTCCAAGGTACTGTCGTTTCCATTATTTAATTCATTGATACGTGCTTGATTAATATCAAAGCCTAACGTTTGATATTTTTTACCAAACTCTACGGCTAACGGCAAACCAACATAACCTAAGCCGATAATAGCTATTTTTACATCTTTTAAATCACGTATCATTTTGTCAACCCTTTACCCTTATTAATCAGTTTTAACTTTAGTGTATGTTTAGCACACTTTAATTTAATGTTAGGCTGAGTATTACCCCCACCTTTAAGTGCTCTTAAATACCATTAATCGCTGCAACAGCTACCGCTGCATTATAAATAATCTGCGTTGCTGTTGACCATAAAGTAAGGTCGTTCATGTACTCAGAATCTAACGGCACTACTATGGTATCGCCTGGTTTAAGTGAAGAATCTGCTGCACCTGCAAACCAATTACTTTGTTCTAGTATTTTAATGCTACCACTGGCTGAGATAACATAAATACGTTCTTCGTCTGCACGTTTTTTAATACCACCGCTTTGCGCGATATAATCTTCTGCTGACATTACGCTACTGTATAAGTGTGATGAGCCTACTTGAACCTGACCAATAACATTAATAGAGTTCTTCTTAGTTGGTACATACAGTACATCGCCACCTTCAAGTAAAACTTCACTGTTATCTGAAGCCATTAAGTGCGGTAAGTCAATAACTAAACGCCCTACTGGCTCTAACTCTGTAATATCTGCAAGTAGTTTTTGAGCATCGTCGTATGATGCTGAAGTACCTTGCTCTGTTAATGATTTTGACGCCATTTCAATACGTAAATCACCCGCAAGTTTTATTAGGTTTTTCTTTTCAAGTACTTTCAGTTTTTCTCGCGTAAATACTGAGCCGTCTGGATGAGCATATTGTGTTAAACCACCCGCTTTAGCGACTAAGTCAGCCAAGGTTTCGCCACGTCGAATAGTGTATTTACCTGGGAATACAAATTCACCACGCAGCTCAACCACATGATTTTCGCTCCACGATGGAATTTTATGTACGTTTAGTCTGTCTTTACTTTGTAAAGCTATATCAAAGCTTTTATCTTCTTTAAGGGCTAAACCTAAGTCTACGTCTAGCGAGATTTTTTCAGCACCTTCAACCGTTAGTTCATTTCGTGTTACTTCTGCACGTGCTAAATAGGCAGACTCATTTACACCGCCCGCGGCTGCCAGTAAATCGCTTACTTTAGCGTTTTTAGCTAATGGGTAAATCCCAGGAAATTTAACTTGTCCATCTACTTCTACCAATTGAATTGGTTGCCCAGAAGCGCCTTGTTGACGAAGTTTTCTTAACACAGGAGCTAACAAGCGAGGTCGAGAAAATAAAGCCATTTCGCGGATATCAACTTGGCCATTAGCGGCATTATTAGTAATTTGCACTAATGATTGATTCATTAAACGCTCTACTTCATCTTCTTCGGCACTGGTTGATGCACGTTGTGTTGAATTTCCGCCGTATTTTTTCCAAAACGCTTCTTCTTTGTGTAACGTTTTAGCTTCTTGACGTTCTTTGGCAAAAAGTTGCTCTTGGGTAAACGCTAACTCGTCTAAAGATATTTTTTCATCAACAGACTTGGTTACATTAGAAAATATTAAAACTTTATCGCTTGGCTGTAGGGTTAAGTTATCAGTTGAATTGTCAGTATGGTCATTTATTGCTTTAGCTAAATTGAATTGTAAAACTTCGATATTTCTAGCGGCATCTTTTTGGCGAATAACTAAGCCGTAACTTAAATCTGCACTTGGTAAAATATGAGAGTCTAAACTGGGTAATAAGTCAGCAATTTTTATATTTTCTTGCCATTGGTATTTACCTGGACGTGAAACGGCACCAATAACAGTAATTGATTTTTCATACATGCCTGAGCTTTTCAATACGCGTATGTAATCACCGCTTTTTAATTTTTGTTTACGTGCTTCTACATTCGTTAAATCAACGTTAACGATGCTGCGTAAGTTTTGTTTGTTGTAACGTTCAACCATAGTTGATTGAGGATATGCTGAAGGTAATAAGCCACCAGCCATTTCTATAACTTGGTTAAAGTTATCACCTTTTTTTAATTCATATATAGCTGGTCTTCTAACTTCGCCTAATATAGAAACACTTTGGCTTTGAGTAGGAATAAAAACTACATCGCCAGATTGCAACAGTATATCGCTTGATGAGTCACCCTTTATTAACAGGTCGTATAGATCAACCGTTTGCACTACTTTACCCGCACGTTTTACTTCAATGTTACGAAGTGAGCCAATATCACTAACACCGCCTGCTGCAAAAATGGCATGCGTTACACTTGAAAGTGAACTTAAGGTGTATGGGCCAGGTTTATAAGCATCGCCCAAAACAAAAATACGCATTGAGCGCAGTTCGGCTAAGCTAACAACAACATTAACACCTATGATGCGTTGTTGAATTTTCTCTGTTAGAAAGCTTTTCATTTCGGCAAAGGCTAAACCCGCAATTTTAATAGGTCCAACATCAGGAATAAGAATATTGCCTTCACGCGTTATAGGTAAATTATATTCTGCGTTTTCTTTACCGTAAATTTGGATTGATAACTGATCACCTACGCCTAAAACATAATGATTAGGAATAGCAATATCCATAGTGGGGGTAAATGTACTTGGAGCATTAGCAAAAACGTCGATACCAAACCTTTCAAGCGGTTTGAATAATTCGGTATCGTTGTCAAAAGTCGTGCTTTCAGCTAAGTCTTGCTCTTCGCCATTGTTTGTTGCAGATTGTCTAGGCATTACCGGTGTTGAAGATAACTGCGTTTGTTGACCCCCGCTAGAAATTTGCCCCATAACAGCGTTTAGATCAACGCCCATGCTTTGCGCTAATGCTTGCTGCTGCGATTTAGGTAAGTTTTTAAATTGCGCTATTTGTTGTTGACTAATTTGTGCAGCAAGTGCATTAAATGAGAGTGTTGAAACAACAAAAAGGCTTGTCAGTAGACGAATAAAATGAATCATTGGCGCGTATTTCTTCCTATATATACGGGGGACAGAACTTAGATTTAAAAGTAAAGCAGCGTGGAGTTTATCAGTAAGTGTACTTTGATTAAAGTAACTTTTTATTAACCTGTTTCGTAAAATAAACTCGCAGATTATCTGCAGGGCTAACCGTGCGAATTAGTTTAATTTTCAGTTTTTTATATAAAGCTATTGTTAAATAGCAGGTCCTTAAATAATCGCCTTTTATCGCGAAGAAAATGTAACAAGTAATATGGTGAAGTACAGGTAACGGATAACTTTGTTTACAATAATTTACTTTAAGTACACATTCTTAATAATTGATATGCGTTCACTACACATTTAAAAACGGTGTTCAACCAATAACTATTAAACCTTCTCATGCAATTGCTGTTAATAATGTCTTGAGTTAATTACCTATTTTATTCAACATTACTTAGGCGTGCGTGGCTACAATATCAACTAACCTAACAAAAATTAGGCAGTTGTACGTCATTAACAAAAGATTAACCTGCCAGACTTGCCTTTCAAGGCTAGCAAAGGTATAAAACGGGCTGATTATTAAAAGTTTGTAATTTTTCTAAACACAATCAACCTGATATTTATGCCTGTTGAAATAAAAACAATTTTAAACCGTGTTTAGTCTTACCTATTGAGGATTTTATATGAGTACCCAGAATTCAGAGGCCTTTTATGGCCATCCGGGCGGGTTGAAAACACTTTTCATTACTGAAATGTGGGAACGCATGAGTTATTACGGCATGCGCGCTTTACTTGTTCTTTTTATGACGGCAACGTTACAAGAAGGCGGTTTAGGAATAACAATTGCTTCAGCAACAGCTATTTATGGTTTATATACCGGTACCGTTTATTTCATGGGCTTACCTGGTGGTTGGATAGCAGACAGACTACTAGGCGGGCAACGTGCTGTTTGGTACGGCGGCATTATTATTATGCTTGGCCACATTGTTCTGGCTATTCCAAATGACAAAACTTTCTTCATCGGTTTAATTTTAGTTATTTTAGGTACAGGTTTATTAAAGCCTAACATTGGCGCTATGGTTGGCCAATTATACAGTGAAAGCGATAAACGCCGTGACAGTGGTTACGCTATTTATTATATGGGCATTAACTTAGGCTCTTTCATTGGTTATTTAATTTGTGGTTATTTAGCTTCTGATTTCGGTTGGCATTATGCTTTTGGTGCTGCTGCAATTGGTATGGCTGCCGGTCTTATTCAATACAAAATGACTGCACCAAAGTTAGAAGGTGTAGGAGCAAAACCTGTTGCACCTTTATCAGCTAAAGGCCAACGTAACAGTTGGACAGTTATTATTGCTGGTTTAGTTTCTATTGCTGTTATTACTGTATTAACGTTTCAAGGCGTTATTGTTATAGACCCTATTGCCTTAGCACAATATGTTGCCATTGCATTTACCCTAATTTTTGTTATTTATTACGCGGTTATTTATTTTTGTAGTGGCTTAACCGGTAATGAAAAGAAAAAGCTTTGGGCGTTGTTATTAATTTGTATTGCCTCAGCATGTTTTTGGTCTGGTTTTGAGCAAGCAGGTTCTTCATTAAACTTATTTGCACGTGACTACACTGACCGCATGATTGGCTCTTTTGAAGTACCAACGGCATGGTTTCAGTTCTCTAACTCAATGTTTATCGTTTTACTTTCGCCTTTCTTTGCTGCCTTTTGGATAAAATTAGGTCAAAGAATGGTAACACCTGCTTACGGCATTAAATGTGCTGCTGGTTTAATTATCATGGCAAGTGGCTTTATTGTTATGTTCTTTGCTGCACAATATGCGGCAAGTGGCTTACAAGTGGCTCCAGGTTGGTTAATTACCACTTACTTCCTACATACGGTTGGTGAGTTATGTTTAAGCCCAATCGCTTTAAGTGCGGTAAGTAAGTTATCGCCTAGAAGATTTGCTGGCCAAATGATGGGTGTATTCGTTCTAACTTATTCTATTGGTAATATTATTTCTGGTTTACTTGCGGGTAACTATGATCCAAATAACGTTGAACAAATACCTGCGTTATATATCCAAATTAGCTTGTTCAGCATTGGTATTGGTATTGTTATTTTGCTAGTTGGTTTAAAGTCTAGATTCTGGGAAGCACTTAAAACAGAAGATGATGAAGTACCTGCAGCGAACACTAACGGTACAACAACTACTGCATAATTTTTTATAACGTATTAGCGCTTAAATTATCAAGATAAATAGCCAACATTATGTTGGCTATTTTTTTGCCTTAAAATAATAGTGTGGAGCATTGTTCTATTTAGCTAAAGCTTAATTCAGCTCTACTCTAATACAGTTTTATTGAGTGAAATTATCACGAGTACCACATACCTAAAACTAGGTATTTCAATTTTTGTTGATTTCTTGTAGGTTGGCTTTAACAACATACTTTTACAACCCATAAAGCTTAACTCATTAGCTTAACCAAAAAATCGCCATAAACTATGCCTACTAGAAACCAAATAAGATCGTTAATCAGAGCAAAGCGAAAAAGCTTAAGTATTATTGAGCAGCAAAAGCTATCGAGTGAGTTACTCAACCAATTAACCGCAAGACCTGATGTGCTATCGGCAAATAACATTGCATTGTATTTAGCCAACGATGGAGAGCTTGACCCACTGCTTTTTATTCAATGGTGTTGGCAAAATAACAAAAACGTATATTTACCTGTGCTTCATCCCTTTAGCTCAGGGCATTTACTCTTTTTGCATTATCAGCCAAGCAGTATTATGCAAACAAATAAGTACGGTATTTTAGAACCAAAGCTCGATGTGCGCCTGATTAAAAATATTAATGAAATAGATATTATTTTTACACCTTTAGTGGCTTTTGACAAAACAGGAAATCGCTTAGGTATGGGCGGCGGATTTTACGATAGAACGTTATCAACATGGTTCAAAAAATATTGTCTTGAAGATAACAAAAACGGTGAGCAGAAAGGTAAAAATGTTAATGAAAAAATACCATTAAAGCCTTACCCCATTGGCCTAGCACATGATATTCAATTAATAGAAGATGTACCTTCTCAGCTTTGGGATATTCCACTACCAGAAATAGTAACGCCAAGTAAACAATATGTGTTTGACCTTAGCAAAACCTTAGCTAAACATAAGCTCAATTTAGATAAATAAAGACTAAGCCAATATTAATACTATTGTTATAATATTGGCGTAATCTTTAGTTTTGAGTTGCCTGCCTTTAGTAAGACAAAAACATAAAGCGGGCCCCTAATAACTAAAAACTGACAGCTAATAACTTAAAACTGACACCTAATAACTTAAAACTGATTTTAACAGGCCTATTATGACTCAAGATGAAATGAAAAAAGCAGCAGCAGTAAAAGCGCTAGAATATATTAAAGCAGATACCATTGTTGGCGTAGGTACTGGCTCAACGGTAAATCACTTTATTGATGCGCTTGCTACCATTAAAGAAACTATTGTCGGTGCGGTGTCGAGCTCAGAAGCTTCAACCGAGCGCTTAAAGTCTTACGGCATAGAAGTGTTTGAACTTAACAATGTTGACGGTATTGATGTTTATGTTGATGGCGCTGATGAAATTAACCCACATATGCATATGATTAAAGGCGGCGGTGCTGCACTTACTCGCGAGAAAATTGTTGCTGCAGTTGCTAAAACTTTTGTTTGTATTGCTGACGATACTAAACAAGTACCTATATTAGGCCGCTTTCCATTACCTGTTGAAGTTATTCCTATGGCGCGCAGTTATGTTGCGAGAGAATTAGTTAAATTAGGCGGTGATCCTGCTTATCGTCAAGGTGTTATAACCGACAATAGCAATGTTATTCTTGATGTGCATAATCTAGAAATACTCGACCCTAAAGCCCTTGAAAACAGCATTAATGCAATTGCAGGAGTTGTGACTAATGGTTTGTTCGCTAATCGTCCAGCTGATGTATTAATTATCGGCACACAAGACGGTGCAAAAATAATAAAATAACACTTTAGAGTTTATGCCCTATATGATAGTTTAGGTATCTAGCCATCTAAACGCTTATTTAATTAAGGTTTAGCACACGTAAATTTTTGATCCAGAGAAGATTAACAACCATGAGCAATAATTCACTAGCGAAAGATAAAATTAAGATATTACTTTTAGAAGGGGTTCATCAAAGCGCCCTTGAAGAGCTTAAAAACAAAGGCTATTCAAATATTGAATATCTTAAAACTTCCCTTTCAGAAGCCGAGCTTATTAAGAAAATTGCTAATGTACACTTTATTGGCATACGCTCTCGCACAGACTTGAATGCAAAAGTACTAAGCCATGCGAAAAAGCTAGTTGCTATTGGTTGTTTTTGTATTGGGACCAACCAAGTCGATAAAGCTGCAGCTCAATCATTAGGTATTCCCGTATTTAACGCACCATTTTCAAATACTCGCTCAGTTGCAGAGTTAGTTTTAGGTGAAACGTTATTGTTGCTGCGCGGTATTCCTGAAAAAAGTGCCCAAGCACATCGTGGCGTTTGGAATAAGTCGGCTGCGGGTTCAGTTGAAGCTAGAGGTAAAACCCTAGGTATTATTGGTTATGGCCATATCGGCATGCAATTAGGCATTCTAGCGGAAACGTTAGGCATGAAAGTTCGCTTTTTCGATATAGAAACTAAGCTCCCTTTAGGTAACGCAAGCCAAGCACCAACAATGACAGCATTATTAAAAGAAGCCGACGTTATAAGCTTACATGTGCCTGAAACACCTCAAACTAAAAACATGATGGGTACAGCTGAATTTGAAGTGATGAAAGACGGCGTGATATTTATTAATGCATCTCGCGGTACTGTGGTTGATATCGATGCCTTAGCAGATGCTTTAAGCAGTAAAAAAGTTGCCGGTGCCGCAATCGATGTTTTTCCGGTTGAACCTAAAGGCAACGAAGAAGAGTTTGTTAGCCCATTGCGCGCTTTTGACAATGTTATTTTAACGCCTCATATTGGTGGTAGTACTAAAGAAGCTCAAGAAAACATTGGTCTTGAAGTAGCCAGTAAACTAGCGAAATATTCAGATAATGGCTCAACCTTGTCTGCGGTTAACTTCCCTGAAGTATCGCTACCTGGTCATGTTGGTACGAGTCGTTTATTACATATTCACCACAACAAGCCGGGCGTATTAACTCAAATTAACCAAATGTTTGCTAAACACAATATCAACATTGCTGCACAATATTTACAAACCGCTGAACAAATTGGTTATGTAGTTATCGATATTGAAGTTGAAAGCCGCGAATTAGCCCTTAAAGAGTTAAAGCAAATTGAAGCGACTATTAGAGTTAGGTTGTTAAATTAATTTAACCAATAACTAAAACGAAAAAGCCAAAGAATAACTTCTTTGGCTTTTTTAATTACATTTGAACGCTTTATAAATACTTGATACCAAATGTAATAAGTTATTGACCAATTTTAAGCGAGGATAAATTGTTCAATAATAAGGCGTTTGATTGAGCAATAGCGGGCTATTGGGATTGAAAACAACGCAGTTATTGACGATTTAGACCGCCTTAAAATGATTGATTATTTATTTCAATTGGTATTACTGATGCTTTGGTTTTAATAAAAAATAAGCATCATACACGCCCAAGCAGCAATACCTGCCACTATATCGTCAAGCATAATGCCAAAACCGCCATGACAGTTTTTATCGATAAAGGAAATAGGCCAAGGTTTTAAAATATCGAAAAAACGAAATAAAGCAAAACCAACCAGCAATGTTTGCCAAGTTACTGGCATTAAGCACATAGTGATCAACAAACCAACAATTTCGTCCCATACGATAGCGCCATGATCTGGCACACCAGCATCTTCTGCTGCTTTTCCACAAATATAAATACCAGCAAGGCTCATTATTACTAACAGCAACAAGTAAATATTCGTACTTAACGGCGCCATTAATAAAAACAAAGGTACAGCCGCTAGCGTACCAAAAGTGCCTGGTGCTTTTGGTGCTAAACCACTACCAAAACCTAACGCTAAAAAGTGCACAGGATTTAAAAGGCGAAAATTTGCCGTAGATTTTGTCATATTCAGGCTTTACTACCAGAGAAGTGCTCAAAACTGCTTGTACTAATAGCAACGGGTTTGCTGTTTAGCGTGGTAGTGATTTTTTCACTACCATTAATTTGACCAATACAGGTAATTGTATTACTGGTATTCGCTAACGCAGTTTCCATACCGACTTTATTATCTTCAGAAACGGTAAATAATAACTCGTAATCATCGCCACCTGATAACGTCATTTCGTAGGCTTTTTCTAGCCCGACAGTATCACGCAATGCGTTAGAAATAGGCAAGTCGTCGAGCACAATATTAGCGCCTACTTTAGAGGCAGTACAGATATGCCCTAAATCGGCAATTAATCCGTCTGAAAGATCTATAGCAGAACTTGCATAATTACGTAGTGCTTGGCCTGCAAGTATTCTAGGCGTTGGAAAATCTAAACTTTTTTGTACACTTGCTCTATATTCAGGGGCAACATTTACCTCTTTAAATATATGTTTAAGTGCTAAGGCTGCATCGCCAATTTCACCGGTAACATAGATCCAATCACCCGCTTTTGCACCAGAACGCTTAAGGTGGGTATTATGAGGTACTAAACCTTGAGCGGTAAGTGTAATGCTTAAAGGGCCTTGTGTGGTATCGCCACCAATTAATTGCACGTTATAAAACTCGCACAATTCAAATGCCCCTTTACAAAATTCTTCAACCCACTTTACATCAACTTCAGGTAATGTAATGGCCAATGAAATCCAAGTAGGCTCAGCGCCCATAGCAGCTAGATCGGATAGGTTTACAGCAATCGACTTATGGCCGATCGCGCGTGCACTAGTTTCATGCGGGAAGTGTACGCCAGCGACCAAGGTGTCGGTAGTAATTGCAATATTCTGACGCTCAGAAGGAGTAACTATTGCACAGTCATCTCCTATGCCAAGCACAACATCCTTGCGTTTAATCATCTGCTCACTAAAGTAGCGTTTGATCAATTCAAACTCTTTCATATTACAACCAGTTTTATACTATTCGTTCGGGCGAACAAGCTTAACGACTTTGTCTAACACGCCGTTTACAAATTTATGACTATCGTCAGCCGCAAACGATTTAGCTAGTTCAATCGCTTCATTGATAATGACACGATAAGGTACATCTAAACAGTTTGTTAGCTCATAAACCGCAACACGAAGAACAGCTTTTTCAACATGGTCAACATCATCTAATGGACGATCAACATGTGGGGCTATTTTGTCATCAATACTACCAACGTTGGTTGTTACACCATTAAATAATTGTTGAAAGTATGGGATGTCGAAACGACGAGCGCTGTTATCAGTTAAAAAGTTTAACTCGATTTCAGCAACATTATTTTGGCTTAGCTGCCAAGAATAAACCGCTTGTACTGCCAATTCTCTGGCTTTTCTTCTAGGTGATGGTTTCACAATAGTTTCCTGTTATAACTTATCGAGCACATTAACCATTTCTAATGCACTTAACGCTGCTTCAGCGCCTTTATTACCTACTTTAAGGCCTGCACGGTCAATAGCTTGCTCAATAGTGTCTGTAGTAATAACACCAAATGCCACGGGTAATGTGTACTCCATTGCAACTTGTGCTAAACCTTTATTACATTCGCCTGCAACAAAATCAAAATGCGGTGTGCCACCACGAATAACAGCGCCAATAGCAATTATGCCATCGTAACCGCCTTTAGCAGCGATTTTTTTAGCGGCTACAGGTAACTCATATGCACCTGGAACACGAATAACGGTAATATCGCTTTCTGCAACATTTCCGTGACGTTTAAGTGCATCTACTGCACCTTCAAGTAAACTCTCAACAACAAAACTGTTAAAGCGAGATACTACAATTGCGAATTTCTTACCGGTTGCATCAAAGTTAGCTTCTATGATATTCATTTAAAAATCACCTACTGATAAAATTTTCGGCAATTCTAGCAAATTGCACGCCACTGAGGAACTCGTTTTAACAAATTTATCTAAAATTAAATAATGAACGGCTTTGTTTTACGCTTGGGAGTATCACTTTAATATGAGGTTAACTATTTTATTTGCTCGTGGCACATTAAGTGTCATTTTTGTATCAAAGTGATATATTTGCTTTATGCGAATACTGAATTGAAACTTTATGACTATTTATTTTTCTTCTAACAAAATACCGGCACTACAAGCGTTTAGTTTACATCAACGACAAGCCATTTTAACTTTAGCGCAGGCTAAGCTTTCTGCACCTGAAAAGTTCGTATTAAACATCATTAAACTCGCCTTGCTGATCCCGCCCTTTCTATTTATTGCTAATTTGCAAGGATTAGCGCTAGCAGCATCGGTAGTGATTGTATTAACGGCGTACTTCATACTGCTAAGACCTATCATGCTTCACTTCTCTGTTAAATACCTTGATAAAGCCATCGCTCAATATCAAAAAAGCGAACAATAGTTCGCTTCTTATTTCTAACTTTACTGTAGGAAGTTAACTTTACATGCCTTCTAGCTCTTCTAGATAGGCGTCAATGTTTTCTTCTTCTGCTTGGTCAACTTCAATCGGTGGGTTGCCATCATAAACTTTGAATTGCATATTTTGAAAGTAAGCATTTTTAACAAATTCGTACGGGTCGATAGAATCTTTAATGATACTTTCCTGATCAGCAAGCGATGCTCTGGTTTCTAAACCGATAATACCTGCACGCACTAAGTTAGGCCAAAAGTCTATAATGGCAAGTGGCCAATAATAACTATCAACAAAGTCGCCGACTTCTTCACGTACTGAAGAAGGACCTAAAGCAGGCACCATTAAAAATGGCCCATCGCCAACGCCGTAGCTGCCAAGTACTTCGCCAAACTCTTCTTCTTTGCGGTTCCAACCAAAATCACTTGCTGGGTCGAAAAAACCTAAAAGACCGATAGTAGAGTTTAAAACAAAACGTCCGGTAGATTTAGCGGCTTCAGTAAACTTTGCTTGTAACAAGTGGTTAATGATTGTTGATGGCTCATTTAAGTTTAATGCCATGTTATATACGCCTGCGCGTAAGTCTGTTGGTACGTATTCTACATAACCTTCTGAAGCAGGTTTAAAGACATATTTATCAGCATAGTCCCAGGTAAATGTCCAAAAAGGTCGATTTATTGCTTCGAGTGGATCTTTGGGATCTGATACAGATTTTTCGTTAGAAGGTGTTGATGAACATGCGCTGACAAATATAGAAAATATGATTACAAACAACATTTTCAAATTTAATTTTATCGGCTTTATTATTGTAATCTTTTTTGAACTGTTCACGACAGGTTCCTTGTTATTTAACCAATAGCCATACGCCACGGTTAAGCATAAATTTAAGTTATATCGATTAGTTTATCATGTGAGCTTGAGGAGTTTAATTTAAAAATGTAATTGGCGTTCAAATTTAGCAAAACATCGTAATGCTTTTAATTATTCAGCCACATTTTTTCGATGTACTGCGAGGAGCATTTCTGCTTCTGCTCGTGGTATATCACATTCACGCATAATTTCGGTTATATCGGCACCGAGTTCAACTAATTTTTGTGCACGTGAGTAAAGCTTGTCTTCAGGTTGTTGATGTAAAAGCTGATTTATAGTTTCAAATTGATTAGTAAACTGCTCTTGAGCTACTTTGATACGATGTTCTAGCTGCTTACTGACTTGTTCATTTTCTAATTGCGAGTCATTACATTGTTGTTGAATGGCTTTTAATTGTAATTCACTACTAGCGAGCAAATTTTGCAATTCTATTAATTGTAGATCTTGGCTTTGTATTTGAAGTTTTAATGCTGAGATTTGTTGAGCAAAACGATTTTTAAGTGCCAATAAAAGCATGGCAACAAGCATAACAATGGCAAATGCGATTAAACTGATTAAGTTTGCAGGAATATTTTCCATAGTACTATTGGCTTCGCTAGAAATAAAAGCCCGCTAAGGCAGGCTGATTGGTTATGGTTAGAATTGTTTTAATTCATCCCATTCGTCATCTGAAAGTAGTTTATTTAAATCAACTAAAATAAGCAGTTCACCTTCTCGATTAGATACACCTTGAATAAACTTAGCACTTTCATCGTTACCTACATTGGGTGCCACGTCTATTTCTGAAGCGCGTAAATAAACAACTTCTGCAACGCTATCAACTAAAATACCAATAACTTGGCTGTCAGCTTCAATGATCACAATACGTGTGTTATCTGTAATACCTGCAGATTCAAGCCCAAATCTTGCGCGAGTATCGATAACGGTAACAACATTGCCACGAAGATTAATAATACCCATAACGTATACAGGAGCGCCAGGAACAGGGGCTATTTCTGTATAACGTAACACTTCTTGGACTTGCATTACGTTTATACCATAGGTTTCGCTATCAAGTTTGAACGTTACCCATTGGAGAACTTCATCATTAATATCTACACGTTCACTTGCATTGCGTCTTTCATCAGACATACTGCTGACCTCTTTAAATTTCTATTTAACTAAAGTTCTTATGCTCTAAGTATACTGGCAAGATTAAATTCATCAATTAATCTTGCTTTATATTTGCACCTTTTTCCAATAACTTAATTAAGGAATCAACATCTAACAGTGCACACATACGGTTTTTTACCAGTCCAGCAAGCCATGGACGCTTGTTTGGCGTATCTAACCATTTAACGTCTTCTTGCTTTAACGTTACGGTATCTATCAATTTTTCAGCCGATAAACCCCATTCAGAATTGTTCAGCATAATAATGTATTGATAATTAAGTGCCGATAGCAATGCTTGGTCACATTTCTCAGGCATTACCCAAAGCGCGGTATCAACGACATTAATTTTTTCGTCTCGGTGTAGCATAACGCCTTTAAACCAATCAGGCTTGCCCATCAGTGGCGTGGCTTTATTATTACTATGTATACCACCCAGCTCAACAAGTGGCACTGCAACGATTAAACCAGCAACTTCGAAGAACATGGCTTGAAAATCGCCTTGGCGATAACTTAGCGGTTTGCTTTCTGTGAACCCACCTAAGCTTTTACGGGTTTTAATTTCATCAGCATTTTTGACATTAACATCGACGTTGGGCTCTTTAATCGCCACTTTCGATTTTATACTAGGTGAAATAGTGTCGTTGTGTATTGTGTTAGCGTGCTCTATTTTAACTTGTGGTTCTTCAGCCTTTGATTTTTCAAGTAAGTCTTTATTGCTAGCTTTTGCTGATGATAAAGGTTTAATTTGTACTGTTTCTTCAGCCTCTTGGGCAATTTGCAACAAACTAGCATTATTGAGCAAACTTTCTAATGGTTGTGCTTGTTTTTCTTTTACTGGCAATACTGAGCTTTCTTTAGCTTGAGGCGCAAGTTTTGGCTCTACGTCTTCATTAAGCAATTCTGACAAATAGCTTTGCATTAATTTTTTACTTGCTGCTAAAGATTTTGACATGTGCTTACTTACTCTGTGTAGTTAAGTTAACTAGATAGGTTAATAAATCTCGATACGCGAGAATACCACGAGACTTAGGCGCGAAGTCTGAAGGTACTTTTTGCGCATTACTGGCATTTCGAAAATTGGTATCAATAGGTATTACAGCTGTCCAAACAGCTTCGCCGTATGCTCTTAAGAGTTTTTGATAAGTTAATATAGATGCTTTTGTGCGTTTATCAAACATGGTTGGTACTATGGTATATTTAAACGCTGAGGGTTGCTGCCCTTGCATGATATCTAATGTTTTCATCATCCGGTCTAAACCTTTAAGTGCCAAAAATTCAGTTTGTACTGGCACAATAATTCTATCACTGGCGGCAAGTGCATTTACCATTAACACCCCTAAAACAGGCGGGCAATCAATCAAGACATAATCATATTCATTCTTAATTGCCTGTAATGCTTTCTTTAATACTAACCCCATACCGCCTTTGTTACCCAGTGAACGGTCAAGAGTCGCTAGCCCCATAGTTGCCGGCAATATATCAATATTTTCGTAACTTGAGGGACACATGCTCTGCATAATTTGCTCTTTATTTGCAGCTTGCATAAACAAATCATAAACACTTAACTCTAAGTCTTCAGACTCAATACCAAAATAATAACTTAATGAGGCATGCGGGTCGGTGTCAACAAGCAACACACGGTGCCCTTGTTCTGCTAATAATCCAGCCAAGGCTATCGTGGTGGTAGTTTTGCCTACTCCACCTTTTTGATTTGCAACCGTCCAAACTACCAAGCGTAATTCCTATTATTCATTTTCTTTTTCTTCCGTTGGATTAGTGGCTTCGGTGTTATTAGCTTCCGCTCTTGTTGTTATGCGAATGCCACCATTTTCAAGCCTAATAATGCGAATTTCATCATCTTGCTCAGTAGCAATATTTTTAATGGCTTCAACATCTTTAACGGAAATAGTAGGTGTTGCCAATAAATTAGCTTTTTCGAGGCCGTATTTAGAAATGGCAATGACAACGCGGCGATTTTTTGCCCGTCCAGTGGCTGTGGCATTATCTGCACTTGGGTAATATTGTCCATAACCTTCAATAGCCATTTGAGCAGGATTTAAAGATAGCTTTTCTAATTCTCTTAAAATTGCGGTTGCTCTAAATACCGATAATTCCCAATTAGAGGAGAAAATTTCTGTTTCAATAGCTTGATTATCGGTATATCCGCGTACTCTTATGTAATTACTAGCATCAGCAATAACTTGATAAATAACCAACAATATATCTTTAGCGGCATTGGTGGGTGATGAAGAACCACTAGGAAAAAGTAAGCCACTATTTAATTCTATTTCTAACCAATCGCCATCTATTTGCAATTGCGCATAACCAGACTCAACTAATTCGTATAATGCTTCATGTAGGTCTTTTTCTAAAGACGTTAAGGTAGTACCTACTTGTGCATCTGAGACATTTGATAAAGTAACTTCACCTGTTACAAGTTCAGGGCCAGCGTCCGTTAAAATGCCATTACCGTATAAACGCTTTTTAGTTTTAGCGCTATTTACCGGTAATATGTCATCTCCATGGCCGCGATTTTTGGGTTGCTCTTCATTAGCTTGAAATACTTTACCTATTGATTCTGTGGCGGTTTCAAAAGGTTCTTCGTTGACCATTGCCATGGCATATAGCACAACAAAAAGCGCAAACAATAATGTCATATAATCTGCGTAGGAGACTAACCAGCGCTCAACATTTTCATGCTCAACTAAATGTCGACGAGCTCTTAAACGGTTCATTGTTCTAACCGAAATGCCGACAACTTATTTTCAATGGCATGTGGGTTTTCTGCTAAAGCTATAGCGATTATTCCTTCTGTCATCATTTCACGATACATGGTTTGTTGATGAACAATCGCTTTAATTTTATTCGCAATCGGTAAATATATTAAGTTTGCAAATCCAACACCATAAATGGTGGCAACAAATGCTGTGGCAATACCTTGCCCTAGTAACTCAGGATCAGCTAAATTCGACATGGCATGAATTAAGCCAAGTACCGCACCTAAAATACCTATTGTTGGGCTATAACCTCCCATAGATTCAAAAACGTGTGCAGAGCGTAAATTGTGTTCTCGGTATAAATCTAAATCTAACTCAAGTGAAACCCTTAGGTTTTCAACTTCGGCACCGTCAACCAGTAAATTTAAGCCTTTATTCACAAAAAAATCGTTCTCTTCTTCGGCAATATACTCTAAAGATAAAAAACCAGATTCTCGTGCTTTTTCAGCCCATTCAACAATTGATTCTATACCTTGCTCAACATCATATTTAGGTGGTACAAACAACCATTTTAGTAATGTAATAGCGTGTAAGAATTGAACCTGTGATGACTGCAGCATAACTGCGCCTAGCGTGCCACCAAAAACAATAATAAATGCGGGTAATTCTAATAATGAAGAAATTGAACCGCCATCAATTATAAAGCCCAAATATATCGCCAAAATGGCAATTAACAAGCCTGATATACTTAGTTTATCCATGCTGTATTTCCTTAAGAATTGCAGATGGAAAGCTGTCAATCGCCAGTGAACGTTCTGATATTCCTGCCACGGTAACTGCTTGCGGCATACCATATACCACACAAGACTCTTCATCTTGTGACCAGATAGTAGCACCTTTATTTTTTAACAACCGCGAACCATCACGACCATCGGCACCCATTCCGGTGAGTATTACCCCTAAAACATTACCGCCAAAAACTTTAGCAGCTGAAGCAAAACTAATATCAACACTAGGTTTGAAAGCAATCCGCTCAGAATTATCTTCCAGTATTCTTAATTTTGCTGCATTTTCTGTACCATCAATGATCATTTGCTTACCGCCAGGCGCTAAATAAGCATGTCCAGGTTTTAAAATATCGCCAGAGCTTGCTTCTTTAATCGATATTTTACAGAGTGTATTTAATCGACTAGCAAAAGCTGAGGTGAATGTAGCTGGCATATGTTGGATTAAAATAATAGGTAAGGGAAAATCTTTTGGTAATTGAACGAGTAGCTGCTGTAAAGCCACAGGCCCACCGGTGGAGGTTCCTATAGCTAAAAGCTTATAACTTTTATCTGTTTTTTTACTGACGGTTTCATTAGGATATTTGCCGATATCAGCAGTCGCTTTTGATGTTCTAGCTGAAATTGTATTATCTGAATTAGCTTTAGCATCAACTGCAGCTCGAGATCGAAAAGTAGAAATTCTAGGTAATGCTGCACCTTTCTTTCTTGCCAGTTGTTTGACACGTTGTCGTAATAAACTTCCTGCATCTTCTGTGGTTTTGGCTATTTCATTGAATTTTTTCGGTAGAAAGTCCAACGCACCGGCATCTAAAGCTTCAAGTGTCGCTTTAGCACCTGAATGCGTTAACGAAGAGAACATAATTATAGCGGTAGGAGCTTGCGCCATTATTTGTTTAACAGCGTCAATGCCGTTTAGTAACGGCATTTCTATATCCATGGTTATTACGTCAGGTTTTAGCGCAATTGCTTTTTTAACTGCTTCTAAACCATTTATAGCAACATCGATAACCTCAAGCTCAGGATCATTATTGAGAATGTCCGTTACTCGGCGTCGAAAAAAACTGGAGTCATCAACCACCAATACTTTAAAAGACATTTACAATCTACTTCCTGTCGCTGTTAACTTAATATTAAAACGTATTATGAACGTAACTTCTTATTCAGTATCGATTTTTTAGAATAATATTTAAGCATGTTAGGTACATCAATAATTAACGCTATACCACCATCGCTGGTAATGGTTGCGCCTGCCATACCCGGTGTACCATGTAATAATCTGTCTAAAGGTTTAATAACAACTTCTTCTTGGCCGATTAAACTGTCAACAACAAAACCAATTTGCTGATTACCTAATTGTACAATTACCACATGACCACGATCTCGAGGCTTTTCAACGTAATCTCGCACTAACCATTGATCAAGATAGAATAGTGGAATCGCTTTCTCACGTACTATTATGGTTAGCTGCCCATCAACTACATTGGTTTTGGTTAAATCAAGGTGGAATATTTCATTCACAGCAGCTAAAGGTAGCGCAAAAGTTTGCTTGCCAATGACAACCATTAATGTCGGTAATATTGCTAATGTTAATGGCACTTTAATTTCTAGTATGGTGCCAACACCCATTTCTGAGTCGATATTAACGGTGCCATTAAGTTGGGTAATTTTGGTTTTTACCACATCCATACCAACGCCACGGCCAGAAACTTCTGAAATTTCAGTTTTAGTTGAAAACCCTGGAGCAAAAATTAAACTAAAAGCTTCTTTATCAGACATTCGTGCGGCTGCATCGACATCTAAAACGCCTCGTTCAATGGCAATTTCTTTTAGTTTATTTGCGTTCATGCCTGCACCATCATCTCGAATAGTGAGGAGAATATGATCACCTTCTTGTGAGGCCGATAATACAACAACACCTTCTCGTGACTTACCTGCCGCAACGCGTTTATCTGGCGATTCAATACCATGATCAACCGAGTTACGTACAAGATGCACTAATGGATCGGCAAGAGCTTCAACCAAATTTTTATCTAAATCGGTTTCTTCACCTTCAAGTATAAGTTTAATTTCTTTATTTAAACTACGTGCTAAATCACGTACTACCCGAGGAAAACGGCCAAAAACCTTTTTAATAGGCTGCATACGCGTTTTCATTACCGCGCCTTGCAAATCAGTTGTTACAGCATCTAAATTAGATACTGCTTTAGTTAAATCTTCGTCTTCTTTGATCAAACCCAGGCTAGTTAAGCGGTTGCGCACTAGCACTAACTCACCAACCATATTCATAATTTGGTCTAATCGCTTAGTATCTACCCTAACGGTTGTTTCAGCTTGAGCTGGTTTTGCTGGTGCCGATTTTTTGTCACCTGCCTCCGATGCTGATTGAACGACAGGCTTTACTTCAGCTTTAGCTTCAGGACTTTTCGGGGCAGGTACATTTGCCGCTGGTGGTGTTATTGGTTTTTCGACCGGACTTTCAGCGGCCGCTGCTGCAGGCTTGGGGCCTTGTCCTTTACCATGGAGTTCGTCTAGCAAAGACTCAAACTCGGCATCATTTATTTCGTCGGGTGAAGTAGCTTTTGGCGCCGGACTTGGGGCGCTAACATCTGAAGAAAATGAACCTCTGCCATGAAGCTCATCTAATAAAGATTCAAATTCGTCATCCGAAATATCATTACTATTTGATACTGGGGCTTTAGGCGCTACAGGGGCACTTGGAGTTGGTGAACCACCACCATGAAGCTCGTCTAATAAACGCTCAAATTCATCTTCTGACATTTCGTCATTTGAAGCCGTTGGTTCAGCTGGGGCTTCATTAGAAGCATCAACAAACGGCGCGGCTTGCTCATCTTGAGTTTCAGGTTGAGATAATCGGTGTAATTCGGTAATAAGAACAGGGTTTGGCTTTGATAACGCTTCTTTACTCTGCACTTGGGCAAATTGTTCATTAATGGTATCTAATGCTTGTAAGATCACATCCATTAATTCTGAAGTAACCGCTCGCTGTTGGTTTCTTAAGGTATCAAAAACATTTTCAGCACCATGGCAAGTTTCTACCAACTCAGTAAGTGATAAAAATCCGGCGCCGCCCTTTACCGTATGAAAGCCCCTAAAAATAGCGTTAAGTAGCTCGGCATTATTAGGATCATTTTCAAGCTCAACTAATTGCTCCGACAAGGTTTCAAGTATTTCTCCAGCTTCAATTAAAAAATCCTGAAGAATTTCCTCATCTTGTTCAAATGACATTTAATAACTCCTGTTAAAAACCTAAACTTGATAATAAATCATCAACGTCGTCTTGACCTGACACAACATCTTGGCGGTTTTCGCTGTTAATAATTGGGCCTTCAACTAAATTTTCACCTACTTTAGGAAGCTGGTCAGATTTATTTTTCTCTGATGACATACCAAAAGCGGTTAACATGTAAATTAAGCTTTCTTCAACCTCGCGTACCAAATCAATTACTTTTCGAATAACTTGGCCTGTAAGATCTTGAAAGTCTTGTGCCATTAAAACATCTGTCATTAAGCGATGAATTTTACTGCTTTCTTTTTCAGTTGTTTTCAATAATACATCAATATCTTGACATAAAGCTTTAAATTCAACGACATCAAGATCATTGTGCATTAATTTTTGCCACAGCGGATTAACCGTACTAATTTGCTTTTGAATACCATCAACTACCGGAAATATTGCTTCAACGGCGTCCATAGTTTTATTAGCAGCTTCTTCAGTATGACTAATAACAAAATTCAACCTTTCTTTAGCGTCAGGAATATCTGCTGTCGCTAAATCATTTAAACGTTCATCAATTTGAAAGTTATTCAAAGAGTCATGTAATTGGCGGGTTAACTTACCTATTTCTTCGAATAGTTCAGAATTAATTGGGCTTTGAATTTCTGCTATTAATTCATTCGCTTTAGCTTGTTGATCAGACTCAATGTATTCAACCAATAACTTTGCTTGCTCTAAAGAAATATGGACATTAGTTTTTGTACTCATAAAACAGCCTTGCCTAACAAAAATTGATAATTAACCAAGACGTTCGAATATTTTGTCAAGCTTGGTATTTAACGTTGCTGCCGTAAATGGTTTTACAATATAGCCGTTAACACCGGCTTGCGCCGCCATGATAATTTGTTCTTTCTTAGCTTCAGCTGTCACCATTAATACCGGTATGTGAGATAAGTTACTGTCTGCTCTTATGGCTTTAAGTAAATCAATACCTTGCATGCCAGGCATATTCCAGTCTGTAACAACAAACTCAAAGTTACCATCTTTAAGCATCGGCAGTGCTGTGTTGCCGTCGTCTGCTTCTGAAATATTGGTAAAACCTAAGTCACGTAACAAGTTTTTGATTATTCGTCTCATTGTTGAAAAATCATCAACAACAAGTACTTTCATATTTTTATCCAAGGCACCCTCCGGTGAGAACATTTAAATTTCTACGTTTCTATTATTATAGTTAACTATTCTACTTAACTTTGCCAAGATTGCATACGTGCTTTTAAGCGATGCATCGCCTGACTGTGTATTTGGCTAACCCGAGACTCACTCACGTCAAGAACTTGCCCTATTTCTCTAAGGTTAAGCTCTTCATCATAATACAATGACAGTACTAAAGCTTCTCGTTCGGGTAAAGAGGAAATACATTCAGCTAATGACTTTTTGAAAAAGCTCTGTTCAATATTAGCATACGGTTCATCTGGCTGCTGACTATGAGCAACTTCAATAACATCTTCACTCACACCTAAATCATCAATACCGAGTATTTTCCCTGCACTGACTTCGTTTAAAATTTGATGATATTCATTAATTGAAAGTTCTAATTTTTCAGCAACTTCATAGTCGCTCACATCGCGACCGTGCTCAGCTTCTAAGTTTTTTATTGCTTCACTGACCATACGGCTATTTTTATGCACTGAACGAGGCACCCAGTCACCGCGTCGGATCTCATCTAACATAGCACCACGAATGCGAATGCCAGCGAAAGTTTCAAAGCTGGCACCTTTGGTATTGTCAAAGTTGTTTGATGCTTCAAGTAGGCCTATCATGCCTGATTGGATAAGGTCATCAACAATTACACTAGCGGGTAATCGGGCAAGTAAATGATAAGCGATACGCTTTACAAGCACCGTGTGTTGTTCTAACAAAGCCGATTTATCAACACTATAAGTATGTAGTTTTCCCACTATAGCTCACTTTTTTGGTTGTTAGTGTTCTAGCAATTGCTCGATAAAAAACTCTAAATGTCCTGAAGCCTCTTTGGGCACTGGCCAGCTGATAATATTTTTGGCAAGAGATTTAAAGCCAATAGATGCAGGGGAGTCAGGATATGCTTCAACAATTGCTTGTTGTTTTCTCACTGATTTGCGAATATTTTCATCAAAGGGTACTACGGCAACAAGCTCTAAAGTTACATCTAAAAATCTATCGGTAACTTTTGAAAGCTTGG
This sequence comes from Colwellia sp. NW0002-52-1, assembly GCF_057550865.1. Taxonomy (NCBI): domain Bacteria; kingdom Pseudomonadati; phylum Pseudomonadota; class Gammaproteobacteria; order Alteromonadales; family Colwelliaceae; genus Colwellia; species Colwellia sp. NW0002-52-1. The sequence continues at coordinate 74,258 of NZ_BAAJLU010000013.1, read as the reverse complement.
CAAATAAGTTTTGGCCTTCTTTGGCACTGCGCACCATATTCGCCACTACTTTGAATTTGAATAAGCCGTGATCGCGACTTAACAGCTTCATAAGTGCATAACAGTCTGTAATTGAAGTAGGTTCGTCACATACAACCAATAATACGTCTTGAGATGCTCGACAAAAACTCAAAACCATATCGGAGATACCAGCGGCTGTATCAACAATTAAAATATCAAATTTGGTTTGCATATCGCTAAAGGCACGTATTAGCCCAGCATGTTCAGCAGGCGTTAAATCTACCATAGATTGTGTGCCCGATGTCGCGGGAATTATATTGATACCACCTGGACCTTGGATAATAATATCGTCCAGTTCACATTCGCCAGATAATACGTGAGACAAGTTTCGTTGCACCCGTAAACCTAGCATAACGTCAACATTCGCTAAACCTAAATCAGCATCTAGCACGAGTACGCGCTTGCCTAGTTTAGCTAGGGAAATAGCAGTATTTAATGAGACATTGGTTTTGCCAACGCCACCTTTACCACCTGACACTGCTATGACTTTAATTTGTTGGGGATCTTGCATTTTTCTTAAGCCGCTCGCTTGATCTATCATCTAAGTAATTTCTCTATATAATACCAATTGACATAAATATTCAATCAGTATAATTGCTCTGCCAATTTAAAGGCGACTAAACTGCAACAGCTGTTACGGGTGTGCGCCAAGAAACAGCATTTGAGCTTTGAGACTTATTTGCCATTCTATCTGCAAGCGTAACTAATTTCTCAGCATTTGCAACCTTAATATCTTCTGGAACTCTTTGTCCATCAGTAAGATAGCCAATAGCTAATCCATTTTGTAGTGAGGTAGTGATAATTTCACCAGCACTAAGACTCTCATCTAATTTAGTGTAGATGCAACCGGCAAGAGGAATACGTTTAAAACGTTCAACATTTTCTTGCATAACACGTTGTTGTGTATTGGCTGCTAACACTAGGTAATTACGAATTCTAACACGCGCATTAGAAATTAAGGTAGTCAAATGCTCAGTCAATCGCATATCTCTTTGCCCCATACCCGCGGTATCTATTAGGATTAATTTCTTTTGCGAAAACTGTTGTAACAAGGTGTCTAGTTCATTGCCGTCATTAGCAAGTTTTACTTGGCAGCCAATAATGCGCCCGTAGGTGGCAAGTTGTTCAAATCCAGCAATGCGGTAACTGTCAGTTGAAATTAATACCACTTGATCAGCACCATGTGCTTGTGCAAAACGAGCCGCTAACTTTGCAATGGTTGTTGTTTTGCCAACACCAGTAGGACCGACAAGAGAAACTACGCCACCGCGCTGAATAATATCGTTATTCGTTGTGTTTAATTGTTCCGCTATAATATGTTTTGCTTGTTGCCATGCGTCTTTTTCTTCACTATTAGCAGGAATGTAACCCGCAATTTGATCTGCCACTTGTTCATTTAAACCCATCGCCATTAATTTGTTGACGAGTAACGCACGCATTGGATCTTTTTGTGCCATGTCTTGCCACATTAATCCAGACATTTGATGCTCTAATAACTGGCGAATAGACGACATTTCTTTTTGCATGTTTTCAAACTCACTGCCACTTATTTGACGTTCACTAGGAGCAGGCTTGTTTTCAAAATCATTATTTAAGTTTGCTGAATGATTAATACTAGCTTGTTGTTGATTAGGGAAGTCGTTGCTAGGCTCAAAAGCTGAGCTTTGCTCTAAACGAGAAGTAAAGTTTTTAAACTGTTGTTCAATATCTTGTTCGGCAACTTGTTCAGCAGCATTAGGTTTTACAGCTGAATGCGTGGTTACGTTAACGGCTGAATTTTCTATATTACTATTGAACGCACGTGTGGCCGGTGCTTTATCATAGCCATTTTGCTGAACTTGTCTGCTTAATAACGCAGCTAAACTGTCAACAGGTACATTTGAGGTTTGCTCCGCAGCTTGTGGGGCGCTGCTGATGGCGACAGTGTCTTCAGCTATATCAACCCGGCTCGCTGGTTGGCTATTATTGAATGCGTTTGGCTCTGGGCTTGCAGCGCTATTTTCTTGTTTCGACTCAACAGGTTTAATATTTTGGTTATAATCTACCGCAGCCATTAATTCGACACCTTCAGCAATCTTTTTATTTGACATAATTACTGCATCTACACCCAACTCATCTTTAATTTGCGCGAGTGCAGTTCTCATATCTTTTGCTACATAACGTCTAATTTTCATCGCCAACCCTTATCATTCAGTACAACTACGTTGAAATATTTTTTACTGGCCAATAGCACTAACAATTTTAATTTGTTTGTCATCCGGAATTTCTTGATAAGAAATAACACGTAACCCCGGGATGGTATATTTAACAAACTTAGCAAGTACCGAACGTAAAATGCCTGACGTTAATAAAATAGGTGTGTCGCCAGCCATTTCTTGCTGTTGTGCACCGTCGGTCAAAGATTTTTGTAATCGTTCTGCTAAGCCTGGTTCGATACCTGCGCCATCGTCTCCAGCCATTTGCATAGACTGGTGCAACATTTGTTCCAACTCTGGTGACAAAGTTATGACAGGTACTTCAACGGTTGGTCCTACGAGCTCTTGAACAATAAATTTACGCAAGGTTATACGCACTGCGGCGGTTAACACTTCAGGGTCTTGGCTCTTAGGGCCGTATTCAACTAATGTTTGAATTATGCTGCGCATATCACGCACCGCAACGCCTTCGTTCATTAAGTTTTGCAATACTTTTACGATAGTGCCTAACGATAATACGTCTGGAATAAGCCCTTCAATAAGCTTCGGATAACTTTTCTCAAGCATATCAAGTAAGTTTTGTACTTCTTCATGCCCTAACAATTGTGCTGTGTTGTTGGTTAAAATTTGGCTTAAATGAGTTGCCAACACGGTTGCTGAGTCAACAACCGTATAACCTAATGATTGTGCATGTTCTCGTTGATCTTGCTTGATCCATACGGCATCTAAACCAAAGGCTGGGTCTTTTGTTGCAATACCCTCAAGCTTACCAAACACTTGGCCTGGGTTTATCGCTAACTCATTATCGTGGCGAATTTCCGCCTCGCCAACGGTAACGCCCATTAATGATATACGGTAGCTATTCGGGTCTAAATCCAAGTTGTCACGAATATGTACGGCTGGCACCAAGAAGCCGAACTCTTGTGAAAGTTTTTTCCTAACCCCTTTAATACGGTTAAGTAGCTCTCCGCCTTGAGCTTTATCTACTAATGGAATAAGTCGATAACCTATTTCAAGACCAATAATGTCAACATGATTAACATCATCCCAACCAAGGTCTTTAACCTCAGCTTCTTGTTTTATGGTTTGCGCTTCTTCTGCGTGAGTGTCTTCAACCAATTGTGCGGCTTTGGCGACTTTATATTTGTTACTAAAGAATGCGATACCAGCAATTAATACCGCAAAAGTTAAAAAGGCAAGATGCGGCATACCCGGCACTATGCCCATAACGAACATAACACCTGCTGCGATGTAAAGTGATTTCCCTTGACCAAGTTGGCTACTAACTTGTTCGCCCATGTCTTGAGAAGTGTTTTGACGTGTTACGACTATGGCTGTACCAACAGATAATAGTAAGCCAGGAATTTGTGCAACTAAACCATCACCAATCGTAAGTAAGGTATAAATTTCAACCGCACTATCAAACGATAAGTCATGCTGAACCATGCCGATGATTAAACCACCAACAATATTGATAAATAAAATTAAAATACCAGCGATGGCATCGCCTTTAACAAATTTGCTAGCACCATCCATTGAACCATAAAAATCGGCTTCGCTGGTGACTTCAACTCGACGTTCGCGAGCTTGATCAGCAGTAATAAAACCAGCATTTAAGTCTGCATCGATCGCCATTTGTTTACCAGGCATAGCATCGAGTGTGAATCGTGCGGTAACTTCAGCAATACGACCCGCACCTTTTGTTACCACAACAAAATTGATAATAATAAGAATGGCAAATACCACTAAACCAACGGCATAGTTTCCACCGATAACAACCGAGCCAAATGCTTCAATGACTTTACCGGCTGCATCTGGTCCTTCATGACCTTCCAATAAAACAACTCGAGTACTTGCAACATTAAGTGCTAAACGCAAAATAGTGGCAATTAAGAGCACCGCAGGGAAAGAGCCAAACTCAAGTGGCTTGAGGGTATAAACCGTAATTAATAACACCACCAAAGACAGCGCGATGTTGAAAGAGAATAAAATATCAAGCAACATCGCCGGCATAGGTAAAATAACCATACCCAGTGCCGCCATGACAAGAAATGGCGTACCTAGCCCTGAAAGTAGGTTAAGTTTTTGTTTCTTTATATTATTAAAAGTAGCGGCTAACTGCATGAGCTCTTAAGGATAATTTTTTGACATAACTGTACAAAAGCAATAATCAGACCAACTAACGGAGAGAAGAGCTGTAAGACGAATACAAAAGCTGTAAGCTATCAGTTTTAAGCTGTCAGTTAAGACAGATAGACAGTTTTAAGTTGTCAGCTGCTTTTGTTCTTGAACTATCTTCAAACTGAAAGACGAATACAAAAGCTGTAAGCTATCAGTTTTAAGCTGTCAGTTAAGACAGAGAGACAGCTTCAAACTTAAAACTAACATCCTTTAACTGATAGCTGATAGCTTAAAACTGACAGCTTATCTTTATTTTTTTAATATCTAAAATCATCGGGAATGGGGAGGTTTTTGGCTACGGCTTTTGGTCGGCTTGCCTTACCTTTTTTATGTGCGTCTAATTGGAAAATAAATGCGAGGATTTGTGCAACAGCTGCGAATAATTGTTCTGGAATTTCTTCGTTGGGCTCGGCGGTGTAATAGAGCGATCTTGCTAAGGCTGGAGATGCGATAATCTCAATATTGTGCTCTTTGGCTATGGTGCGAATATGCAGGGCCATTTCATCAATCCCTTTAGCAACCAATATAGGTGCTCCACCGACTTCAGCATCGTATTTAAGTGCCACAGAATAATGCGTTGGGTTAGTGATAACCACGTCAGAACTCGGGACATCTTGCATCATGCGTCGTTGCGACATTTCATATTGTGCTCTTCTCACGCGGCCTTTAGTTTCAGGGCTACCTTCAGAGTTCTTCATTTCGTCTTTAATTTCTTGCTTGCTCATTTTCAGTTGGCGATTGTGGTTCCAAACTTGGTATGGCGCATCAATAACAACAATAATGCCAATAGAGAGTGCCAAAGCTAGAAACATCCACATCAGTAATGAAACGGCATGAGAAAAGTTATTAGGGATGTTTTCTGTGCTTAAATTTACTATTTGATCAAACAAACCACTTAACAGTAAATAAGCTGAAATAAATACCACAAAAAATTTGAGAATAGATTTAATAAGCTCAACATAAGCTTGCACGCCAAACATTCGTTTAAAGCCTGCCATTGGCGATAACTTGCTTGCTTTAGGGGCCATAGCTTGCCAAGAAAAACTGATCCCGCCCAATATCATATTACCGATTAAGGCGGCTATAACGATAATAATATGTATCCAAAGAAAGGGCACTATTATTGAACTTACTCCGTCGCTTGCTACTTGATATAACGCATGTACATCCATGGTTTCTTTTCGGTTTAAGCTAAATAATCGCTTCATCATTGTAGACAAACCGGTAACCAAAGAACTCCCCATTAACATAATCGCTAAAGCAGCGCCAACCAATACAAACATGGTTCCTAAATCTTTTGAACGGGCAATTTGACCTTTCTTTTTTGCATCGGAAAGTTTTTTCGCTGTGGGTTCTTCGGTTTTTTCACCGCTGTCTGACTCAGCCATTAGGGCGTTGCTCCACAGTCAATCAGGTAACAGCTAAAATCTAAAGCCCGTTGCCACTGCATAACAAAGTGACTATAAAAATTACCCATGGTGAGCCACATAATTAATAAACCTGCACACATGGTAATAGGGAAACCAATGGCGAATATATTCAGTTGAGGCGCTGCTCGGGTCATAATACCGAATGAGAAGTTAATTAATAACATGGCTGTTAAAGGTGCAATTGCCAGTGACAATGCCGTAGCAAACATCCACCCTCCCCATTCAGCAATTTCTTTAAACTTAATACTGGAAAATTCAGGTGCGGGAATAGGAATAGTGTCAAAGCTGGCAACTACAAATTGCAAATATGCTAAATGACCATCCATCGCCCAAAATAACAATGAAGATAGAATTAAGAAAAATTGCCCTACTGCAGGCACGCTGGTACCACTGGCAGGATCGACCAAAGAGGCAAAGCCTAAACCGGTTTGCATAGCAATAATTTGCCCGGCTAAAGTAAAGGTGTTAACCACCATTACGGTGACAAAACCTAACATGATGCCGATAATGAGTTGTTCGCCAACAAGCAAGGCTGTGGCGAGTGAAAACATATTGTCAACTCGAGCAGGAGGGAGTGCAGGCATTACAGCAACAGTAATGGCTAAACAAAAAAACAATTTAACCCGTCCAGGAATAGCTTTAGCGCCTAACCCTATCATGGCCATAACCATGGCTGAAATACGCGCAAGCGGCAGTAAAAAGTCAGCCATACTTTGGTTAATAACTGACTCAGTAAACTCCATGGTTAACTCACCACACTAGGAATACTACCAATGAGTCTGATGGAATAATCCATCAATTTTTGCACCAACCAATGGCCGCCCATAATTAACGCGAGTAACGTTACAATTAAACGTGGTAGAAAACTTAAAGTTTGTTCGTTGATAGAGGTTGCCGCTTGAAACACCGCAACCACCAAGCCAATAATTAAACTGGGCACAATAACGGCACTGACCAAGATAATAACGAGCAATAACGCATCGCGTAAAATATCAACAAATACCTCAGGACCCATTAGGTTGCTCCCATGCCATAACTTGTTGCTAATGTACCAATAACTAAGTTCCAACCATCAATTAACACAAATAACATTAACTTAAAGGGTAAAGATACAATCATCGGCGAGAGCATCATCATACCCATGGCCATTAAAATACTCGCTACCACTAAATCAATAATTAAAAATGGAATGAATAACATAAAACCAATTTGAAAAGCCGTTTTTAACTCACTAATCACAAAGGCTGGAATAATAACTGTCATGGGTAAATCAGTAGGCTGGTCGACTTGTTCAATACCCGCCATTTGGGCCAATGTATCAAGATCTTTAATACGGGTTTGCTCTAACATAAAAGCACGTAAAGGAACTTTTGCCTTGTTAATTGCTTCAACAGAAGTGAGTTGTTCTTGTAGATAGGGCTGAATCGCGCGTTCATTAATTTCGTTGTAAACCGGCGTCATAATAAACAATGTCATAAATAAGGTAATACCAATAATGACTTGGTTTGACGGTGTTTGCTGCAAGCCGAAAGCTTGTCGCAAAATAGCCATAACCACCACAATACGGGTGAAAGATGTCATCATAATAACTGCTGCAGGGATAAAGCTCAGCGCAGTCATAAAAATTAATATTTGTAAGGTTACTGAATATTCTTGCGAGCCATCAGGGTTAGTGGTTAATTTTAATGCCGATAACGAAAGATCGTCAGCAGCAAAACTGCTATTGCTGATGAGTAAAAACGACAAAATCGTAACCAGTAAAGTTACGATTTTGTTTAATGATAATAATGACTTTTTATTTTTGTTTATCATAAGTTTTTATCGCTTTTTGTTTAAGTAGTTTCGCTATCGACTGAGCAAAATCAACGCTATTTTCTTTTGCACTTATTAAGGGTTCATCAAGTGTTTCTAGTAAACTAATTTGTTGAGTGGTAACGCCGAGTAAAAGCTGCTTTTCTCCTGCTTGTACCACAACTAACTTTTCTTTAGCGCCTAAATGTAAACTAGTCACTATTTTCAGCCCATTAATGCTATGGCGCACACCTTGAAAGCGCTTTAAAATAACCGCACTAATGATAATAACCACAAGTACCATCAGTAATGACAGTATCATGCTCATGGCATCCATATTGGCGGCTACATGTTTCCCCACTTCAACTGGAGCTGTTTTCTCTATTACCGGGGTTGCTATCTCTGCTGCACTAGGCGATTTTTCTCCCGAAGGTACGTCAGCGGTTGATAGCACTTCAACTGATGATATATGACTCGCTACTTTATTACTCGCTAACTCTTCACTCACTACTTCTGCAGTAAAGCTAGGTGCAACAAAAGCTAACCAGATAAGTATGCCCGATAAAATTTGTTTCATTAGTAGCTATTTTAACTTTTTAATTCGTTCAACTTGACTGATAACATCGGTTAAACGAATACCAAATTTGTCGTTTACCACGACCACTTCGCCGTGAGCGATTAAGGTACCATTAACCAATACATCTAAAGCTTCGCCTGCAACGCGGTCAAGTTCTACAACTGAACCTTGATTAAGCTGTAATAAATTACGAATACTAATGTGGCTGCGCCCTACTTCCATTGAAATGGTAACAGGAATGTCTAAAATAGCATCGAGTTTATGTTTCTCTTCACCTGAAATAGTTTCACTATCTTCTTGTAGGTCTTCTAACTCAACAGTTTCAGCAGCTTCAGATGCGGCTTGCTCATCCATTGCTTCATCCCATTGGCTCAAATCATCTTCGTTATCTGTACTCATGTTGCATTGCCTCAATTTTCATCGCGTACCGTCAAAATATCCACGCTACTCGTTTGTTATTACTTATTATGCTGTTATGCGATTTTTACACCACATTTAATCAAGTTATTTTAAAATTTTCTTTTAAAACGGGTTATAAATCATCTTCTAATAAATGCAGATCAGAATCGTTGTCTAAGCGCTTGCCACCTTTAGTAAGAATGGTAAGTTCAGATTTAACTTGCTCTGGACGTTTAATTTTTGATTCTATTTTTAATGCTAAATTATCACGACTACGCCCTAACTTAGCTCTAAACGAGGGTAAACTCTCCACTAACACCGTTATATGATCTGGCATTTCAATTGGAATAATATCACCGGCTTTCATATCCATAATTTTTTGTAATGACAATTTAACTTCGATAAATTTTGTTGAAATTTCAACCGGCACATCCATTATTTCATCGCGCAACGCCTTCGACCACCGCATGTCGGTATCTTCTTTATCACTTTGTACACCGGCATCAAGCAGCTCTCGAATAGGTTCTAACATAGAATAAGGAAGTGCCACATGAAAATCGCCGCCGCCGCCATCAAGTTCAATATGAAAAGAGCTAATAACAACCACTTCAGTTGGGCTTACAATATTGGCCATTGAAGGGTTTACTTCTGAGTCAAGATATTCAAAAGAAACATCCATAACAGGCGACCAGGCTTCTTTATAATCTTCAAAAATAATTTTTAGTAGCATTTGCACAATGCGACGTTCTGTTGGTGTAAATTCACGACCTTCAATTTTCGCGTGATAACGGCCGTCGCCACCAAAAAAGTTATCCACTAGAATGAAAACCAAACGAGCTTCCATGGTAATGAGTGCAGTGCCTTTAAGTGGTCGAAAGCGCACCATATTCAAACTGGTTGGCACAAATAAAGTATGTACGTATTCGCCAAATTTAATCATTTGAATGCCGTTTATCGACACTTCAGCGGATCGGCGCATCATATTGAATAGGCTAATACGCATATGACGAGCGAATCGTTCATTAACCATTTCTAAGGTTGGCATGCGCCCACGCACAATACGATCTTGAGAAGAAAAATCGTAATCCATCGTCCCCTCAGCTGAGGAAAAGTCTTCTACAATGTCTTCTTCTTCAACATCATCTACACCATGTAAAAGTGCATCAATTTCCTCTTGAGATAATAAATCACTCACTCGACAGTCTCTTTATCTTGTTAATGTAATTACGCTGTTTACTTCGTGTTTTATGGAAAAATTACTAGTTGTTGTTTTTTAGCACTTTATGCATTTATAAAGTGCGTTTAGCTAATCTGGCTGTTATTTTTTTATTGCATCACAAAGCCAGTAAATAATACTTTTTCAACAACATCGGCGTCTTCAATTTCTTTCATAATGCTTTGAACTTCAACCAAAGCTGATTGTTTTAATGAAGTTTTTCCGGCACTTGTTGCTAAATCGTCGGCGCTTGATTGTGAAAAAACACCGAGTAAGGTACTTTCAATAAGTGGTATATGCTTTTTGGCTGCTTCTTCATTTTCTGCTCCTCGTACAAGCAATTGCACTCGAATTTCAACAAAACGATCTCTTGCATTGCCTGGTACATTAAAACGAAATGGTCGGGGCATAGGGACATACAAGGCTGAACCAAGTGCTGCGCCTTCAGCTACTGCACCAGACTCTGCTGCTTCACCATCAGTGCTTAGTTCAGTATCAACGCCTGCTTGTGCAGTTTCATCTTCGCCGCCTAGCATAAAAAATGCGGCAGCTCCGCCGCCAACAGCTAAAATAACGACAATAGCGATAATAATAATCAGCTTCTTTTTTTTACCTGAATTATCTAGTTCAAGTTCTTTTTCGTCAGCCATTTGCCCTTCCTTTGAAGATTTTTTAAAGTACTTGTTAAACTATATCGTTGAATAGCCGCTAAACCAAAGAGTTTTATCAAGTATTGTGGCTCTATTCATCATTTAAGCGTAGTAATCGACACCAGTTGATGAAGCTTTAACCACATCAAGCACTGCCGAGTCATTTTCACCGAAGTTATCTTCAGCTGATTCTACATTTGTACCGTTATTGCCCGTTTGACTAAAGCCCTGTTCGCTTTGCTCACTGGCTTGTCGTTGTTCTATGTTTGCATCGCCAACATCAACACCGCTTTGGGCTAACATCTCGCGTAGCTTGTTCATATTTTGCTCTAGCGCGTCTTTAGCCTGTTGGTTTTGTACAACAAATTGTACTGCCGCTTGCTCATTTTGTAGGTTCACTTTAACGTGAATATTACCCATTTCAGGCGGGTCTAATTGTATTTCAACCTGCTGAATTTTTTGATTAATCATTACCATCACTTTATCTTTAACCGCATTTGCAAAATCTTTACGATAAATGGCAATGGTTTCAGTGTTAATAGCGGTTATAGATTTCTGTGTTTGTACGGTATTGGTATTGAGTTGGTTAAGGGTATTTTCAAAGCTTTGCTCTTGATGCGCATTTAATTCTGCAGCGCTTGTTAAGGTTCTAGCTGCTTGCGCATTAACTGAATGGTTAATGACAGGATTAAAGGCTGATATTGCTTTTTCAGTTTGATTGGCTTTTTTATCGTCTGTCGACTTTAACGTTGTTTGTTCTTCATCTGAAGTATTCGCTAGTTTAGTTGCTTCATCCATAACGGTATTTTTATGTGAACCGTCAGCATTTTTATCTGTTGGTGAAGTTGGTATTACTGTTGCCGTACTTTGATTAACCTGAGGTCGTTGAGCCGTATCACCCGCATTCGCTTCTTTTTTCAATTCTGCTACTTGTAATTTTGACTCGTTGGTTTCAGCTGCACTGACTTTATTCACAAAGGTTTGGGTTTCTGTTGATTTTTTAGTGTGTTCTACAGCAACTGCATCGCCTTTAATATTAGTCAACTTTTCAGTGGATTGTTCTGCCGCTAAAGCCTTTTTATGTTCAGTAGATTCATGTATAGCGTTTTCTTGGCTTTGAGCTAACTCTAGTGTTTTAGTGACATTATTTTTGTTGGCGCTAATATCATTATCAGAAAGATTTGATGCTACTGACTTTTCGTTTGTAATATCTTTATTATCTACTAATTTGTTTTTATCATTTTTAGTGCTTTCGATAAGGTTGGTCATTTCATCAATTACAGATGGCGTTGTTAGCTTATCTGTTGTGGCGGTTGAATTGGCATTAATCGCTTGCTCATTCAACTTATTACTTGCAGGCATTTTGGTATCGATCGCGCTAGTTCCAGTTTCTATACGCTTATTTTGTAATAACTCAGCAGATATTTTAGTGGTTGTACCGGATACATTTTGTTGTGTATTAGGTTTAATTTCAGTGTTATCTATACTTTTTTCTATACCGCTATTTACACTGTTATTTATACTGCTTTCTACACTGTTGGCTTGTGCTGATTTTGTTAATAATTTCTGTGCACCACTTAACATTTTTAACAGATCGACTGTTTCGTCATTTTCAACATTTTTTTCCGTACCTGCAGCCAAGTTCTGACCTACAACCTGTCCACCATTTAAGCCAGATTTCAGATCTTGTTGGGATGCACTTGCTAATGCTACTTTATCAGAACTCACCGCTGAACTGCCGGCATTTAACCTTGCCTCATTAGCGATAATGCTATTATTTTTATCATGAGTGGGAGCAACGGGCACAGGTAGCGTATGCTCGTTAGCTTTTTTATTGATTGCAGGATCTAAACTTGGTTCTTCTGCAGATATTAATGTTTTTTCTTCTGCTGTTATCGGTGCCGTAATGATGTAAGCGTTTTCAGCTAATGGGTGAGTAACTAAAGATTCATCATCAATCGGCAATGGCACGGGTAAAGTGTGTGCATCATCATTTATGGCCTTTTCAGCTTTTAATTTAGCCGACATAGCTTCGTTATCAATTACAAATGAAACCGGCAAAGTAGCTGATTTAATAACACTCGTTGAGCCCGCTATTGATGATTCATCTTCAACGGGTAAAGGCACAGGTAAAGTATGAGCATCTTTAAGTTCATGACGTATTCGTTTAATCGCAGTACCATTTTTTTCAATAAGTGGTGACTGTTCTGCCGCTTTCGACTCAAAATTGCCACCTGTACTTTTTTTAGCATCCGCTTCTGTGGTGCTTTTATTAGGGTAATGTTGCTCCATGGCATCAGAAAACGCATTGCCATTAGCTTGATTTTTATTGGCGGCATCTCCTTTACCTCCTAATAAATCAGAGGATTTACCAACATCAGAAGACAATAAACTCACTTGGTACATAATCAACCTTTCCTAAATTAAAACATAAGCGCAATTTAAAAAGTAACTTGCTGCTGATAACCAAGCAAAAATCATTCCAAACCAATTTAAATAAGTATGATTTGGCTTAGTACGATGTGAATAGCTTAGTTTTTTGTTCGTCTGTAATATTTTTCTTATCTGCAGAAGTCAGGAGTTAAAATGAATACCAACTAACGGTAAGGGAGTTAGTTTTATCTATTGCGACGAACATATTGTTGAGTAGCAATTTCATCAAACATTTTTTGCTCTTGCTTATTGGCAGCAAGCGCTAAAATGGCGAGTTTTTTATCTCGTAATAACTCAACCGCTTGTATTTTGCGGCGTTGCTCTAACCATTGTTTTTTTCTGGTTTCAACCAACGCTTTAGCTTGATGCACCGCGATTTTAACTTGCTGAGCAGCATTATCTAATTTAGCAATAAAGGCATGAAAGTGACTATAGGTTGCACTGTCTATTCCTTCTAATGAACGCTGATTAAGTCGACGCATGTACTCTAAGCGATAATCACTAACATTTTTTAAACGCTCTTGGTTTTGTTGATAATCAAGCTCAGCCGCTTGTAATGCCTGCGAGGCTTTTTGCTCTTTATCGAGCTCAAATTTATATAAGGTATTTAACTGTTTCATCGTGTTATCACCTTAATGTTATTGTGCTGGTTGATTTTGTTGAGCATGAGCCTGTGCTGCTGCCAATACTTCTTGCAACTGCGTTAAACTTTGAGCATACGGAATAATTTCAAGCATTTTTTGCTGTAAGAAAAATTGAATCACCGGCTGCAAGTCTATTGCTTGATCGATTCTTGGATCAGTACCTCTGCTATAGGCGCCAATAGAAATTAAATCTTTGTTTTCTTGATACAGCGCATACACTTGACGTAATTGTCTCGCAAGTTGTTGATGCTCTGCACTCGTTACCATAGGCATAACACGACTGATTGAACCTTCAATATCAACCGCAGGATAATGTCCTGCATCGGCTAATTTACGTGATAAAACTATATGACCATCTAAAATGGCGCGAGCGGCATCAGCAATGGGATCTTGTAAGTCATCACCTTCGGTTAATACGGTGAAAAAAGCACTAATAGAACCTTGTCCATCACCGCCGTTACCTGCACGCTCAACTAATTGTGGTAGTTTAGAAAACACCGAAGGCGGATAACCTTTAGTCGCTGGCGGCTCACCTACTGCTAAGGCGATTTCACGTTGTGCTTGTGCGTATCGGGTCAGCGAATCAATCAGTAATAAAACATTTAAACCTTGGTCGCGAAAATATTCACTAATTTGCACCGCCGTTTCACAGCCTTTTAAGCGCATTAATGGCGAATTATCGGCAGGGGCAGCAACCACCACAGAGCGTGCTCTCCCTTCTTCACCTAAAATTTCTTCTATAAATTCTTTGACTTCTCGACCACGTTCACCAATAAGTCCAACAACAATAACGTCAGCACTTGTTCCGCGGGTCATCATGCCTAGTAGCACACTTTTACCAACACCTGAGCCAGCAAATAAGCCCATACGTTGTCCTACACCAACGGTAAGAAAGCTATTAATTGAGCGCACGCCAACATCTAGAGGTTCGCTAATGGCTCGTCTTGAAAGTGGATTAATAGGTTTGCTGTCGTATTGGTAATTTTCTGACGCTTTTATTGGCCCTTTACCATCAAGCGGTTTACCGACACCATCTACTACACGGCCAAGTAAATCCATAGAAAGCGGTAAGCGCGCCTTAGTTGATAACGGCACAACACGTGCCCCTGGCAATACGCCTTGTAAACTTTGTTCTGGCATTAAAAAGGTGGTGTCTTGTGAAAAGCCGACAATTTCAGCTATAAGATCACCTTGAGAGGTTTCCACTAAACATTGACTGCCCACAGGTGCTTTAACCCCAACCGCTTCTAACGTTAAACCTACAACACGCACTAAACGCCCAGCAACAGAAACACTTTGCGGGTGTATAAGTTTTTCACAGTTTTTTAAACGTTCAGTTATGCGATTTATGTCAACCATAGGTGTTTACGCTTTTAGGTGATTTAACGATGCGACTTGCAATTTTGTTATGTTTATTATGCTTTGTTGAAGCGAAAAGAATAAGTACTCATTGGGCTTTAGTGAGCGCTACTACGATATTAATGACAAATTAGGCGTTTGTACGCTACTTAAAATGCCTATATCGTTAAAAACTTGACGTTTAAAAGCAAAAATTACTGATGTAGTGCTTCTTGCAAAAAAGATTCCAACACTTCGTTTAAACGTGATTTAACACTCAGATCAATATTCGACGTGCTATTTTCTATTTGGCAGCTACCTGGACTTAACTGCGGAGCAGCAAGTAAGCGCCAGCCTTGCTCTTTAATATGACTTGCGCCGAATTGTTGTTCGACCAATTTAATATCTTGTGGGTTCAATAGAATTTGTGTTTGAGACTCTTGCCCTGGCAAGGCCTTAATGCCTTCTGCAATGGCTGATAAAAGTATATCTGGATTGGTTTTAGCTTCATGCTTAGTGACAGCTTGAGTTAATTGTACAACTAACTGTAATAATTGTGCTTCAACGTTTTTTTCTACGTTAAGTAAAGGCTGGTGTAATTGTTCAATTAGCGCTTGCATGGCTGCAACTTGCTGATCGCTTGTCTCTTTACCTTCAGCAAGACCTTGTGCTACACCTTCTTCGTGACCAGTGCTTAGCCCTTCTTCGTGACCACTAACTTTGCCTTCTTCAAAACCTTTAGCAAAACCATCGGCTTTGCCTTGGGAGAACCCTTCATCAAATGCCGCTTGGCGAATATCTTCAATGTCTTGTGCTGTTAATGGTACCGGCTCGGCAACATTGCTTTCTTCTGGCGGTTCATACCGCCAATTACGTGACTTACCTAAAGCATTGGTTTGCCCTTGAACTTCTTCTATGTCTGATTGCACATTTGGAACAGACCAAGTATCAACTTGTGCTGATTTTTTATTTTCGTGCTGATCAGATTTTGGTGTTGGGTTCGTCGACATTATTTATTTCTCAATGAGACTATATTATAAGAATTCATCGCCGCCACCGCCGCCACCAAGCATAATTTCACCTGAATCAGATAATCGACGAGCAACCGCCAAGATTTCTTTTTGCGCGGCTTCTACTTCACTAATGCGCACTGGCCCCATGGCTTCAAGATCGTCAGCCAACATTTCAGCGGCACGTTTAGACATGTTCGCCATAATTTTTTCTCTTAGCGCTTCGTCTGCACCTTTAATGGCTTTCATTAATGCGTCTTGCTGTACTTCTCTTAATATCGCTTGAATACCTCTGTCGTCTACATCAGCAAGGTTTTCAAAGACAAACATTAAGTCTTGAATTTGTTGGCTCATTTCTTCATCGTGCTCACGAATTGAGTCCATTAACATACCTTCAACATTAGTATCTAGGTAGTTCATAATATCGGCAGCTGCTTTTAAGCCGCCCATTTTCGCTGCTTGTGCGCCCGCTTGACCAGCAAATTGTTTCTCCATGATCTCGTTAAGCTCTTGTAATGCCGCCGGTTGAACTTCTTCTAAATTGGCGATACGCATCATAAGATCTAAACGTACTTTATCTGCAAACTGGGTCATTATTTCTGCAGATTGTTCAGGATCTAAATAAGATAAAACAATGGTTTGTATTTGAGGATGTTCATTGCGAATAATATTGGCAACTTGTTTCGAGTCCATCCATTTTAAAGAGTCTAAGCCTTTAGCACCGCCGCCCATAACGATTTGGTCGATAAGGTTACCAGCTTTATCTTCACCTAATGCGGCAGTTAATGCTTTTCGAACAAACTCTTCACTTTGGAAACCAATAGTAGAGAAGTTTTGAATTTCGTTAATAAATAACTTATGTACCGCGGTGATTTTTTGTTGAGAAAAATCTTCCATGCCGGCCATGATCATACCCACTTTTTGCACTTGCTTAGGCTCTAAGTGTTTTAGTATTTGCGCAGCATCTTCTTCTGACAAGCTTAACAATAAAATTGCGGCTTTTTCGCCACCATCAAGTTTATTGACGTCAAATCCAGACGGCTGCTGTGTTGCTAATTCTTGATTTTCATCACTCATCTTCGTTCAACCAACTTTTAACTACTTGCGATGATAATTCCGGTTCATTTGCCACTAATGCTCTTACGGCTTTTAATACGTCTTCATCGCGATGTAAATCAGGTAATTGTAAACTACCGTCAGGGGCGAAGCCAACTGCGCCAGCATCAAACTCGGCGGTTAGCATATCCATGGTTTCATCACCTAAATCGATATGACTATCAAGTGATTTATCACCATAATCATTCGGGGTTTGTTCTGGGTGAATCAAACGTTTTAACATAGGGCGTACAACGGCAAAAAACAGTATTGAAATTAATATAACCGCGCCAAGTAATTTAGCATATTTATATATCGTTGGATCTTTCCATAACGGTACGGTTTCAGCAACAACAGCGTCAGGGCGAGAAAATGGTAACGTTACCACGTCTAATGTGTCACCACGTTGTAAATTAAAGCCAATACTACCTTGCAATACTCGACGAATATTTGCTATTTCTTGTACAGAGCGTGGTGTTGGCATAGGTTCACCTTCTGCATTAACACCCGGTATATAATCTAAAGCAACAGAAACACTAATACGATGGATAATGCCCGTTTGCTGCTTAGTATAACTTATGGCTTCGTCTAGTTCATAATTGCGAGTTGACTCAGAATGTTTACGTCCTGGCATAGTCGTTTGTTGACCTGTACCTGTAGCATTTTCTGGGATATTACTATCAAGCGGTGGTTGATTAGATAACGCACCAGGAATGCCGCCAAGCATGCCACCTATTGTGCTATCTTCAACTTTCATTTCACTACGAAGTGCTGGTAAGTCTGAATTATAACGACGTTGTGTTTCTTCGGTATTCGTAAAGTCCATCGCAACATCAACTTGTGCGGTGTAATTACCAAGGCCGACAACGGGAATTAAAATTGAATCAATTTTATCCATATATTCTGATTCACGTTTTTGTTCTATTTCAAATTCTTTTCGAGAACGAGATGAAACAGAGTCTTGTGAGCCCGAATTTAATAATCTACCATTTTGATCAGTAACCGTTACGCGATTTGGATCAAGGTTTTGAACGGCTGAAGCGACAATATCAACTACGGCATCTACTTCTTCTTCAGATAACAAGCGACCGCGACGTAAGGTTAGTACAACAGTTGCTGAAGGGTTTTTCTCGCGTTTTGCAAAGACGTTTTCTCGCGGAATAGCTAATAAAACGCGAGCACGTGAAATAGATTTCAATTCTTCAATGGTACGAGCAAGTTGTTGCTCTCTTGAGTGTTTTAAACGCTCACCCTCAAGACGTTGACTCACACCAAAGCCCATATCCTGCATAAGAATTTCACTACCTTGAGTAGGTGCGTCAGTAAGGCCTTCTCGAGCAAGCATAAGTTTAACGTTTTGATATTCATCGCTTTCAACAGATATGGTGTTGTTTTCTTGACGATATTCCACTTTATTACTGTCAAGAAAGTCCATGGTTTTAATTAATTGCTCGGTTGGCAATTTAGTTAAAAAGCGATATTCTGGCTGATTAGCCAACATGATGACAAAAACTGCAATGGCGAAACAAATAGCAAGTGCAATTACTATCGTCATTTGACGAAGAAAATCAACATTCCCCATAGCAGCAGCTAAGCCCGACTTTTGCTCGCCAACAGAGTCATTTCCACTGTCATTAGCTACTAGGTCATTGCTTCCATCGGCTAGCATTAAATTTGTATTATCTGTTGTATCGGCCACTGATTTATCTCCGCTTAAATATCTTTTTATTTTTAGCTATGGGAGCTAAACCGGCATGCTCATAATTTCTTTATAAGCTTCAACAAACTTATTTCTTACTTGAACGGTAGCATCGAAAGCAATACCTGCTTTTGAAGCGGCAATCATAGTGTCGGCTAAGGTAACGCTGCGGTCACCCATTTCAAACGCTGTGCGCTTTGCACCAACATCTTGTTGTAGTTCATTTACATTATTTATTGCGTCTTTTAACAAGCTACCAAAGTCGCCACCCGCTTTACTTACCGGCGGTGTGCCCATACCATTTTCTTCACCAATAGGAAGGCGATTTCCCATTGCTTCCATCGACATACTTTGCATCTGGGCGTATAAAGAATTAGTTTTGATATCCATGGCTATCTCGCTTGCGTCAATTTCTTGTTACTTACTATTACCTAGGATTAAAGCAAGCATAGTGCCAAGCTATATAATTCAATAAAACGAGAGTTAAAATAGGCGTTATAAGTGTCTAAGCATAAAATAAAACACTTAAAAATCAATAAAAAACGTTAAACATCAAAAACAAAAAAAACGACGATGAATTCGTCGTTTTTAAAATTTTAGCTACTAATTTATCAACAAGATGTCGATAATTACACAAATATTAAGCTGGGATCTGAATACCACTATCACGCATACGCGCAATTTTATAACGTAAAGTTCGCGGACTGATCCCCAAGCGTTCAGCAACATCTTTGCGACTGCCTCTGCAAGCATGCAAAGTATCTAAAATTATTTGATGCTCTTGCAGTTTAAGCTCACTGCCCAGTTTGTCGGCTTTATCTACACTAGCTTCTTCGCTTTGTACTTGTGGTGTTTCAAAGTTATCAATCAATAAGTCGTTTGCATCAATACAACGATCGCTTTGTAAAATGAGTGCACGTTGAATAACATTGTCTAACTCTCGAACATTACCAGGCCAGGTATATGCCAGTAATTTACTGCGAGCAGCTGGTGTGAACTCTGGGATGACATTGCCATCTTTTTGACAAATACGTGAAATTAAATGCGTCGCTAGCGGTAAAATATCATCTCGACGTTCATTCAACGGTAACCATGTTAATGGGAACACATTAAGTCGGTAATATAAATCTTCTCTAAATACGCCTTCTTTTACCGCATCTTTTAAGTCACGGTTACTGGTAGCGATTACCCTAACATCTAAATTAATAGTTTTACGACCGCCAATACGTTCGACTTCACGCTCTTGCAATACGCGAAGAATTTTGGCTTGTAGGCCTAAATCCATTTCGGTAATTTCATCAAGTAAAATGGTACCACCTTGAGCTTGTTCAAACTTACCAGGACTAGCCTGAATAGCGCCAGTAAATGCGCCTTTTTCATAACCAAATAGCGTTGCTTCAAGCATATTCTCTGGAATTGCCGCACAATTAATTGCGACAAAAGGCGCTTGGTTGCGCGGAGAAGAGTTATGGATATACTGTGCTAGCACTTCTTTACCTGATCCACTAGGACCCAGCACCATAACCGATGCTTCTGTGTTGGCTACCTTTTTCGCTAGCCTAAGTAATTCAATACTTTGAGCGTCAGCCACAACTGGATCGAATCCGTCGTTTACTTGCAATGGCACATACTGACTGACCATATTAAGTAAAACTTCTGGTGCAAAAGGTTTAGCCATATAATTACAGGCACCATCTCGCATCGCTTGTACGGCATCATCAATGGTGCCATAAGCTGTCATAATTAAAACGGGTAATTTAGGATAACTATTACGAATACTTTTTAATAACGATAGTCCTGACATGCCGCCCATTTGAACATCGCTAACCACTAGATCAACGGCATGCGACTTCAGTTTTATTAAGGCGTCTTCACCAGAGTTAACAGCTACACATTGGTAGCCTGCTAATAGTAAAGTATCAACGAGTGCTTCTCTAAGTCCAGCATCGTCTTCAACTACCATAATTTTACTTGTGGTCATTACTAAGCTCCTTAGACATAAATGTTGTTTGGGTATTTTCCGAGGCTTTTAAAGGTGTACTATCCCCTACTAGTAAAGGTATTTTGATACAAAAATGTGCCCCTTCACCGGGCTTACTGATCAAGCTAACTTCGCCTTGATGAGCATTAGTAACAGATTTAACAACGGCCAAGCCAAGACCTGTCCCTTGACTTCTTGAGGTATAAAAAGGTTCGAATATTTTATCGGTTAGCTCTTCACTAATACCGGGGCCGTTGTCTTTAACACTGATATAAGCAAATTCATTATGACAATAAGTACTGATATCAATAACGGCATTTTCTTTGATAACCGATAAACTATTGTGAATTAAATTTTGTATTGCGCCCGACAAAGCACTGACATTGCCTAAAATTTCGCAGCTAGGCTGGCATAAATTTACATTAACTTTTGCGCCAGCTTGATTAACCTGCGGTTCAATCGCTTGTTTGGCTTGTTCAATAAGGTCATTAATATTAACGGGTTCTACTACCGCTTTGCTGCCACTTTTTGCAAACAATAACATGTCGTTAACTTGTTGCTCTAGATCGTGTAAGCGCAACATGAGTTTTTCTTGAAAATTGCCTCTAGCATCGTCAGTAAGCTTTTTATTGCGCAAATTTGCACCATATAACATTGCTGCTGATAAAGGCGTGCGAATTTGATGCGCTAATTTAGACACCATTCGACCTAAAGATGAAAGACGTTGAAGTTGACCTAACTTATCTTGTAATAATCGCGTTTCGGTTAAATCGGTGATCATAATCAACTGCCCAGGTTGGCCTCCTAAAGCGGTGATCTCTAATTTAACTCGGCGACCATCATTTAAAGACACTTCATGCCAGTCATCGGCTCTAGGTTTAAAAGAACGTTTGATCACGTCAAACCATGCTTGTCCTAAAATTGGCTCGTCAAGCAAACGTTGTGCTGTGTCGTTCATTTTTACAACAATACCGTTACCATCAAGCATTATCATCCCCGTAGGCATAACATCAATAACATGCTGTAGTTGTTTATTTTGCTGACGTAAAAATGCTAATTCGCCTGGGTAATTTTCGTTTTCTAATCGAGTTGATTGCTCGCGCTTACCATTCACATTATCAAAAGAAGTGAATACACGATTCAGCACAGTATTGGCTGATGAAGAGTTGGTCGATGTCGAAAAGGCTAGAGCCATAATATTTTACCCGAGTAAAGAAGTACACTCGAATAAAGCATGAATTGTGCCAATCAATTAAACTATTATTTTTCAATAACTAAGAATAATCATAGCGATAAAAACTGCTGTCAATAAAATGGCTGAAAAACGATATAGCCTGAGCAATACGCTCCTAAAGCAAGCTTAAAAAAGCAGATAAACAAGATCAAATGAAAGCTATTATTATAGCGGTAATCGTGGTTTTCATCGTAATGTAAGTCATAAAAAACGCCATTGAATGATTAAAAACAATGGCGTTCTTACTAACTTAAAAAATGATTACTGCTGATAGTTTGTTACTTATAATTACTGTTCATAATTATTTAAAGTTAATAGTGTAAAGTTAGCAGGTATAGGTTTTATCCTATTAAAAACATTACACACATAGCATAGCTCGATTGTCGAATATAAATAATTAGCCCGCTTTTTGAAGATTATACTTACGCATTTTTTCAACCAGCGTGGTACGGCGCATATCTAGAAGTTCCGCAGAACGAGCTACAACCCAGTCATTTTTATCTAATGCTTGTACGATTAAAGATACTTCTAAATCTGCTAAATAGTCTTTTAAATTTAGGCCATCAGCTGGCAGCACATCAACAGTATTTCCATTGCTTAGTTCAGCTTCTTCGGCATTAGCTTCATCATTCTCATCATCTTCGTCGTCATAATCAAAACCGGCAAACAGTTCATTAATTGCTTCGCGCTCTTGTAACTCTTCTGGATACTCAGGTTGATAATCATCGACATCTAAATGGCGATACTTAAGCGGTAATTCCCCAACGTTAACCACTTGTTCGCCATACATAATAATCATACGTTCAATTAAGTTAGATAATTCACGAACATTACCCGCCCAAGGATGTTCTTGAAGCGACTCAATAGCTTTGTCAGTAAAGCGCACTGAATGCCCTTGTTCGTCTGAAAACCTTGAGATAAGCTCTTTTAGTAATAATGGAATATCTTCTTTGCGCTCTCTTAGCGCCGGTGTTTCGATTGGGAAAACATTTAATCTGTAGTATAAATCTTCACGGAAATCGTTGGTTTTAATCATGTCTTCAAGGTGTTGATGCGTTGCGGCAACAATGCGTACATTGGCTTTTATGCTTTTAGCACCGCCAACCCGCTCGAAGGTTCTTTCTTGTAATACTCTTAATAATTTTACTTGCATGGGTTGTGGCATATCACCAATTTCATCAAGAAATAACGTGCCGCCTTCAGCCATTTCAAAGCGCCCTTTTCGGGTAGAAATAGCTCCTGTAAAAGCGCCTTTTTCGTGACCAAACAGCTCACTTTCTAATAATTCCGCAGGAATCGCGCCACAGTTAACGGGTACAAAAGGACCTTTGCTTCGATCCGATAAATTATGAATATTACGCGCAACAACTTCTTTACCTGTGCCCGACTCTCCTAAAATAAGCACATTAGCCGCTGTACTCGCAACTTGTTCAATTAAAAATCGTACTTGTTGCATAGGTTCACTAGTACCCACTAATGAACGAAACAGTGAGCTAGGACCATTTGCGCCACGTTTTGACGGTAAGTTGTTATGGTATTGGTGGCTATGATGTATAAGCTCTGTTAATTGAGCATAATTTAATGGTGTAGTGAGTTCGCCAATAACATTGACGTAACCATTGAGCTGCTTTTTATCGAAAATATCGTGATAAATAAACGGCAAAGTAGGGTGTGATTTAATAATATCTTGCAGCTTTTCAGAAGTATCACCGCATAAAATAACCGTGAGTACATTAGTAACATCGGCTAAATGTTGATCAACTTCATCTTCTGAAAAAACATAAAAGTGCTCACCAACAAAAGCTAAAACAGTTTCTATTTGATGGCGTCTGGCAGCGTCGTTATCGACAACTAGAATATGTTTTTGCCCTTGCATATATAGCCCTTGCATTTTTAGCTGATGTTAGGTCGTGGTTATTCTATTTAAACTAGCGTTATACTTATCTTTAAAATAGCTCTAATAAATAACTTTTAATAAATAGCTCTCAATAAATAACGACAACACAAAAACGCGCCCTAACAAGTATTGATTATTATCATATTTCTCTATTATTAACTTGCTGGTGTTATTAATCAACAATAAATTGACACTGATGTGTCATTTTATTGTCAGTTCAAGAAATATGACTACTTGCCGATATAAACGGATAGAGACGATAAAAACCAATAACGAGATAAACTTTCTAAATGAAGAAATCAGCTCAGGTTTTTAAGAACGTCAAAAAATTAACAACATAATCAAGCCAGTCTATGCGGTATGAATATGTTTTTAACATTTAACACTCGATAAAGAGTAAATGCATATATTTCAATGAACTAGTCGTAGTTATTTAACTTAAGATAAAACTGGCATGAAATACGCTTATCAAAAATACTATGTTTAAATTAACCTTTAAACGCATACTTAAAGAAAAGCTAAATAAAATAGGATTACACTATGTTAATTATTAACGGCACAGCCGAGTTGATGAAAGTAACTGACCATTTAAACAAAGGCGACAGATATGAATTCAATATGTTTTCATTAAATATGCCGCTAGAAGAGCAGTTAGTACAAATAGAAGATTATTTGGTTACACGTGGTTGGGACAATATTGAAGTGACCAACAATGGCATAATTGACGACCCAAGTGTGATTGAACACCAAGTGTTGCAAAGTGCATACGCAAAAGCTAAAAATGAAGGCTTTGCCGTTACAATTAACAATCAAGCGTTAATATAATTTATCGTCTGTAATTTTAAATTTAGTGTATTTTAGTATAATAACGTTAATGTACTAATACTGGAGATATCTATGACTCACGCGTCATTAAAAAAATATCAACAAGTAAATAAGAGTAGTGCGCAAGAAGCTTCGCCTTATCAATTAGTTGCGCTGTTATTTCAAAAGCTACTTGATAACATCGCTACAGCAAAAGGTGCCATTACCCAAAAAGATTATGCAAAAAAAGGGGCTGAACTATCAAACGCTATTGCTATTATTGGTGTATTAGAGTCTTCGCTTGATTTTGAACAAGGCGGCGAAATATCTAATAATTTAGCCTCTATCTATCTTTATTGTTCAGAGCAATTACTGACAGCTAGTATAGATAACGACATTGATAAACTTAATGAAGTAGCGCAAATATTAATTCCTATTAAGTCTGGATGGAGTGAAATTCCTCTTGAAAGTCAAGATAAGGTTAGCTTCTAGTGAGTATAACGGCTGTTGAAGTTATAGAGCATGTTATTGACGCATCTGAAATGTTACTTGAACTTTTAGATACGTCAGATTTAGAGCTTGAACTTTCGTCACCTGAATTATCAGAGTTGCCAGAACGAGTGAATAAAAGCTCAGCCAGCACTGAAAAGTTATTAAAGTTAATGATGTTTCGAGAAGAAAAGATTCATCAATTGTTTAATGATTTTGACAGAACAGAATTACAAACACATCAAAGCAAGCTTCAAACTATTACTAAGTTAGATAATCAACTCGTAGAAAAAATAAATCAGACTCAAGATATTGCAAAATCTGAGATTTTAACGTTAAAGAAAAATAGAAAGGCTATTAATCTTTATCAAAAATTGTAGTCCGAATAACGATAAAGTACTTAGCATCCCCACAACGTAATCGCCTCTTTTAGATTTTCGGGGTTAAATACCAATTTGAATATAGCTTGTTATGATACCCAACTAAAAAGTCGTTTCAGCTTAGAAAGCTAAAACGACTTTTTTTCAATCAATCACTTAAGTTTAACCCAAAGTAAAACTATAGGGTTTACTAACTTGAGTCCCTAACCACGCCAGGCATATTATCAAGCTGCTGTTGTAAATAACTACTTGTAGAGTTCAGGTTAGATACAAGTAAATCCATCGCGTTATATTGTGAATATAAACGTGCTTCTAAGGAGTCAATACGAAGATTAAAAGCGACACGTTCATCATCTATTTTAGATAGCTGCGCTGTTTTACTGTCAATTCGACCATCAATTAACCCTCCTGACTGAGTATAAAATTCAGTTAAGGTTGTAAAAGACGCTGCAAACCCAGGTTCATCATCACTACCAACGAAAAAATTTTGAATACCTTTAACATCTAATGCTATTTGTTCGTCTAAATCTTCAACATCTAGCTCTAACTTACCATATCGATCGGAGCGTACCCCTAGCTGATTCAAGGTTAAGCTATCAGAGCCTGTACTAGAGAATGATTGCGTAATTTCTTGTCGAATTTTCCCCATAACACCACGCAATAAAGAATCGCCGGCAAGAGGACCAACAGCACTTTCACTAGAGCTTCCTAGTTGAGAAACAAGATCTACTAACTCATTATAACTGCTCACAAACCCAGATAACCCAGACTTAATATTACTATTATTTTCAGTAATATTTGCCGTGCTTATATTATCGTCTACATCATGAGGTTTTTTTGCTGTAATGGTTACACCATCAATAGCATCAACAAACTCATTAGTGCTATTAGTAATAACTAAGGTATTATCAATGGTTATTTGAGCGTCTTTAGCTTCTCTAACTTCAGTAAGGTTGGGCGCATAAGTAGCTGAGGTATTATCTGCATCATAAGCTAACCGTGAAAGCCCTACTTTATCGGTATTGTCGGGCCCTAATAGATCACCTACTTCAACAGCTTCTTCAACTGTAACTTTTATTGCGTTTTCTACGCCTGTTTCTTTACTCGTCAATACTAAATGCTGACCTACATCGTCAGTAATAATAGTTGCAGTTATCGATGAGTTATCGTCATTATCATTAATTAAATCACGAATATCACTCAAAGTGGCTGTACTGGAAACATTAATATCAAAGCTTTCACTGCCTGAGGTTAACGTCATGGTGCCTTCGCCCATTGCTTCAGTACTGTCAAATCCATCAGATACAAGCTTGTGAGCACTAGCAATTTGATCTACATTAACAGAATAACTACCAACTTCTGCCGCTTTGGTGCTAGTTAAAGAAACAAAATCATCTGAACCACTAATACTTCTCTGTTGAAATTTATCAGTAGTAGATAGAGCATCAATTGAATCAGCAACACTTTCTAATGCAGCTTTTAAAGCGCCAACTGCAGAAATATCTGTTGTTATAGCTGCCTGACGACTGTTTAGGCGACTTTCAAAAGGTACGCTTTCAGCACCAACAATTGCATCAACGATTTCAGAAACTTGAAGTCCTGAACCTATGCCTGTAAAAGCAATATCTACCATAATTTCACCAGTTGTTGTAGTGGTAAGCTCTCGCTAAGTATAGCTAAATAATTAGCACTCAATCGCTACTTTAATAACAATATTATATTTCTGTATCTATCAAGCTTCCAGTCACATTTGATAACTTAGAGATCATCGTCAACACTTCTTCAGATGGATACTGTTTAACTAAGTCACCTGTACCTTTATCAAGTACCTTGATTACATCTCGACCAGAGTCCTTATCGACTGAAAACTCTAAGCTACGATTCATTTCACCCATAAAGTCTTGCAATTGCTGCGCCACTTTCTCTAACTGGTCAGGTGTCATTACAACCGCTTTACTCGCTTCGCTTGCTTTGGTTTTATTTTCTGCAGCCACATCTTCTTTTTTTTCTAATGTGTTTTGTGCTGACTTTTCAATACTTTGTTCATTTAAAGCCGACTGTTGCGTTTTGTTATTTTCTAACTCAACACTCGCTGGGCTGATAACGTTACCAGCTATATTAACATTATTAGGTACATTCATTTCTGACCCCTTATAACCTTAAAATAATGTCACTTTTAAACGCTAATTTAAGGTGCTATAAACTCATTAACCATGAAAACACAAAAAGGAAGGAGACATTTGGGCACCTTCCTTATCTTATGCAACTAACATATAGACTATGCTAGTATTTTTGTTGGCCTAACCTAACAAGCTTAATGCTGCTTGTGGCAATTGGTTAGATTGTGCCAAAATTGACGTACCTGCTTGTTGCAATATTTGGTTTTTCGTCATCATGGCTGTTTCAACTGCGAAATCAGTATCTTGAATACGACTACGTGATGCTGAAACGTTTTCTGAAATATTAGCTAAGTTACTTAGTGTATGGCTAAAGCGGTTTTGAACAGCACCTAAGTCAGCACGGTCACTATCAATCGAAGCAAGTGCAGCATCTATAACAGCGATAGCACTTTGTGATTGACCCTGTGTTGATAAATCAACATCTGACACTTTGCTTAAAGACGAAGTAGTAGCCGTAGAAAAAGTTCCGCCACCAGCAACACTAAAACTACTGCTAGATGTTAGGTTTATTGATGAATCTTTAACTACACCGGCAGCTTGAGCAGCAGTACCATCTAAAGCTAGCGTATTCGTGGCACCGCCAACAATATGAACACCCGCAACGCCTGATGCATTTAATGTAAGTACACCCGTACCTGAGTCAACCGTAGCATCATAGCCAGATTTACCTAAATCTGATGCTAACTCATTTAAACTACCATTGTAGTCTGCTAAGTCATATGTATCAGTACCAACAGTTAATGTACCTGTATCTGCTGAAGTAAAGGCTGATAATTCTACCGATACTGTTGTTTCTGCTTTCACGCCAGTAGTAAAGCCATTAATAGCATTAGCTAAAGCTTGAGCATCAGCACTAGCTGAAAGATCTTGAGCTCCTGATGTACCAAGATTACCTGATATATTTACCGCAGTAGCACCTGCAGCAGCACTAAAACCTGTTCCTGCTTTAGCTGCAATACCATAAATTGTACCAGCATCAATCAAAGCATCTTGACCTATAGCGTCTGATGATATGTCACCTAAAGAAAGTGAAATAGTTTCATTTGCGTTTGAACCAACTTGGAACGCTCGAGTACCAAAATTGCCATCTAATAATTGCTGACCACCAAATGATGTTGTATCTGCAATTCGAGTCAACTCTTCTTGTAAAGCTGACACTTCTTTTTGTAGTGCGCCTCTATCTTCACTTGAGTTAGAGCCGTTAGCTGATTGCAATGCTAAATCACGCATACGTTGCAATATGTTAGTAGACTCTTGCATTGCGCCTTCAGCAGTTTGTGCCATTGAAATACCGTCGTTAGCATTACGTTGTGCAACACCTAAACCATTTATTTGAGATGTTAAACGGTTTGCAATTTGTAAACCTGCCGCATCATCTTTTGCGCTGTTAATACGCATACCTGATGATAAACGTTGCATTGAAGTTGCCAAGCTTTCACTTGAGTTATTTAAGTTACGTTGTGCATTCAATGATGAAGTGTTAGTAATTACTGATAAAGCCATGATGAAACTCCTAAGTACAAAATAATATATGGTTAATTTTAAACTTCGGAGCATTAATTTTATCAATTAGGCTCCGTGCTAATTACTTTAACGGCAGCCTTGAAAATAACTTTAATCTTTTTACATAAAAAACATAACCACTTGATATTTAAACTAAATATGTATAATTTAGTTGTTCAATAACGGCTAGATTATGTTTTTATTTAAAATATTTTATATATATGTAGCATTACAACGTTTAACTGCGATTTATTAGGCCGCTAAATGAAAGAGGAAATAAGAGGAAAATAAAATATGTAGGCTCTCAATGTTTAGATAAAAAAACCACCACTAAAAAAGTGATGGTTTATATTTTAACTTACGATATGGATTTACTAACCACCCAGTAAGCTTAATGCAGCTTGTGGTACTTGGTTAGCTTGAGCTAGAATTGAAGTACCTGCTTGTTGTAATATCTGATTCTTCGTCATGTGCGCAGTTTCTATCGCAAAATCAGTATCTTGAATTCTGCTTCTTGATGCCGACACATTTTCCTGAATATTAGCTAAGTTACTAATTGTATGGCTAAATCGGTTCTGAATTGCACCTAAACCAGCACGACTTTCATCAATTGCAGCAAGGGCGGCATCAATAACTGTGATTGAATCTTGAGCCCCTGATTGAGTACTTAAATTTACATCTGAAACTTTATCTAATGTCGAGTTTCCTACTGTAACTATTTCTGCCGAAGCTCCCACACTAAAGTTATCACTCGCGGTTAGATTTATTTGAGAATCAACAACTGCGCCATTATCATCACCAGCTTGACCATTTAGCGTTATGGTATTAGTAGCAGCCCCAACGATCATAACCCCGGCGACACCAGTTTGGTTAATTACAATTGAATTAGACGTTGAGCTATACGTTGCATCAATACCTGATTTACCTAGATCAGAAGCTAGCTCAGACGCACTACCACTGTATTGAGCTAAGTCAAAGGTCTTAGCGCCAACCGTTAATGTACCGGTATCAGCAGAGGTAAAAGCAGCTATTGTTGCGGAAACTTTAGTTTCAGCTTTAATGCCTGTTGATTCTGAATTAATTGCTTCAGCAGTTTCTTGTGAATTTTTTATCGATAGGTCGACCGTGCTGTTGCTAAGCGGCCCAGATAAAACTACCGCATTAGATGCAGCTGTTGAGTTTGCAAATGCTGTACCTGCGTTTACAGTGTTATCAAATACTGTACCACCACCATTAGTTGCATGCTCCCCAATAGCGTCGGCAGCAATATTATTTAGGCTAAGAGATATCGTTTCATTGGCATTTGCACCCACCTGGAATGCTTTAGTATTAAAATTACCATCCAGTAACTTTTGTCCACCAAAAGAAGTTGTTTTAGCAATGCGCGTCAACTCAGTTTGTAATGCAGTAACTTCTTTTTGCAATGCATCACGATCTTCTGCACTATTAGAGCCGTTAGCTGATTGTAATGCCAAGTCACGCATACGCTGTAATATATTAGTTGACTCTTGCATTGCACCTTCAGCAGTTTGTGCCATTGAAATACCATCATTAGCATTTCGTTGCGCTACAGCTAAACCGTTAATTTGCGAAGTTAAACGATTAGATATTTGTAAACCTGCAGCGTCATCTTTGGCGCTATTGATACGCATACCTGATGATAAGCGCTGCATTGATGTAGCTAAGCCTTCGCCAGATTTAGTCAAGTTACGTTGAGCATTCAATGATGCCATGTTAGTTACTACTGATAAGGCCATGATAGACTCCTAAAAATTTAATTTATCTTTAACATTGCTTTGCGTTAGTTCGTTTACTTACCAGTTCAACTTCTAACACGCTTTATTTCAGTCCATATCCTTAATTGCGAATCATTACTAAAACAACATTGCAATGTATTTGGACTTCATTGGCCTTAGCAGCCAGTTTTTGCGATTAAGGTTCATTACCTTATAGCGCCAATTTTATGTATTCCTAATTAGATAAAAGCAACATCCGTACCAAAATAATTAAAACTGATACAAATACCCTATATAAACAGAAAAATTTATAAAACTTATCTAATATAATTAAAAAGATTTAGCCCTTGTACTTGGGTAAATGTTTGCTGAGCGGCTTGCAGCGCAACCTTCGACTGTTCGAAAACTGATATTGCTTTAGCAAAATCTAAATCTTCAATTGAGGCTCTGCCTGACGATAAGTAGAGTTCAGTATCTAGATGATTACTTTGCTGGCGATCTATAACCTGTAAGTTGATACCTGACTCTGCTCGGCGCGATGTTAAGTGATTCATTGAATCGCTCAATTGTTCAATTATTTGATTAAAGTCAACCTGTACCTGTGGATCATCACCGGCACTGGCCTTGTTATTAATCCAATCAATCGCAGACTTTATGGTGTCAAAAACGCCTATATCTTGTTCTGGAGTTAATGTCATTTTATCGCCCGGCAATGGGTTGCCGCTTAGCTTTACTTCTATACCGTTAAAGGCAATGCTTTGCCCTGGTACATAGCCGGTAATAGTTGTAACGTTTGATGCACCATCTGTAATAGTAAGTTCTGTTTCAGAGGTAAACTCAATGATAAAGTCGGCTGGGTTAGCGCTACTATCATAAACACTCGCATCGGCAACTACCGCGCGTTCAACAGCTATGCCTGAATTATTAACGTTGTATGTTGCTGAAAAGTCACCAATGGCATTTGGCACTTTTTGAAAAACATGTTCGCCACTTTGATTACTCGCAATTGAAACATTTTTTGCTATTTGTAATTCTCGAACACCATTGTCACCACGGTAATCAACCGAGTTATCTGTTTGTAAAACAAAAGGTGCATCGTCTATTTGATAACCCGCAAAAACGTAACCACCGGTTTCATCTTTGGTGTTCGCAATGTCGAGAATTTGTTGCAAAGTTTGGCTCGCCTGCTGGCCAATAGAGGCAAGATCATCGGCTGAATACACACCATTGTTGGCCTGTAGCATTAAATCTTTTAGTTCATTCATAATACCTTCAGCATTTCCTAATGAGGTATCGATTAAACTATTGTGGTTTTCAGCTTGAGTAATATTTCGTTGATACTTTTCGATATTAGCTAAATCATTTTTATATCCGGCTAATGTGCTAAATGCCACGGCATCATCTTTCGCAGTTTCAACCCGTTTACCGGAAGAAAGGTGGCTCATTTGGTCATTAACGCTGCTTTGCTGATTAGACATTTGCATGCCGCTTTGATTATAAAACTGTGCTGTAGAAACGCGCATAATAACTCCTATCTAGAGACCGCTAATAAGGTGTCGAATATCGTATTGGCCACTGAAATTATCTGTGACGACGCTTGGTAAGCTTGTTGATACTTCAAAAGATTTGCTGCTTCTTCATCAAGGTTTACCCCAGAATTAGATTGATTACGGTTATAAGCTTGTGTAAACAAGGCCTGAGCAGTATCAGCAATCAGTTCAGCTGAACTGGCACTTGAGCCAACTTGGGCTGTTGCCGTGGCTAATGCCTGACTGAAAGTTTGTTTACCACCACCAAGAATTTGTTCTTCTTGTGTTGCCGCCATAAGGGTGGCATTACTGGCATTACCAGAACCAAAAGCATCTGAAATAGTAAACTTTTCACGTGCTAGTGCGCCTTGTCCTACCGGCAAACCTGCTATTTCAATTTGAAAAGCTGGCGTTGCTGGTGATGGAGGCATATCAATTACAGCTGTTGATCCTGCCGCGAAGCTACCGCTAGCTATGGTTGCTGCAGGCGGTGGCGTTGCTGCATTAAAAACTCGATAGTCAAAAACACCTGGTGCACTTTCATAAACATCGACAGTTAAATCTGCATTTATAGTATCGGTAAAAGAACGAGCAACTTCTGGGTCGGTAACATTAACGATACTTACTGAGCCATTACTGACATTATTATCATCCGCTTGTACTTCAATAGCAGAGCTTGCTGCTATGCCTTTTGGATCATTAAGGATTACTTTCAATAATGCTGCGCTATTTTCTGTAGGGCGCAAAGTAAAACTGTCATTCGCGTTTGGCGTACCTGAGTTAATGGTGAATTCAAAGCCAAACTCTGTTGGGTAAACACCTGTGGTTGTTTCTACCAATGTTGTTGTTGAACCATCACGAGTATTAGTCATGATGTAGTCACTGCCGTCGTATTTAACGGTGAATTCATTGGTAGGTACTAACGAAACATCGGTAATTTTGATACCGGCTTCAACATTACCTGAATTTTTTGAAGAAGCTAAAACTCTTGAGGTTTGCAATAACGTGCTGTTGATATCGGTAAAAATATCTAGACCTTGTTTTTCATTTAAGTCTAAACCTTGAGCTTGCGATTGATTTAATGTTTGCGAAACCGCCATCGCTAAACGATTAAGTTCGCTGCGAGCTTGGGTTATATGTTCATCGCGATATTCTATTTTTGCGGCAATAGCGCCACCGAGTTTTGAGGCATCAAGGGCAACTTTACCATTGCGACTATTTAACTGTAATCTGGTTTGTAATGGGTCTGAAATGCCCGCTTCTACACTGACTGTTAACGGTGTAATGCCAGCAACTAAAGTCGCGCCGTTGCCGATCATCACCGTCATTACGCCATGAGTATCTTCAATAGTGCTAACTGAGGTGTATTCACCTAACTCATTAACGAGTTGATCACGTTTATCTAATAAGTCATTCGGCTGACCCGTTTGGCTGATATCTTTGTTCTGTAATATCTGTTCATTAATTTTTGCTAAGTCGAGCGAAATTTGCGAAATTTTATTCGCCATTTCTTCTATTTCGCCGTTAGTTGATTTTTCAAGCTGATCTAAATTATTGCTTATGCTGTTAAAGTCTTGTGCTAATACATTTGCTTGGCTCAGGGCGATGTTGCGTAAGCCAATATCGTTAGGGTTGTCTGCTATGCTATTAACCGCTTGATAAAAACGCTGAATTGAACCGCCAATAGCTTCGCTAGAGAAGGACATTATTTCGTTTAATTGGTTCAGATCTAAGCTAATAGAGTCAGCATTACCCAAGTTACTTTTATTGAGTAATTGTTCTTTATAAGAGAATTGATCGTAAAGGCGAGTGATGTCTTGAACATAGGTACCAGAGCCAACAAAGTTGCCACCGTTATAGTTTCCTACCGTTGCACCCTGCTCGGTGCGTTGGCGGGTATAGCCTTCGGTATTAACGTTAGCAATGTTATGCCCTGTAGTCGCTAACTGTTGCTGCGCGGACAGTAAACCACTTACACCAGTTTGATACAGATTAATCGACATGACCTAAACTCCTACAGTAACCTTAATTTCAACAGTGAAATTAGCGGTGATCTTATTTATTTAATAAGCCGGTTACTGTCCGAAGTGTTCCCATTATCTTTTTAGCGTAATTGGGATCGGTAGCATAACCAGCACTCTGTAGGTTATGCAAAAATTGCTCCACATCTGTAGATTTCTCTAAAGCACCTTGATAGCGTTCACTTTTTGTTAATAAATTTAGGTAATCGTTAACACTTTGACCGATTGATTCGTAAACTCTAAACGGTTCACGTTTTTTCACCATAGCGCCATCTTCAAACTCTAAGGTTTCTTTATGAACCTTCTCGCCAGTCCAACGGCTACCGGCTTTAATGTTAAATAAGTTATTTGAGCTTTCACCGGTATTGGTTTTGATAATTTTTTGGCCCCAACCGGTTTCAAGCGCGGCCTGTGCAATAACCACTTCAAAAGGAACATTAATTTTGTCTTGAACACGTTTTGCATCTGCGGTTAAGGCACTTACAAAATCTTTAGGCTCAGCAAATGTAGGGCTTTGCAGCATGTTTACGGCTTGGGCGGCAATAGAGCCATTAGTTTGACGATCTTTACTAGGATCCTGATCCGATGACGAATCTTTGACTAAGCTATTAGCACTTACCAGTGAAGGCTCGCTAATGCGAACGCTACCTCTACTATCAAGGTTGCCGTCGCTGCGTAAAATGGTATGAGGCGTAAAGTTTTCAGTGTCGCCACCAAGTTGGCGAACAATTAAGGGTGCTAGCCCTAACGCACCATTGTTAGAAAGCTCAAGCGACATTTGTTGATCATGCATGTCACGATAAAACTTAGTTGATTCAGAATTAAGTGGGCTGTCTGCCTCTAATACGGCTTGCGCTTTACGCATACTTTTCATCAGCATTTGCATAAAAATAGCTTCAAACTGTTTTGCAGCTTGTTCTAATGCATCTTTTTTACTGGCATTATCACCTGTTTTCGCGTCTTGGCGAATAGAGTTTAAACCATTTATGTCTAAAAAGTTTTGTGCGTCTGCTATGCGTGTTGTCATAATTAGGCTCTCTTGATCATTAAATAATGATCAAATTCCCTCGAAGTGCGCCCGCTTGATCTAATGCTTCTAGTATCGCCATAACATCACCAGGACCAGCACCTACTTGGTTTATTGCTCGTACTAATGCGTCTAAAGTAACACCAGGGTCGAAAACAAACATGCGAGAGTCGTCTTGCTTAACATCAATAATTGATTGATTGGTTGCTACCGTTTCGCCCTCAGAAAATGCATTTGGTTGCGAAACACCTTCAATCTCATTAATGGTTACTGTAATGCCACCATGAGTTATTGCCGCAGGCAGTAAACGTACATCGGCACCAATAACAATGGTCCCCGTGCGCGAGTTAACAATAATTTTTGCAGATGGTGAACCCGGCTCAAACTCTAAGTTTTCTAATGTGGCTAAAAAGCTAACTCTGTCGGCCGCATCCCTAGGCGCAGTTACTCTTACTGACGTTGCATCAATTGCGCGAGCAGAACCAGAAATTAAATTATTTATCGTATCTGAAAGTCGTTTAGCGGTAGTAAAGTCAGCATTATGAAGATTAAAGGTTATATGATCGCCAGAGGTAAAAGGTGAAAGTACTTCTCGTTCTACCATAGCGCCATTAGCAATTCGCCCTACCGTTGGGGTATTGGCTATAACTTTTGACCCATCTAGCCCTTCAGCACCTAAACCACTGACAATTAAACTACCTTGTGCAACAGCATAAGCATTACCATCTAATCCCATTAATATGGTTTGAATTAACGTACCGCCACGCAAGCTTTGCGCGCTACCCATTGAAGAAACAGTTACATCAATTTTTTGGCCTGGTTTTGAAAACGCAGGTAATTCAGCATGCACAGCTACCGCTGCAACATTTTTAATTTTAGGCTTTAAGTTGGCCGGCATAGTAATACCGAAGTTACTTAACATGGTTTTAAAGCTTTGTTCAGTAAAAGGGCTTTGTTCACCTGTACCAGGTAAACCTACCACTAAACCATAACCAATAAGTTGGTTGCTTCTTACACCCGCTACATCTGCTAGATCTTTTATACGCTGAGCACTTGCTTCAGATACGAAAAAAAACACACTCAAACAAATGAAACTATATAAATACTTTTTCATCATATTTCCCTCTAAAGAGGCCACCAAGAGCTACTAAAAAACTTAGACAACCAGCCTTGTTCTTGTACATCTGCAAAAGTGCCAGTACCAGCATACTCGATACGAGCATTAGCGACTTTGCTTGAGGTAACAGTATTACTTGAGCTAATGTCTTGTGACCGAACAATACCGGTTAAGCGTATAAACTCATCACCATTATTTAACGACATCCACTTTTCGCCACGAATCATCAGGTTTCCGTTGGGTAGTACGCGTAAAACATGCACAGAAATATTGCCAGATAAACTGTTGCCTTGGTTAGCTTTAGCATCACCAGAAAAGTCTGACGATTGATCATAGCCGAACTGTATCGCCTTGTTATTAAAGTTTACAGCTGCGCCCCCAAACCCTGTAATAGGATTTAACGTAGCACTGTTTTCTTTAGTTAACTCAGTTTTAGCACTTTTTTGTGATTGTGTGCTTTCACTTAAAATGACAGAAATAATATCGCCAACACGATGCGCTTTAGAATCTGAATAAATGTTATTAACATAATTCAGCTTAAAAAGTGATCCCGTTGGTACTAATGGTTCGTCTTCCATTTCAGGTAAAATAGGGGCGAAGTCAGGATCATTGGGCAATGTTCTTGCCTGCTCAGTACTAGCACAGCCTGTGAACAATATTGCAACTATGCTTGCCTTTAATAAGGTAAATAATAATGAATTCTTTTTGCCGTTCATGATACCTTCCTCAACTTTTATAATTGCTGATTAATGTAGCTAAGCATTTGATCAACCGCTGAAATAACTTTAGAGTTCATTTCATAAACACGCTGACTTTCAATCAAGTTAACCAGCTCTTCCGTGGTATTAACGTTTGATGTTTCCAATGCGCCTTGCACGATTAACCCGTAACCTTCTAAGCCAGGAACACCCTCTTGAGGCGCGCCACTAACAGCGGTTTCAACATACAAGTTTTGACCAATGGGTTCTAAACCTGTTGGGTTAATAAAATTAATGGTATTAATTTGCCCAATAACCGCTGGCTCTGCTTGGCCTTGCAAGGTAACTGAAACTTCACCGTCTTGTGAAACAATAATACTCAAGGCATCTTCAGGCACCGTAACTTGTGGTTGCAATAAGTAACCTGCTCCCGGTGTAACAATGTTACCTTCTTCGTCCATGGTAAATTGACCATTGCGCGAATAGGCAGACGAGCCATCAGGCATTAAAATCTCAAACATACCTTCGCCTTGGATCATTAAATCTAGGGCATTGTCAGTATTAAGCATGTCACCTTGGGTATGAATTTTTTGTGTGGCTACAACTTTGGTACCGGCACCTAGCATTAATCCAGATGGCATTTCAGTGTCTTGTGCTGAACGTCCGCCTGGTTGATTGATATTTTGATACAGTAAATCTTCAAATACTGCTCGGCTCTTTTTAAAGCCTACCGTGCTCGCATTGGCTAAGTTATGCGAAATAACAGCAATTTCTTTTGTTTGCGCATCTAAGCCTGTTTTACTAATCCATAATGCTGGGTTCATACATCACCTCGAAAAAATTTATTTAGAACGCTCGTAATAATGAAGATGCACTTGAGTCAACTTCTTCAGCGGTTTTCATCATTTTTAACTGCATTTCAAATTGACGTTGCAGTGCGATCATATCGGTCATTTCACTGATCGGATTTACGTTACTTGATTCTAACGAACCATTGGCTACTGTAACGGTAATATCAGCCGGTTCATTGTTGCCGTCTTTTCGGCGAAATAGACCGTCGTTACCTTTTTCTAACAAACGACTGTCGGGGTTCACTAGCTTCAAACGTGCGGCTTCTTCTTGTACAGAAGCAGGAGCACCTTCTGGCTGAACCATAATGGTTCCGTCACCAGCAATATTGATATTATTTATGGGTAACGGTAAAAAAATTGGGCCAGTGTCGCCAATAACTAAATCACCATTTGACGTTTCTAATGCACCATTTTCATTTAACTTTAATTGGCCATTACGGGTGTAAGCTTCGCTGCCGTCTTTAGTTTGAACGGTTAACCACCCAGCCCCTTTAATGGCAATATCGAGATCTCGACCTGTGGTAAGTAAAGCGCCACTGTCAAAGTTTTGGCCTGCTCGTTCGGTCATAGAAAACACGCGAGTAGGCAAGCCTTCGCCAAAAGCTTGCATTGCTCTAGCGTTCGCTAAATCAGCTTTAAAGCCCGTTGTTTTGGCGTTAGCGAGATTATTAGCAGTGACTGATAAGGCTTGCATATTCTGCTTCGCACCGCTCATAGCGATATATAGCATCTTATCCATAATAAAATTCACCCAATAATAGTTATAATAATTGAACTGTTGCAAGTAAAGTGCCAGATACGAAGCTGATGCTATTGGGTCACAAATAAGAAATGATATTTATCTCTGGTTCGCGTAAAGATAAATATAAATAAAGCAGCTAAAAAATATCAAAATCAAAAAGATGGAATAAAGCGGTTAATTAAAACACTGATAATAAATTGGCTTGTGTACTTATAATATTAAGCTTTATTTAAGCTAAGCTTTACCGTCAATAAATAGTAAGCACTATGAGTTATCGTTAGATAATACTCAAAATTTGATGATTAAATATGAACTATTTTTGTATGCAAACAAAGCTTACCTAGTCCAATAGCTATACCCAAATATGGACATTAAAAAACCAGATATCTTGGTAAGATTATCTGGTTTTTATATTCGAACTCATCATACGAATTCACTAACGATTGTGCTAATTAGGCTAAGCTAGGCTAGACAAAGCTAGACTAGGCGCTTAAATAACGTAACTAGCTTCTAATTAACGAATTTGTAAAATCGTTTGGTTTAATTGATTATCTACTTCTAGTGCTCGCGAGTTTGCTTGGAAATTACGTTGCGCTGAAATCAAGTCAATTAATTCTGAGGTTAAGTTAACGTTAGATTGCTCTAAAGCGGAAGAGTTTATGGTACCAAAAGTGCCTGAACCACCCTCGCCTGCTAATGCCTCACCTGATGTAATACTTTCTTTCCAAGCTGTACTACCAACCTGTTTTAAGCCTTGCTCATTAGCAAAATTTACCATGGCAATGCGCGATAATGGCTCAGAAGTACCATTACTATAAGTTGCTCTAACTAATCCGTCAGTACCAATATCTATACCGGTTAATCGACCAACCGCTAAACCATCTTGCTGTAATGATGTAACTTCAAAGTTAGAGGCAAACTGTGTAGGTTCGTTTGGATTCGGGCCTAGTGGATCTAGGTTAAAATCAATTTTAATCGTTTGTGAGGTGTCTGCACCGTTAGGCAAATGGTTAGTAAAGTCGACAGTAGTAATACCGCCAAAAGCATCTGCTGGTATTTGAGATTGAAAATCACCCGAAGAATCAAATATTAACCTAGCACCCGTTAAGCCGCCACCTGCAGATAATGGGCCTGATACGGCTCCACCAACAGGGTTAGTGCTACCATCTGCAGCCGGGTCAACCAAGTCAATTGGATTGCCATCTACCGAGGCAAAAAGCATCCACTCATTTGGATTTACACTTGGATCATCTTTAATAAAGTAATAAGTCATTACATGACTATCACCTAATGAATCGAAGATAGTTACCGATGTTGAATGATTAAATGTTAATGGATCTTCTGGATCAAAGTTACCTGGCGCTGACGAAATATAACTATCACCTGCCGGCAAGTTCATTCTTATATCAACTTCTGATGACTTTTGTGGTGCACCTGAAGCCGTTGGTATACGAATAGGTTCAGCAGTACTTAAACTTACCGAAGCAGAAGTACCATCAGCATTTACCGGGAAACCTAGTAAATGACCACCTTGCGAGTTTACAATAAAGTTATCTTGGTTAAGCTTAAATTCGCCAGCACGTGTATATGAGGTTTCTAAGCTATTTAACTCAGGAACAGTGGCAAAAAAACCGTTACCCGTAATCGCTAAATCTAAAGAGTTGTTGGTAAACTTAATGCTACCTTGTGAAAACTGTTGTGCAACTTCAGCGGTTAAAACACCGTCACCAACCTTAGTTTTACTCGAAGATAAAAGCGAAGCCGCGTAAACGTCAACGAATTCTGCACGTGATTCTTTAAAGCCGGTGGTGTTTACATTGGCTATGTTGTTGGATGTTACATCCAAATCTTTCTGAGCTGCGTTTAATCCGCTCAACGCTACATTAAATGACATAATTTCACCTCATATAAAAAATGATTGCTTAACCTTGAGAAACTTCAACTACGTCTGAAAGTTTCATGGTGCTACCACCATTAAGGTTTAATAAAATACTTCCACCGCTTCCGGCTAAAGTAACACTGTCGACTTTACGATAAGTCATCGCTTGCAATTCTGATGCGTTACCTTCAACTAAGCCGGCAACACGAAATCGATACGCCCCCTCTGGAGCAGGCTCACCGTTAGATGCTTGACCATCCCAAGTGAAAGTAAACTCACCCGATGCAACACTACCTACAGGTACCGTTTGAATAATTTCACCGGCAACATTCTCTACGTAAATATTGACATTACTTGCTGGCTGGTCGGTCACTAATTTACCTTTTACCGATTGACCTTCTTCCATACCAAATACGTTATCTTCAACAAGTACACTACGACCGACAAGTGATGAAGCCTGTAAAGCTTGGCTAGACGACATTGAAGCTGCAAAACTGGTAAATTGATCGTTTAACTGTGTTACGCCATCAGTGGTTGAGAATGCGGTCATTTGAGAAATCATCTCATTGTTTTCTACCGGCTTGGTCGGATCTTGATTTGACAATTCTTGAGTAAGCAACGCGAAGAAATCTGCTTGCGTCAACATCCCCCTATTTTCATCAGCCTCAGGAGTAGACGTGTCATGTTGCCAACGAATATTGTCTAAAGGGCTAGAGCCAGATACTGTTTCCATAATAGTTCCTATTTAACCTTAGCGTTGACCAAGTGTTAGCGTTTTATTCAGCATATTTTTTGCTGACTCGGCTAATTGCACATTGGTTTGGTATGAACGAGAAGCAGAGATCATATTGGTCATTTCTTCAATTACGTTCACATTCGGCTTATAAATATAGCCTTCACCGTCTGCCATCGGATGATCAGGAGCGTATTCAACATTTAATGGTTTGTTACTTTCAACAACGCCGAGCACCTCAACACCTACCGACTCATTTTGTCCGCCGGCAGCTTTTTGCATCTCAGCGGCAAAAACTGGATGACGCGCTCGATATGTTTGATCAACACTACTGCTAACACTATCAGCGTTAGCAATATTACTGGCCGTGGTATTTAAACGCACAGACTGTGCGCTCATGCCCGAACCAGATATAGAAAATACATTAAATAGGCTCATTGTTATTGCCCTCCAGTGATTGCTTTTCTCAAGCCTTTAATTCTACCGTTTAAGAATTCTAGGCTTGCTTGGTATTCCATAGAGTTTTCTAGATACAAGTTTCGTTCCACTTGTACATCTACACTGTTACCGTCACCGGTATCAGTTTGGTTTGCTGCACGGAAACCTACGCCGTTATTGAGCTCCATACGAACATCAAAATGTTTTTCGTTTGTGCGAGTCATACCGGTTTGTTGTTTTGAGGCTGCTTGAGCTAATGCGGCTTTGAAATCCATCCCTTTAGCTTTGTAGCCAGGTGTATCAGCATTAGCAATATTGCTCGCAATAAGTTCAGCGCGCTGAGCACGCACTTGTAAACTTTGCGGACTTATACCAAATGCTTTTTCAAAACTAATCGCCATAAAAAATACCTCCATATTAATGAAGGTATTTATTCAAGATTTATGCCAGAGGTATAAAGAAAGGTTATTTTTTTTGGTAAACAATACCAGGGTTACATCGCAACATATTAAAATCTTGGCTAATACCCGATAGTGATTCTGAGGCACCTAAAAATAGATAACAGCCATTATTTAAAGTGCCATGAATTTGAGAAATAATTTTTGATTTTAATTCTGGCGAGAAGTAAATCAATACGTTACGACAAAAAACAAGATCGAAACGTCCCATTATGCTGTAACTATTAAGCAAGTTTAGCTGACGAAAGCTCACCATATTTTTAATGACATCTTTAAGTTTTAACATGCCATTATCACTGGTCTCAAAAAACTTTCTTTTGCGGTCACTAGATAAACCTCTCGACAACGCTAAATTGTCATAATGTGCATGTTTGCATTGCTCTAACATAGTGTTGGAGATGTCAGTGCCAATAATTTGAACACCACCAGGAAATGCCCCCGGATTACTTTGCTGAAATTCATAAATAGCCATAGCGATTGAATAGGGCTCTTGCCCTGATGAACTAGCCGCTGACCATATTCTTAATGGGGTTCGCTGGCTTTTAAACTCTGTCAATATGCGTTTTTTTAGCAGTTCAAATGGGTATTCGTCTCGAAACCATAACGTTTCATTGGTCGTCATAGCGTCAATAACTGCCGCCCTTAATTGCCGATTTGCCGGATTAAGTGTTTGCGCAACTAATGCTGATAATGAGCTAATGTCAAATTTTAACATCAATGGTGTTAATCGGCTTCTAACCAAGTACTGCTTATTTTCGCCTAACACGATGCCACATTGTTGCTCTAAAAAGCGACGAAACTGATCATAGCTTTTATTGTCTATCTCATTAACTACCACTTGCAATAACCCGGTTTAATCGCAGGCTGTAGATACATTTTAAGAAACTTCATCATGTTTTAACCATTTTTTAACTGCTGTAGCTAACTCATCGGGATGAAATTTAGGAATAAAGTCTTCAGCCCCTACTTTTTCAACCATGGCATTATTGAAAACACCACTTAACGAGGTATGTAATATAACCGGCATTGCTTTTAATTTGTCACTGTTTTTAACTTCAGATGTTAATGTATAACCGTCCATCTCTGGCATCTCAATATCAGAAATCAGTAATGCCACTTTTTCAGTGATACAATTTTGACACTCGTCGGCAAGAAGTTTCAGTTGGTCTAATGCATCTTGACCATTTTTTGCCAGCAACATTTTTAACCCTAAGGGCTCAAGTGAGCGCTTAACTTGATTTCTAGCGACAGAAGAGTCATCGGCAATCATGATAACTCGCTCACCAATTTTTTCACCAACAGTAGAGTCAGCAATACCTTCACTTAAGTTAGTGGAGATAGGGCTAATTTCATTTAGAATTTTTTCAACATCAAGAATCGACACCATTTCGTTGTCTATTTCAGTAACTGCGGTTAGGTAGCTAGACTTACCTGCTCCTTCAGGTGGTGGCATCATGTCTTTCCAGCTAAGGGTTACAATACGCTCGACACCGGCAACAAGAAACCCCTGCACACTACGGTTATACTCAGCAATAATAACAAAGCTAGTGTCAGTTTGAACAATGTCAGGGCCGCCCGTTGCTTTGCTTAAATCGATTACCGAAATAGTTTGGCCACGAATATGCGCTACACCTTTAATAAACTTGTCTTGTTTGGGTAATAACGTCAATCTTGGGCATGGCATAACTTCACGCACTTTAAATACGTTAATACCAAAGCGTTGGCGACCTATAAGTTTAAACAACAACAGCTCTAATCTGTTTTGACCGACTAATTGAGTGCGCTGATTAACTGAGTCTAATATACCTGTCATAAGAAACCTCTTTGTATGCCAATGCAACTAACAAAGGCACGATTCTTGATTGTACAAACATTAAAACGACTACTGTCTAGGCAGAACGTAAATTCTTTGACGTTTTGCATGTTAATTTAAGTAAAGTTAACTAAATTAAGCGTAGACGAGTATTTTCATTTCCCTAGCAGTTAAATAAGAATTTATGAGCCCATTTAAGATATTAGCAGCAATACCCTTTATATACTTCGCTATAGTTAGCACTAGCTCAGCCATGACATTTGATCGCGAGTATCTTTATAACTTCATCAAAAAACATGTTGAAAGCAACGTAACTATACCTGCTCAAGGCAAGCTGAATGTTGAAGTATCTGAAATAGATCCCAGAATTTCATTGCAATCATGCTTGTTACCATTAACGGCAAATATACCTGAAAACCATAACGGTAGAAACGTAAATGTTAAAATTGTTTGTGCTGACGAAGATTCTTGGTATTTATATATTCCAGTAAGAATTCAAACAATAGTGCCTGTTTTAGTGACTCGTA
Source organism: Colwellia sp. NW0002-52-1 (assembly GCF_057550865.1). NCBI lineage: Bacteria > Pseudomonadati > Pseudomonadota > Gammaproteobacteria > Alteromonadales > Colwelliaceae > Colwellia > Colwellia sp. NW0002-52-1. The sequence continues at coordinate 29,503 of NZ_BAAJLU010000013.1, read as the reverse complement.
TAAGGGTAAATAAAGGCACTTTACTAAATCAAAGTAACATGGAAGTGATATTTAAAGACTCGAACCAAATACGCGGAACAGTGATGACTGACGCTACGTTAGTTACCGGTGCTCGTATTAAAAGAAATTTATCTAAAGGCAGTGTTATAACAGATAAAAATACTTGTTTTGTCTGTAAAGACGAACCCGTTAACATTATTGCTAAGTCTGAAAGCTTTGAAATTAAGTCTTCTGGCGTGGCATTAAATGACGGTAGTTTAGGTGAAATTATAGCGGTACGAAATAAACAATCAGGGCGAATAGTTCAAGGGCAAGTTAGCGCTATTAACCAAGTAATAATTAATTTATAATAATTGCTTAAGTTTTCTGCTATTTTGCCGATAAAAGGTTAGAAACCAATAACTGTTGTAAGTAGGACACAATAATGGCTATTAATATCAACAACTTGAATAACACTAATCAAGTAAAGCAACAAGTACAAACTAAACAGCAAGTTAGCGAAAATGCCAATGCATCGCAACAAGCTAAGTTATCACCACGTGATTCGGTGTCTATTACACCGCAAGCAAAACAGATGACTGAGTTGCAGAAAAAAGCAGCTGAATCACCGGTACTAAATCAGAAAAAAATTGCTGAATTAAAAGATGCTATCGCTTCTGGTGATTATAAAGTTAACCCTGAAAAATTAGCAGCAAGTATTGCTAGCTTTGAATTTGAACTTAACTAAATTTAACCTAAATAGCGCGTTAGATTTATGGAGTAAATAAGTGTCTGAAAAAATAACACCTCAGCAATTGGTTTCTCAACAGTTATCACAATTACTGCAGCTAGAAACGTTATTAAGTACAGAGAAAGAAATACTTCAACAGCAAAACCCTAATACTCTAATTAGTATTACTGCAGATAAAAACAGCTTACTTATCGCGATACAAGAAATTGACAATGCGATAGGACAAAGCTTTGAGTTTAAGCAAGAAAAGTTAGCGGGTAATTTCGACTCAGAATTAGCCGATATTGAAGCGTGTTTAGTGCGTTGTAAAAAACAAAACCAAGTTAATGGCCTGATTATTCATCAATCGCAGCTATCGGTTGAACGAATGAAAACCTCGTTACTAGAAAACCACAATAAGTCTTCAATGACCTATGACAGTAAAGGAAAAACCTCGGGCGGACTTAGTAGCCTAGGTATTAAAGCTTAGCGATCAACAATTCAGGTTGAATAATTAAATAACCTTGAATGACTCAAGTGTAGATATAAAAGCTTTAATCTAAAAATTCACTATAAAAAAACCAGCGAAAGCTGGTTTTTTTATAGTGAATTTTTACGATATTGGCTAATGGCATTAATTTACGACTTTAATAATACTTAATATTTCTAATTTTTTGACGATTAGCAGAAGCATTATATATTTCATATACATCTTTAAAGTCTAAACTTAACTCCGTTGTGTAGCTGTCACCAACGGGGTAGCTTTTAACTACTTTAGCCCCACGGATAATACCCTGTACAGATGCTTTTAGTTGTTGATTTTCAACAACTAGATTAGACATTGTTGTTTTACCATCAATACTTTGACCATAAACTTGTTCGGCTAACTCAGCATAAGCAGCGATTTTTGATGCCTTCATTGCCATTAACATACGTTGTGTTTTATCTGTTGATTTTTGCAAGCTTATAGGTGCTTGGCCTATAGCTGTTAACACTGGAAATTGCTCTGGCTTTACGTTTTGCCATTCAACATGTCGATCAAACACCGTAGAACATGCGCTCAAAACTATAGCACTTAACAAAACTGCGATATTATTGCGTAACGTATTCATATTCACCTTCGGTATTGTCATTTTAAACAAGTGTGTTTTACTTTTGTATAGCAATTGCACGAGCATCGTCAGCTAACATAGTACTATCACGTAAGATCATGCCGTCTTTTATTTGAACATTCTCGTCATTTTTAAAATCATCGCCAACGACCCAAGCCGGAATAAAAGATTGCGCTGTTGCCACAACAACACGTGACTGCATACCAATCATTCTAGCATTCACTAATACGCCAGATTCTTGCTGCATCATGGTGCCGGTAACTACATAGTCAATTATTTGTCGTTCAGGTAATTCTTTCCAATCTCGGCTAAATACATAATCGCCCTCTTCAGTAACACGAATATGCCCAGTAGTTTTAAAGTCTATAACCACCATGCCATGCCGTTGCATCTCATGTACAAAGCTTTCAGATAGTTGATTACCCAGCCAATTTGTTGATTCTAAGTTTTTTAAATCAACAAAAGATGCCACAGCAATTGGTGTTTTAGGGCTAACAAATGAGCTACTTTCTAGCATTTGGTAGGCAAGCCCTTTAACCACATCGTTAATCGCATGGCGAGGTAAAGAATAACTGTCAATTTCTTTTTTTTCTGTGTACTTAGCACCATAAAAGTCATTATTTTTGGTCTTAGCAGTGCATGCCATAAGCGTTGGTATTAGTAGAGCTATAAGCCAGTTTTTCATTGAGCTATCCCCAATTAATGCAAATATCATAAAATTAATACAAATATGAAAGCATGATCCGCGCCAATATTATAATTAAAACAGAACTTACCTTAATCAATATATACGAAAAGCAAGTAAGCGTTCGCTCTCGCGCTAAAAAAGTACAATTAAACGGCTGGATATAGGCCAGACAAAACACGGGCAATAATAACGTGCTCTAACGGTATTAAATTTATATATAAACTTAGCTTAATGATTAACGTATTAATGGGCACAAAAAGTGCATAATTTAAAGAAAGAAATTGTTTTCCTATTAAAAGAGACATTTATGCGCTTAAGTTTAATTACCCTATGTTTTGCTTTATACAGTAGCGTTAGCTTTGGCCAATGGTATGAATCGCAGGGCGTTGCGAATATAAGAAATGGTGATAATAAATCAGCAAAAGCTCAAGCCGTGCAAAATGCATTAAAAAAAGCTTTATTGGTTGCGGGTGCTTCAGTGTCAAGCGTACAACAAGTTGTTAATGGTCTACTCACTCAAGATCAAATCAGTATTCGAGCTAGTGGCAGTGTCAATTCATTAGAGTTAATTAGCGAAAGCTATGAAGGTGATATGGTTACCGTGACCATTCGAGCCGATATTTTCCCACAAGAAAAAAAGTGCTTTGCTGCTGACTATAAAAAATCTATGTTATTAACCCGCAGTAATATAATGCATCGTGAACAAGCTAGCATTGGCAACATTTACGCAATTGACAAAGTCTTGATAAAAAAGTTAGCCAACAAAATAAAACATAAAGGTATTTATTTAGACACCAAACTTGCTTTGCAAAGTAAAACAGAGTTTTCACGCTATAACCAAAGCTTACAAACACAGAGCTTAAAAAACTTAGCCATGTCATTAGCTAACATGTCAAACAGCCAATATGTTTTATTCTCTGAAATTCAAGATCTTTCGATGGCAGACCATGAAAACAATGAATGGCAGTTTTGGCAAAGTAACATCTATCAAAGACAATTCAATATCTCACTTTATGTTCATGATGGTACAAGCGGCGAAAGAATTTTCGATAAACATTACCTAAATTCTGCTCCATGGTCATTTGATAAGCGTAAGAATGTAGACGTAACTAGTCAAAATTTTTGGCAGAGTGAATATGGCCAAAAAATCAATATGTCTTTGGATGATATGGTGCAAGACATTGATGAAAGTATGATGTGCCAACCTACCCAAGGAAGAATTGTGCAAGTTCAGGGCAACTCAATTACCTTCAACTTAGGCAAAAGGCACGGGGTTCAAGTTGGCGATGAGTTTTCTTTACTGCACTTTAATAGTTTTGTGGGTGATGACAATCGTTCATATACCGGATTTAATATTAGTCCTTATAAAGTTATTGTTACTTCTGTTAGCCAAGATAGTGCTCATGCAACCACGACCGAACAACATATTCTCGACAATATTCAAATAAATGATTTAGCCGTAAGATACTAAAAAGTAGGTTAGGAATATCATGAACCGAGAGGTTTAATTAATGCTAATTATATTAATTAAACCTCTGTTAATGCTCATTTTATTTATTTTTTGAATACAAATAAATAAAAACGTTGTAGCATACTTGGGCTTTAAGCAGCACTTTATTGCTCAGATGAGTTAATACTGGGTATTTGTGATGAGATTACTTGCGCTTAGTCCCCTTAGTTCAATGGATAGAACGAGGACCTCCTAAGTCTTAGATACAGGTTCGATTCCTGTAGGGGACGCCAGCAATTGCTACTAGAAACTTCATTGAATTATATTTAAACGATCAATAATTATCGTTATACGTCACTCTTTCACATCCATGTGATCGTGACATACCGTACATCCTGTCATCGTCACTCTTTCACATCCATGTGATCGTGACATACCGTACATCCTGTACATAAAAAAGCCCCGCAATGCGGGGCTTGTAGTTTTAATGAGCTAATTGATAAGCTCTTAATTGTTTTGCTCTGTTGTAACTTCCTTGTCGTCTAATGCTGAGCCTGTGCTCAACACCGCTGATACTGCTAATATTAATACCGCTAATATTACCGTAGTCAGCTTAATTCCGCGTGACGACGACCTGTTCATTCTTTAATCCTGTGTTATGTAGTATTTTTTTTAATTATTATTAATACGACGCATTAACATTAAAGCAACTTATATAGATATTCAACCAAAAAGCTCATTAATTAAACAATTATTGATTCCAGTGAACATAATACTAAAAACAAAAGAGATCTATTAGCTCTCTTTCACATCGTCGCTATCAAATTAGCAATTACTATTTCATTAATTAAATCAGGTCATTTCACATTTAAATGCCGATAAATATAACTTAGTTAAAAATAATGCCAGAAAAATGCTAATTAAATTTGCAGTCAAGGGGCACTCTAGGTGAAAATAAGCGCAATTATATCCCATCAAATCTTACAATAATTGGAGCAATTATGCCGTCGCGTCAACAACTGGCCAATGCAATTCGAGTTTTAAGCATGGATGCCGTGCAAAAAGCTAAATCAGGACACCCTGGAGCCCCAATGGGCATGGCAGATATCGCTGAAGTTTTATGGCGTGACTTTCTAAAGCATAACCCAACAGATCCACAATGGGCTGATCGTGACCGTTTCGTTTTATCAAATGGCCATGGTTCAATGCTCATTTATTCATTATTGCATTTAACGGGTTACGATTTACCGATTGGTGAGTTAAAAAACTTCCGTCAACTACACTCTAAAACACCAGGTCACCCAGAATATGGTTACACACCCGGTGTTGAAACAACTACAGGCCCATTAGGCGCAGGTGTTTCAAATGCGGTAGGTATGGCAATTGCTGAAAAAACATTAGCGGCACAATTTAACCGCGATGGGCACGATATTGTTGATCACAACACTTATGTATTTTTAGGTGATGGTTGTTTAATGGAAGGTATTTCACATGAAGCCTGTTCATTAGCCGGCACATTAGGCTTAGGTAAGCTAATTGCATTTTGGGATGACAACGGCATTTCAATTGATGGTGAAGTTGAAGGCTGGTTTACTGATGATACTCCTGCTCGCTTTGCCGCCTACGGCTGGCATGTTGTAAGTGTTGACGGTCATAGCGCTGAAGCTATCGCCGCCGCTATCGCTGAAGCTAAGTCAGTTACGGATAAACCTTCAATGATCTGCTGTAAAACCATTATCGGTTTTGGCTCTCCAAATAAAGAAGGCACACACGATTGTCATGGTGCACCTTTAGGCGATGAAGAAATTGCAGCAACACGCGAAAAACTGGGTTGGTCACATGCACCTTTTGAAATCCCTGCTGATATTTATGCTGATTGGGATCAAAAAGAAAAAGGCGCTACTGAACAAGCAAGCTGGAATGATAAATTTGCCGCTTACCAAGCTGCTCATCCTGAATTAGCAGCAGAGTATGAACGTCGTGTAATTAAAGGTGAGTTACCTGCAGAGTTTGAAGAAAAAGCCAACGCTTACATTCAAGAATGCCAGGAAAAAGCTGAAAATGTTGCTTCTCGTAAAGCTTCACAAAATACGATTGAAGTATTTGGCGCTATGTTACCAGAATTATTAGGTGGTTCAGCCGATTTAGCCGGTTCGAACTTAACACTTTGGTCTGGTTCAAAAGGTATTCAAGATGACGCTGCCGGTAACTACATTTTTTACGGTGTACGTGAATTTGGTATGAGCGGCATTATGAACGGTATTTCATTGCACGGTGGTTTTATTAACTACGGCGCTACATTTATGATGTTTATGGAATATGCACGCAACGCGGTACGTATGTCTGCATTAATGGGCATTCAGAATATTTTTGTTTATACCCATGATTCAATTGGCCAAGGTGAAGATGGTCCAACGCATCAGCCAATTGAGCAATTAACTAATTTGCGTACAACACCAAATATGGTGACATGGCGCCCTGCTGATGCAACCGAGTCAGCGGTAGCATGGAAAAACGCTGTTGAACGCCAAAAAGCGCCAACATCATTAATTTTCTCACGCCAAGGTTTACCAGCATTAAGCCGTACTAGTACTCAAGTTACTGATATTGCTAAAGGTGGTTACATCTTAAAAGACAGTGTTGGTACCCCAGAAGTTATTTTAATTGCTACAGGCTCTGAAGTAGCTTTAGCGTTAAAAGCGGCTGAAAGCTTAGGCGATAACGTGCGTGTTGTTTCTATGCCATCAACCAATATTTTTGATGCTCAAGACAATGAATACAAAGAATCTATTTTACCAACATCAGTTACTAAGCGTGTGGCTATTGAAGCTGCACATACCGATTTTTGGTATAAATATGTTGGTTTAAGTGGCAAAGTTGTTGGCATGACAACCTTTGGTGAATCAGCACCAGGTAATGTACTGCTTGAGCACTTTGGTTTTACTGCTGAAAACGTAGTAAAAACGGTAAATAGCTTAAACTAAGCGCGTTTTTTACCGTCAAACGTTATACATAGCCAGTTAATAACTTATTAGCTGGCTATTTCCTTTTCTAGGTACGTTACCTATAAGATCCCAAAATATGTCAATCAATATAGCAATAAATGGTTTTGGAAGAATCGGCAGAAATGTTGTTCGGGCATTATATGAGCACGGAAGAACCGCCGACTTTAAACTCGTTGCTATTAATGAACTTGCTGAGCCTGAAGGTATAGCACATTTATTAAAATACGATTCTACCCATGGACGTTTTTCATTTTCAGTACAACAAAGTGATGGAAAATTATTTATTGCAGGTGATGAAATAGCGTTAAGCCATGAGGCCGATTTAAGTAATTTGCCGTGGCAAAAACATAATATTGATATCGTTATTGATTGCACGGGGCAATATGGCAGCCAAGCCGATGGCCAAATACATATTAACCAAGGCGCAAAAAAAGTGCTTTTTTCGCATCCTGGTTCGCAAGACTTAGATGCCACTATTATTTACGGCATAAATCATCAGTTACTTACGCCTACTGAAAAAATAGTTTCCAACGGCTCTTGTACCACCAATTGTGTCGTACCGGTTATTCAAGTACTAGACAAAGCTTTCGGTGTTGAAAGTGGTGCTATTACCACTATTCATTCTTCCATGCATGACCAACAAGTTATTGATGCTTATCACCCTGACTTGCGCCGCTCACGTGCGGCTAGCCAATCAATAATTCCCGTTGATACTAAGCTTGCTGCGGGTATTGAGCGTATTTTACCAAAATTTGCAGGCCGCTTTGAAGCAATAGCGGTGCGAGTACCAACTATCAATGTAACCGCTATGGACTTGAGTTTAAACTTATCAAGTGACGCCACTATCGTACAAATTAATCAGGCAATTATCGACGCTCAAAGTAATGGTTTAGCGGGTATTTTAGGCTATACCACTGAGCCATTGGTTTCTATTGACTTTAATCATGACCCACACTCAAGCATAGTCGATGGCAATCAAACCCGTGTTAGTCACAAACGTTTAGTTAAATTACTTATTTGGTGTGATAACGAATGGGGATTTGCTAACCGTTTATTAGATACCGCCTATACTATGTCAAAAGTAGGTTAATTCGATAACACTAAAAAATGAATTTTTTATTATTTACTTAACAGTTAAACCTTTACCAACAGGAAATAAACATGTCAGTAATCAAAATGACCGATTTAGCATTAAACAATCAACGTGTGCTTATTCGTGAAGACCTAAACGTGCCAATTAAAGATGGTAAAATAACATCAGACGCTCGTTTAAGAGCTGCTCTACCTACACTTAGACACGCTTTAGAAGCCGGCGCTAAAGTGATGGTAATGTCGCACTTAGGTCGCCCAACTGAAGGCGAATACAATAAAGAGTTTTCATTACAACCGGTAGCCGATTATCTTAGTGCTGCATTAAATGTACCTGTTCGTTTAGCTAAAAGTTATCTTGACGGCATAGACGTTAATATTGGCGAGTTAGTTATTTTTGAAAATATTCGCTTTAATACTGGTGAAAAAAATAACGATGATACTTTATCGAAAAAACTAGCTGCTTTATGTGACATTTTCGTTATGGACGCATTTGGTACTGCTCATCGCGCACAAGCAAGTACGCACGGCGTTGCAAAGTATGCACCAACTGCCTGTGCAGGACCATTATTAGCGGGAGAATTATCTGCCTTATCACAAGCACTTGATAACCCTGCCCGTCCATTAGTTGCCATAGTTGGTGGATCAAAGGTTTCAACTAAACTTACGGTACTTGATTCTTTGGCAGGCATTGTTGATCAATTAGTCGTTGGTGGTGGTATTGCTAATACGTTTATTGCCGCGCAAGGCCATAATGTTGGCAAGTCGTTATTTGAAGCTGACTTAGTTGATGAAGCTAAACGCTTAACTAAACAAGCCAATGACAATAATGGCTCAATCCCGGTACCAACCGATGTGGTTGTAGGACAAGAGTTTTCTGAAACAGCCGTTGCTACACTTAAAAATGTGAATGACGTTGCTGATGGCGATATGATCTTTGATATTGGTCCACAAAGCGCTAAAGCCTTAGCAGAGATTATTGCTAATGCTGGCACTGTTGTATGGAATGGCCCGGTTGGCGTATTTGAATTTGACCAATTTGGTCAAGGCACAGAAACTATCGCTCGCGCTATTGCCGACAGTAAAGCATTTTCTATTGCTGGTGGTGGCGACACCTTAGCTGCAGTAGATAAATATGATATTGCAGATAAAGTTTCTTACATTTCAACAGGTGGTGGTGCTTTCCTAGAGTTTTTAGAAGGCAAAAAATTACCGGCTGTGGCAATTTTGGAAGCTCGCGCTAAAAAATAAGTCTGTATTACACAAAACTAATAACCAACGAAAATAGCAGTGTAGAAATACACTGCTATTTTTTTATGCTAAAAAACAAGTAAATTAAGATTTACAACTTCCAAAGCAAACCGAAAAAGTGCATTAATGTCATTCAATAAAAGTAACTATTCAACATACAGCCCTTTGATACACATCTACATAAAGGTATAGCTATATATGTAATGTGGAAGCAGACCGCTGAGGGATAGTAATATGGATAGAAGGAAAGAAAAAAACGAATGTAGAATGATAACGTTTTTGCAGGTGCTCAATAAACCAGTCGGCTTAGTATTACTCATCAACAAAACATTATTCTAAAAATAAATTATATTTTCCGATGACATTCCGTAGTAAAATTACATAAATATCCTCGTAATCTTCGATAAAACCCCCTTTATCTCGCTGTTATTTTAGTAATAAAAAAACAAATCAAGCAACAGTAAATTATTGCTACTTTTTAAGTACTTTCAGGTAATTTTTTCTCGTGCAAAGCACCAAATTCTTCTGATACAATTACGACATGAAAGCATTAAGTTTCACAATGAAACTTTTTGAAATAAAATTTGAAATCAATTTTGTCACTATCATCAATCTCAGGAGTTAATTCATGGCTTTAGTTTCTATGCGCCAAATGTTAGATCATGCCGCCGAAAATGGTTACGGTATTCCAGCTTTTAACGTTAATAATTTGGAGCAAGTAAGAGCAATTATGCTTGCTGCTAACGATACTAATAGCCCAGTAATACTTCAGGGTTCTGCCGGTGCACGTGCGTACGCTGGTGCACCTTTTTTACGTCACTTAATCTTAGCGGCAATTGAAGAGTTCCCACATATTCCGGTGGTAATGCATCAAGATCACGGTACTTCACCTAGCGTTTGTCAACGTTCAATTCAATTAGGTTTTTCATCAGTTATGATGGACGGCTCTCTTATGGACGATGGTAAAACACCTTCCAGTTATGAGTATAACGTTGATGTAACACGTCGCACGGTTGAAATGGCACACGCTTGTGGTGTTTCAGTTGAAGGTGAATTAGGTTGTTTAGGTTCACTTGAAACAGGTGAAGCCGGTGAAGAAGATGGTATTGGCGCGGTTGGAAAATTAACCATGGACCAAATGCTAACAGATCCTGAAGAAGCGGCTGACTTCGTACAAAAAACACAAGTTGATGCTTTAGCAATTGCTTGTGGCACATCACATGGTGCTTATAAATTTACCCGTCCACCTACTGGCGACATACTTGCTATCGATCGTATTAAAGCGATTCATAACCGTATCCCAAATACCCATTTAGTTATGCACGGTTCTTCTTCTGTACCACAAGACTGGTTAGCGGTTATTAATGAATTTGGTGGAAAAATACCAGAAACTTATGGTGTACCAGTTGAGCAAATCCAAGAAGGCATTAAAAACGGTGTTCGTAAAATTAACATCGACACAGATTTACGTTTAGCTTCAACAGGTGCTGTTCGTCGATTTCTAGCGCAAAACCCTAGCGAATTTGATCCACGTAAATTTTTAAAAGCCTCAACACAAGCTATGTATGATATTTGTAAAGCGCGTTATGAAGCATTCGGCAGTGTTGGTCATGCATCTGGTATTAAACCAATTTCTTTAGACAACATGTTTATCCAGTACTCAACGGGTAAATTAGACGCAATAATTAAACAATAAAGTGGTACTCAGCGTGGTAGGTGTAAACGCTTACTAGCGTAAAGTTACTCTTATATTGCGAAGTTAATCTAAAAGTCCGATGATAATTTTTCATCGGATTTTTTGTTTTTAAAGCCAAAACGATAAATAAACACTAAATGACAGAACAATATCGCTAATTTTTGAACAATGTAATGATATTTCAATTAAGGTTCATTATAATCCTCCATCATAAAAATTCTCGGGTTACATAATGGACACAATTCAACACTGGTTTATAGACAATCAACAAATGCTGATAGATTTTGCAGTAAAATTAATCGTTGCTTTGGCGATCGTTTTCATCGGTAAGCTTGTTGCTAGTTTGGTTCGCGATGGTGTTGTAAAAGTCATGCGTCTTAGAGGCATGGATGAAACTATAATCTCATTTTTAGGTAGCTTACTTTATGGTACGTTATTTATTATTGTTATTATCGCTGCAATTTCCCACTTAGGTTTTAACACCACATCTTTAGTCGCTATTATTGGTGCTGCTGGCTTGGCAATAGGTTTAGCACTGCAGGGTTCTTTATCTAATTTCGCCTCGGGTGTCTTACTTATTATATTAAAACCTTTTAAAAGTGGTGACTTCATTGATGTTGCAGGTGTTACAGGCATAGTCGAAGAAATCCATGTTTTTTCAACAAAATTAAGAACGGGTGATAACAAAACAGTCATCATTCCAAACGGCAAAATTACCTCAAGTACGATTACTAACTTTTCTACTAAACCTGAGCGCCGCTTAGATTTAGTTATTGGTGTAAGTTACGATGCAGATCTTGCTAAGACTAAAGCATTGCTTACTAAAATTACGAACGAGCATGAATTAGTATTAAAGAACAAAGAAGTAGTCATTGGTGTTCAAGAATTGGCCGAAAGTTCAGTGAACTTTGTTGTGCGCCCATGGGTATCATCAGGCGACTACTGGCCATTGCATCGCGATTTACTGGAAAAAATAAAAGTTGCGCTCGACGATGCCGGCATTGAAATCCCTTATCCACAATTATCTTTACATTTAAGAAAGGAAGAAGAAAATGAATCATAAGTTATTATCAGCTGCCATCTGTTGTATGCCACTTATCGCTGCCGCAGAAGAAGCAACTGCACCAAAAGCTAAATCACCTTATACTGCTTCAGCAGAATTGGGCATGCTTTTTAAAACTGGTGATACAAAAAGTGCAGATGTTAAAGCAGGTTTTGACTTTACTCACCAAGCAAACGCTTGGAAATCAACCTTAAACTTAGGTTTGTTGGTAAAGAAGAGTGAAGAAGAAGATGAGAATGGCGAAGATCATTTTGAGACCAGCGATCAAAAATGGACTGTAGTAGGTCAAACTAACTATACACTAGACAAGACAAGTCCAAATTACATCTACGGTAATGCTTCTTATGAAGATGACCGCTTTAGTAGTTTTGACAACCAAAGTTCAATCTCTGCTGGTTGGGGTCGTCGTTGGTATGAAACAGAAAAAACAACATTAGATGCTGATATTGGTCCAGGTTTTAAACGCGATGTTGTAAGTGCAACTGATACTGATCCTGAAGAAATTAACACCGCTTTTATTGTTCAAGCACAAGCATTATATACTCGTGAATTAAATGAACATGTATTATTTAAGCAATTATTCGTGGCTAAATACGCACCTAAGTCTGATGCAAACAGCACTTATAAAGCAAGAACGTCAATTTCTACAAAGTTACTTGAAACATTACAACTTAAGTTTAGCTTTACCGTAGATTACAATACTGACGTTGATGAAGATAAAGAAAACCTTAATACTGAAACAGCAATGACGTTAGTTTATAGCTTCTAATTAGCTCGCTAAAATATTATTTCTGTACTCAGAATTGAAAAAGCCAGCACTTAACATGCTGGCTTTTTTATTATTGAACGTATCACCTTAGTTGCTTTTTACAACCAATCGACTTACTAGCCTAAAAGCGATGGCACTTAACGCTAGAGTGGCTACAATGGCAGCACCACTAGGTAAATCAAAGCTTGCTGAGAAGTACAAACCTAATATATAACCTAGTAAACCCACGGAATATGCCCAAAACAATACCCGCTTTACCTCAAGTTTATTAATCGCAAGTGCGGGTAATATCAAGCTACTAAAAACAAGATATACACCAACTAGCTCAACCGACAGTGTTATTACGATAGCGAATAATAAATAGAAAAATGCGCCGTCTAACACCTTAGGCTTCCATAGTATTACTGCAAGAATAGCGCTGTAAACAATCGAAGGTAATAATAACTGCTGCCAACTAACCCAAAGGATTTGGCCCGACATAAGCTGCTTAAGTAATTCGCCACCATGTGGGTCATTCGACAGCAACAACATTGCCGTTACGGCTGATAAAACATAAAAGCAACCTATCATAGCTTCTAATTCTTCTGCCATGTACTTGGCTAACAAAGCAATAATGCCTGCGCCAGCTAAAGCAAATAAACCAGGTACCCAAACATTTGCATAAGCAATTTCAGCAAGATCATGATCCATACGTACAACAATTGCCCCTAAAGCGGCAATTTGTGCTATCGCTAAGTCTATAAAGATAATGCCACGTCTTAAAACTTGTTTACCCAATACAACATGAGTTGAAAGCACTAAGATACCGGCAGCAAGTGCCGGTAATAATATGGTCAGTAGTTCATAATCCATAGAAAATACCTATCGTCTTCACGAGCTTTTCTGTGTGTTATTTATTTGAATTAATAAGTCTAACGCACTGTCATACAGGCTGAACAAATCTTGACTTTGCTCATTGCCACCTACAGATAAAGGTAGAACAGTAATGGGTAAGTTTGATTTTTCTGCTAGCCATTTTGCACCACGTTGATCTTGATAAGAGGCCAAAACAATAGCTGATATATCACCATTATTTGCTTGCTTTAATAAGCGAGCAAGATGACTACTCGTTGGTGGTAACCCTGGTTTAGGCTCTAAATCAGCAACAGACTCGATACCAGTGAAAGCAAATAAATAACGAAACGTTGAGTGATAAGCAATAACTTTCATGCCGTTCAACGGAGCCGATTTTTCCTGCCATTTTTTCATAGCTAACTGCCATCTCGCCGTAAAGCTTGATAACTGCTGCTGATACAAATCACTTTGCTTTGTATCTAGCTGAATTAACTTATCGGTAAGTGCCTTTGCAATATCAAGCATACGCTGTGGTGAAAAATGTAAATGTGGATTTCCAGCACGGTGAACATCACCCATACTGCGATCAACATTCGTCATTTTGTCTAGCGTTTCTGCATGATCAGCGGCAAAAAACAAACCTTCATCAGTATTTCGTACTTTAGAATTAGCTGCTTTCATTTGTAACATAGGCAACCAACCTACCTCTAGCTCTGCGCCAGCACAAATTACAAGATCAGCTTGGCGCATTTTAGCGATTAAGCTAGGACGTGCTTGTACAAGATGTGGATCTTGCATCGCCGTCGTTGCAGAATAAATTTTCGCAGAAGGGGCCAGTTCTTTTGCCAAGGCGGCATATTCTGGCTCACACGCAAAAATATTCATTTGTGCGAAAGCACTGTGGCTCAAAGTTAATAAAGCGCCACTCAAAAGTAATTTAAAATTGATGCGCATTATGTGCTCCTAGTGCCATTACATATTGTAAAGTTATTACGTTGTCATTATCAGCATTTTCAAAACCAGTATTACTTTGATGGCTAAATTCAACTCTCACTGTTGAGAAGTGACTATTGTGCCATGCCACGCTAAATTCAGTTTCTTTAAGCGTTTGTTTATCAAAATGTTCTTCATGTAATAATTGAGTATCAAGCTTGCCGTATCTTAATCCAGCAGACCAATTTGGCGAAAATTGATAAACACCACTAACATACCATGCTTGATGATAGTCGTTTCCACTACCTTCTTCATGGTGCTCTTCTTCTAAATGATCATCATCTAAATGATCTTCATCTAGTTCAGGCACCATAAAGTCGCTGACTCTAAAGTATTCAGCACTAAGTGTTAGATGTTGGTATTTATAGTTACCATTAGGCGCCCACTTATAAACAAAGTCGGCAACAAAGGTATTTTTACCTGTATAGGCTGCAGAGTGACTGTGACCATGCTCGTCATGTTCTTCATGCTCTTCATCGTGTTCATCATGCTCGTCGTGCTCGTCATGATCATCAGCAGTTAACAAACCATTTTCATTACGCAAATAACTTAGGCCAAATTGCCATGAGCTTTCAACGCCTATATCGCCACCAATTTTTGTAAACAAGGTATAAACACCTGTGCTATCAAACTCGCGTTCACCCGTCTCATCTTCTGCACGTAAACTATCTCCTGAAAATGCTTCAGCTCCCATAGTCCAATACAAATCTGTTGGCGCAATATAGCTTACTCTTAAGCCGTCATCGAAATAATGGTTACCTAAAAATGCACGGTAAGCACTTGGTCTGCTAGTAAATGAGTCAGTATGAAGGTGCTGATTATTTAAGTAACCAATATCAGATAAAAATCGACCCGCTCGTACACTGAAACCATTAGGTAATGCCATCGTCTGTATAAATGCTTCTTCTACATTAACTTCGCTTTCGCCATCGTGTGACTCAAAAACAGTTGTAAGCTTACCGTAGAACATATCATCGATGTTGGCACTAATTGCTAACTCAGTTTCGCCTATGCCAAAGCCTTTAGATCTTTCAGCCATTAGGCGATCTTCACTTTGATAATAACCATCTAAAATAGCACTAACATTAACGTCAGACACTGTAGGTGTTTCGGCGAACGAAAGTAATGGGAAAGCACCAGACATGATTAAAGCGGCTGTAATTTTGCTCGGAGAAATTGTAGTTAAACGGTTAGTAATATCTTTAGATACAGCACGTGAAGCCAGTTGAAATTTTTTCATTGGGAAACCTCTAAAATAAATTATATACGAATACATCAACCCACTTACTCTATTGGCAAGTTGGTTATGTTAAAAAAATTGTTAAATAATTAGCTTTAAAGATTTTTTGGCGGTGCGCGGCTTAGGTAATTAACCTGATGAACTAGAGTTAATATTGGTTGAGCAGTTTCGCTTGTTTCTACTTGTTGACTATTAAAGTCAAGATTGGCATCTTGCTGCGGTAGTACTTGATCGAATTGATGTTGATGAAAACACAACGTACAGTGTTTTTTAACACCATCATCTACGTGTTCAACACTATGTGCAGCAGCAGCCACAGACAATACTAACAATATGGCACTAAGCCAAATTGCGATAAATCGCCTATTAGTTACTGAAATGAACATTTGTGCTATCCAAGATATAAGTCAAAATCGGCATTAGTTTACGCGACTTGCCACTAAGCATGCAAGCCGCTGATATGTTGTTTAGCACATAAAAAAGCAATTACATCGTATTTATGGTGTTTATTCTTGAGTAGAAATTACTGCAATATATGCTAATAAATACAAAGGGGTTTATTTATTTTGTGCATTAATTAACTCATAAGCTGCTTGAATGTCTTGCGCTTTTTGTTTTGCTGTTTCCATCATTTCAGGTGGTAAGCCTTTTGCCACCAATTTATCAGGATGGTGCTGCGACATGAGTTTACGATAAGCTTTTTTAATGTCTGCCGCGCTGTCTTGCTCTGAAACACCAAGCACTTTATAAGCGTTTTCAAGCTGTTTGCCTGACTGGGCAAAACCTTGGTTTGTTCCGTGTTGCCCATGTTGATGAAAGTTAGCACCCGCGATAATCATCTCTAATAATTTATCTAATTCGTGTACTGAATACCCTAAGCCATGAGCAATTTGATGTAGCGCTTCTCGTTCATCTTGATCTAAATCTCCATCCGCAAATGCAACTTGAATTTGAATTTCTAAAAAAAGTAATAACAAATCTTGGCGATTCCCTACTACAGATCTTAGCTCGCTCAAACGTTCGCTAAGAGGAAACCCTGTGGTTTTTCCGTCTCTAAAGGCATCTTGAGCTTGCTGTCGCATTGCTCCCTTCAGCCCTAACTTATCCATATAAGCGGTAGCAAAGGCAATTTCATGCTGTGTTACTTGCCCATTAGCTTTGGCAATATAACCCATGACTGAAAAGCTGCTGTAAAAGAAAATAGCTTGACGATCAGCATCACTTTTAGCACCACCTAAAGAGTTGAAGTTTAGACCAACGCCTTTATCAAACCTATGGCCAAGCCATGCACCTAATAGTGCACCAAAAATATTTTTACTCAGCATTAAGCCAAATATAAAACCTAAAACTTTACCCCAAATTCGCATTGTAAAACTCAATCATTAATTTAATATAAAATGGTTAAATAGTGTTTAGCTTAGCTAAACGCTCCGGTGTGCCAACATCTGTCCAAGCGCTAGTTATTAAACTTGCTGAAATCTCACCTTGTTCAGCAGCCCCTCTTAACATCGGCGCTAATGGCTGAACACCTTGTTGTTCTTGCTGAAAAAATTGCTTTCTGTACAGGGCAATACCACTAAAAGTGTATGCTTCTTGACTATTATTTTTCGGATTAGCCAATATACCATTGGCCAATGTAAAGTCGCCATTAGGATTATGCTCTGGATTGTTAACCAAGAACAAATGGCCGTTAAACTCTTCAGCTAAAGTTGGTAACTGTTGGAGATTAACGTCACAATAAATATCACCATTAATCACCAAGAAAACATCTTTGTCATGCTCAGCTAACATAGGTAGTGCTTTTATAATGCCACCAGCCGTTTCAAGTGCAACAGGCTCTTCGCTATAACTTATATTGGCCGAGAACTGCTCGCCACTACCAAGGTAGTCAACAATTTTCTGACCAAGCCAAGCATGGTTAATTACAATATCTTTAATACCGGCCGCAACCAAATTTTTAATATGATGTTCTATTAACGGCACACCTTTAACTGTTAATAACGGTTTAGGGCAGCTATCGGTTAGTGGACGCATTCGTTCACCACGCCCTGCTGCTAATATCATAGCTTTCATGAATAAAAATCCAAAATTTTATTAAAAAATAGCAAGATGCCGTTATTTTGTTAGTGCCGGTATTACCCGCTTACTCACCAACTCATGCAAAAAACTGAGTTTATCATATTGCGCGCTCACATCTTGTATGTAGCTCAAAGTAAGTGGAATATCAGCTAAGTACCCTGCTTTATTATCTCGGTGGTACAAGCGCGCAAAAATGCCACTGGCTTTGATATGGCGTTGCAATCCGGTTAAATCAAACCAATATTGCCATTTTTCTTTCGTAATTGTCTCACTAGGGAAATAATTTTGTACTTGCAATCGGTAGTGTTCAATTAAGGGGGCGATTAGTTTATTCGGCCAACGTACGTAACAATCTCTTAATAATGACACTAAATCATAGATAACCGGCCCATTAACCGCGTCTTGAAAATCAATAATGCCCAGCTCACCATTCTTAAGCTGCATAATATTGCGACTATGATAATCACGGTGCATAAATGTTTTAGGCTGTTCAACAATGGCTGAAACTAATTCATCAAAACAACACTTCAACGCTGCTTTTTCATCGGCAGTTAAATATATCCCTAAATGCTTTTCGAGTAGCCATTCATTAAATATATCTAATTCTGTAAAGATAAATTTTTCATCATATAAGGGTAAATTTTCAACCGATGCTGTTGCACAGGTTAGCATTTTATTCAATTCAACTATCGCTTTAGCATAATATTGATTCATATTAGCCTGGGATAAATTATCTGCTAATACTAGATCACCAAAATCACTCAAACACAGAAAACCTAACTTAAGATCAGCATAAATAATTGTAGGCACATTAACACCAACATCTTGCAATATTTGTTGAACGGTTAAAAATGCTTGGTTATTTGATAATGCTACAGGTGCATCAACGGCAATATAACTTTCGTTATGGTATGTAAAGCGAAAATAACGTCGAAAGCCGGCATCACCTGTCAATGGCAGCAAGTCTATTTTTTGCGTTGAAAATTTACTTTCAAGCCAATGCGTTAACGCTGTAGTTCTTAAATTACTCAATAGAAAAATCTCTAAAAAATGATAGTGCCAATATAACTAATTCGCAGGCTAATGAAAATTGCTATATTATTATTGCCTTTAGCGTTAAAATGCTGAATTGAAACTAAGCTATGTATTTTTCAAGTAAATTATCCGGATAATAAATGCGTTTTACCTTAAATAAAATCCCTTTTTTTTGTCTCATCTCGTTTTCCTTCGATAGTAAAGCGCAAGATTCGGAAATAAATACAAACATTGCTAGTCAGTGCCCAATTCCATTTTACGCGAATATTGCTGATACCACAGGTAAGCAATCAAACGACAGTTTTACTATTTTATCTTCAACGTCAAATATTAAAAAAGGTGAATATGCAACATTTACCGGTGGCGTTACTTTACTGAACCAAGATAGATCAATAGTTGCAGATGAATTGTCAGTAAATAGAAGTACATCAAGCGTTAACGCAAATGGTGATATTCATTTTCAAAACAAAGGCATAGATATTTTTGCCGAAACATTGAACATAAACCAATTAAAAAAATCTACCGCGTTAACCTCAACTTCTTATCAGTTAAATGGCTCTCCTGGTCACGGACATGCTAAAGAGATAACTATTGATGGTAAGGGTAAAACAATGAGTTTTGTCGACTCAAGTTTTACTACTTGTTATGACCCCGTGCCTGATTGGCAAATGCGTGCCAGTGAAATTACTATTTCTTCCGATAAAAAATCATTAGAAGCATACAACGCTCGCTTTAGTCTTTTTGATGTGCCTGTTTTTTATTTACCTTACTTAACTATGCCTATTGGTGAAGATCGCCAGTCAGGTTTGCTCTACCCTAAAATCAGTACTTCGAACAGCTCAGGCTTAGAAGTTGAAATTCCTTATTATGTCAACATCGCAGAAAACATGGACGCCACCATTACACCGCGCTACATGTCTGAGAGAGGAACGCAATTAATTACTGAATTTAGATATTTAGAAGGCTTACAATCAGGCCAAATTGATATTGAATATCTTAATAAAGATAGCAAACTAAACAATAACGATGATTCACGTTACCTAGCCCGAATTCAACACATTGGAACTTTTTCAGAAAGGTTTAGAGCCCATGTTGATTACACCACCATAAGTGATGATAACTACCTGGTTGATTTAGGCAGTAGCCAATTTAACGCTAATGATGCATACCTATATCAAATAGGTGAATTGGCTTATTTCGCTGATAACTGGCAAACAACCATAAAAATGCAAGATTTCGAGTTATTAGGTAACCATCAACTGAGTTATAAAACATTGCCCCAAATAGAAGCCAGTCGCCAACAAACATTTGATGACTTTGGTGGTATTTTTGATCTTTATGGTGAGTTTTCAAGTTTTGACAGCTCAGATCCAACCAAACCTACCGCGCAGAGATACCATGCTGAAGCGGGTTTACTTTACCCTATTGTTACACCGGCATGGTTTCTAAATTCAGAACTCAAAGTACTACAAACAAATTACAACCAAAAGAATATTGCTACCGATAGCTTATTAGACAAAAATGTTAGCCGAACGTTACCGAAAGTTAGGCTGCACGGTGGTGTTAATTTCGACCGTAAAATAGCTTTATTTAACAGTGAGTATAACCAAACACTTGAACCACAGTTGCAGTACCTTTATATACCAGAAAAAGATCAAAGCAACATTGGCATATACGATACCACTACGTTACAAGATGACTACAGCGGGTTATTTCGTGATCGACGCTTTAGCGGAATCGACCGAATAGCTCAAGCCAATCAGGTTTCTTGGGGTATAACAAGTCGACTACTCACTGCTGAAAACAATGAAGTGTTGCGCTTTAGCTTAGGGCGTATTGTTTATTTCAATGAAAGTAACTTTGACCAATCTGAGCAAGACTCTTTAGTTGATAAATCAGCATTAGCCGCCGATGTTTTTATAAATTTAAGTCGCAATTGGCAATTTAGTTCTGACATTCAATACAACACCGATTTAGGCGTTACCAATAAAAGTCAAACCACATTAGATTATTTATTTGATAATAATCAAACAATTCAATTGAACCATCGCTACGCTCGTGATGTCTCAGGAGAGTCGTTAGAACAAATGTCGTTGGCAACGAATGTAAAAATAGCCCAGCGCTGGCAACTTGTTGGTCGGTTTACACAAGATTTACAAGGCAAGCGCAGTATAGAAAGCTATGCAGGTCTTGAGTATAGTAGTTGTTGTTGGGGAATTCGTTTTACCTATCATCGCAACATAAACTCTAAAATTGACGACGGTCTTAACATAAATGAAAACCGCGATGCATTTGATAGCAGTTTTAATATTCAATTTGTATATAATGGCATAAATAGCACTAAATCTTCCGACAGTGTTGGAGATATGTTTAATTCAAGTATATTCGGCTATAAACGCCCTTACTTCCTCAATAACTAATTAAAAAGAAATTTACGTTACATGAAAAATTCATTTAAATTAATACTTCTTAGCTCAATGTTTATTTTAAGCGCGCCTAAGCAAAGTTTAGCTGCAGAAGTTGAGCTAGACCGAGTAGCTGCAGTGGTTAATAGTGGTGTAGTGCTAGAGTCTGAAGTTAAAGATCTTATTAACTCCATTACTTTGCAAGCGAAGAAAAATAACCAAACCTTACCGTCTGATCGCGCATTGCGCATTCAAGTCATGGATAAGTTGATTAACGATGCGATTATCGCTCAACTGGGCGAACGCATGGGTGTTCAAGTAAGCGATGCCCAACTTGATGAAACCTTAGCTAATTTAGCAAGAGAAAATAATCAATCGCTTGAATCATTCCGCCAAGCACTTGTAGCAGATGGCTTAGTTTACGAAAAATATCGTGAAAGTGTTCGAAATGAGCTAATTTCAGGTGAAGTAAGACGCGCAAGTTTACGTCGTCGCATTTATATCTCTCCGCAAGAAATTACCAATTTAATGGCTGTAATGAAAGAGCAAACGAGCGCTGATGTTGAATATCGCCTAGGGCATATTTTAATTGAATTTCCTAACAACCCTAAACAAGCAGATATTAGTGCTGCCAAAGTGCGTGCAGAAACTGTATTAGAGTTATTAGAAAACGGTAGCGACTTTACCAATATAGCCATGACATCGTCAGGTGGTTCTAACGCGCTTGAAGGTGGTGACTTAGGCTGGAAAACGATTAATGAAATGCCAACACTGTTTTCTGAAATCGTTGCAGGTCAAGAAAAAGGCAGTGTATTTGGTCCAATACGTACCGGCTTAGGCTTTAGTATTGTTAAATTAGTCGATGTTCGTGGTCGTCAAGTTGTCGAAATTGAAGAAGTTAAAGCTAGCCATATATTAATTAAGCCTTCAATTATACTTAGCGAAGCTAAAGCTGAAGCTTTATTACAAAGCTTTGTTGATCAACTAAACGCTGGCGAAGCTGATTTTGCTGAACTTGCTAAAAAACACTCTGAAGGCCCTACTTCTGTTCGTGGTGGTGATTTAGGTTGGTCAGAGCCTAGCAAATATGACCCCGCATTTTCTGAAGCACTGGCCAGTTTAGATATTGATGAAGTACATAAGCCGTTTCGTTCATCATTTGGTTGGCATATTGCTAAATTAACGGGTCGTAGAACGTTAGATGCAACAGAGCAAATGAATGAAAACCGTGTTTACCAACTGCTTTATAATCGCAAGTTTGGTATGGAAGGTGCGCGTTGGATTAAAGAACTACGCGATGAAGCCTATATAGAAATTATAGAAACAGGTAAAAAGTAGTGTTAAAAAGAATTGCAATAACGCCAGGTGAACCTGCAGGCATTGGCCCAGACCTGATGATAAAAGTGGCACAGCAAGATTGGCCAATACAAATGGTTGCGGTTGCATCACCTGAACTATTAATTGCAAGGGCAAAGCTGTTAAATTTGCCCCTTACTATTAAAAAATACAACGTCAATGACGAAGTAACCCCGCATAAAGCTGGAACACTGGTTGTATTACCCGTGCCATTAGAAGATGTTTGCGAAGCTGGTGTAGCAAACCCTAATAATGGCCGCTATGTTGTAGAAACTTTACGTATTGCAAGTGAAAAAAATATTTCAGGTGAATTCGACGCTGTCGTTACTGGCCCCGTTCATAAAGGCTTAATTAATCAAGCGGGCATTGCCTTTAGTGGTCATACAGAATATTTTGCCCATGAAGCTAATTGTTCTGACGTTGTTATGATGCTAGCAACAGAAGGTTTAAGAGTCGCGTTGGTGACTACGCATATTCCTTTAGCTTATGTATCTAAAGCAATTACCCACGAACGACTGCAGAAAGTAGCCCGAATATTACATAAAGATTTAATCAAAAAGTTTGGCATAGCCGATCCTAAAATTTATGTTTGTGGTATTAATCCACATGCGGGTGAAGACGGCCACCTTGGACGTGAAGAAATAGATGTAATGATCCCAGCTTTAGAAGAATTACGTGCAGAAGGCATGAATCTTATTGGGCCTTTACCTGCTGACACTATTTTCCAAGAAAAATATTTAAATAACGCCGATGCAATTTTAACCATGTTTCATGATCAAGGTTTACCGGTACTTAAATACAAAGGTTTTGGCGCTTCGGTAAACATTACCCTTGGCCTACCATTTATTAGAACATCAGTAGATCATGGTACAGCTTTCGATTTAGCCGGCACAGACCAAGCAGATGCAGGTAGTTTTTACGAAGCGTTAAATACTGCAATTTCATTGGCGAATAATCACGAAAAAGATGCATTAGAGCAAAATACACTATGAGCAAAAACTCCCATTTAGGTCATCAAGCAAAAAAGCGCTTCGGACAAAACTTTTTACATAATGATGCAATTATTAGCGACATTGTTGATGCTATAAACCCTGAGCCGGGTGAAAACTTAGTTGAAATAGGTCCTGGTTTAGGCGCACTTACCGAGCCTGTTATTGAGCGAGCTGGTCACCTTAATGTTGTTGAATTAGATAGAGATCTCGCCCATAGACTTCGTCATCATCCTTTTTTAGCTTCAAAGCTAACTATTCATGAAGAAGATGCGCTAAAGTTCGATTTTTCTCAATTAGCGAGTAGTGACAAGCCATTACGTATTTTTGGTAACTTGCCATACAATATTTCTACACCTTTAATCTTTCACTTGCTTACTTTTAAAGACAAAGTAAAAGACATGCACTTTATGCTGCAAAAAGAAGTGGTAGAGCGTATGGCGTCAGGTGAAAACAGCAAAGCGTTCGGGCGTTTATCGATTATGACTCAATATCAGTGCCAAGTGATCCCAGTAATGGAGATAGGCCCTGAAGCATTTAAACCTGCGCCAAAGGTTGATTCAGCTATCGTGCGTTTAATACCGCATAAAACCATCAAAAACCCAGTTAAAGATATTAATTCACTTAACAAAGTTTGTTTGGCTGCCTTTAATCAACGCAGAAAAACTATTCGTAACAGTTTCAAAAAATTAATTTCTGCTGAACAGTTAACTGAATTAGGCATAGACCCTGGACTACGCCCTGAAAACTTAGCATTAGCTGATTTTGTAATGCTTGCAAACTTCGTTACTGACAACCCAGTAGATTTAGAAAATGCGTAATACAAAAGTAGCTAATTCAACTGATATTGACGTAGATGTTGTTACCAAGTTTATTGCACAGCAGTCTATCGAAGCAGATCAACAATTTGTTTTTAGCTATACCATCACGGTGAAAAACAATAGTGCGGAAACCGTGCAGTTGCTTAGTCGATATTGGCTAATTTCTGATGCAAATGGTGAAACTAACACAGTTGCAGGTGAAGGTGTAATTGGTCAACAACCTTATATTAAGTCTGGCGAAAGCTTTACCTACTCGAGTGGCTGCGTACTGAAGTCTCCTTTAGGCAATATGCAAGGACACTATCAAATGCAAACCCATTCAGCTGAACTCATCCAAGTTGACATACCACCATTTCGATTGGCAAAACCCAATATACTGAACTAGTGAGCTACAATGGCTATTTATTTCGTCGGTGACATTCAAGGCTGCTTTAGCGAACTAAATGCATTACTCACTCAGGTTGGATTCTCCAATAATAGCGACCAACTCTACATCGCGGGTGATCTTGTTGCCCGCGGTCCAAACTCTCTTGAAACATTACGTTTTATTAAGTCGCTAGGTGATAATGCTAAAGTAGTTTTAGGTAACCACGACTTACATTTACTTGCAGTTTATCAGGGGATTAAAAAAATAAAAAAGCAAGATTTATTAGCAAGCCTGCTATCTGCTTCAGATGCTCCAGCATTAATGCAGTGGCTAATTCAACAACCACTGATTCAAAAACTTCCTAATGAAGAAACTTACATGAGTCATGCTGGAATATCACCACAATGGACACCCACCATTGCACTCAAACAAGCAAAAATAGCACATCAACACTTAACTTCTTCAGCAAGTACCGCTTGGCTAAATAACATGTATGGTGAACAACCATCGAATTGGCTGCAAGCAGAAGATGAGCTAGGACAATTTAGATTTACCATTAACTCTCTTACACGTATGCGTTATTGTAACGCCGACGGTAGTTTAGACTTTAATTGCAAGGAAGCTCCTGCTGACGCGCCGAAAGAATTAACACCTTGGTTTAAGTTTAAACACCTTAGCGACAAAACAAATTGGGTATTTGGTCATTGGGCGGCGTTAATGGGCCAATGCAGTGCTAAAAACCTCTATGCGCTTGATACTGGCTGTGTTTGGGGGCAACACATGACAATGATCAGATGGCATGATAAAAAAATATTTACTGAGCAATCACATAAAAGTTAAATATAAAGCATACCATTAGTTTAAAATGTAATTTAGCTTGTTATACTAACCTGAATACTTAACCTACATTCCTTTGTAGTCTAATAATAATTAACGCTCAAACACACTTCCATTTTCGAATTATAGTGCGAGCAAATAATGACTTAATATATATCTTGGTGGGCTCTATGAAATTAACCGTAGCAATGAAAATAATTGGTGGTTTTACCATTATTTCAGTTTTACTCATTCTAACTAGTGTAATATCTTGGAATAGTTTAAATACTATTAGTGATGCCACAAAGCAACAAGATCAACTTGCTATACCCACTTTAAAAGAAAGCAATATATTAGCTAAAAATCTCACCAATATTGGTAATCTTACATTACGTGCGTATTATCAGACCTCATTAGAACCACTTGCAGTAAATCAAAAAGCTTTTAATGAAGAAACTATCGATTTTAGAGAACATTTAGATAAGCTTAAAAACATAGTACAGAACGAACCTACTCTTCTGAGCAATTTACATAAAATTGATCCCATTTATAATAAATTAGACAAAGAAATAAAAAGTGTCCTCAATAATAGAAAGTTCTCGATTGAACAGTATATTACACTGACTGAAAAAATAGATGCTATTGAAGAAAGTGCTGATGATACCGCAACTATTTTATTAGATCTTGGTGATCACGACCTAGCTTCTACTAAGTTACAACGTGCTGTTAGTTTAGCTGAACGTTTAGAAATGCTGCTAAATAGCATTGTGAGCTCATCTTTTGAGTATCGTGAAATTAAAGATCAGCAGTCTGCTACCTTAGTAACTCATGAGGTAGAAAACACCTTCAAAGACATTGAAAAATCAGTCATAGATGTAGTCAGTGAACTAAAACTGCAAGGAACTCCAAATATTGCAGATGACCTAACCGATAGTTTTTCAACACTTCAAGCTTACATTAGTGGTAGTAAAAACATTTTCACAAACAAAAACAACCAACTCTCTGCAATTTCGGCCGCCACTACAAGTTTAAAATTAGCTGAAGATGGCATTTATAGTGCAAACGAAATATTAGATAAGCAAGTTGAATTAGCAAATAAAACAACAATAACAGCAAGTGCATTAATTGAAAAATCAGTATCTGCTGGTACCCGCAATACGTCCATAATCACTTTTATTTCGATTGCTTTAGCCATCATTATTGCCTGGGTAACGTTAACCAGCATTACTCGTCCGCTAAGACGCGTAAATGAAATGCTTCATGTTGTAGCATCGGGTGATTTGTCACGTAAATTAGATGAAAGTGGCAATGACGAATTCGCTCAACTTTCTCACAATTGTAACTTATTGATTGAAAGCCTACGTACGCTAATTCAAAGTATTGTTAGTCGTTCAACTCAGCTAGCAACAGCAGCAGAACAAACTTCTGCCGTAACTGCGCAAAGTACAACAGCAATAGAAGAGCAGCGTATTCAAGTAGAACAAGCAGCATCGGCAACAACAGAAATGAGCAGTACCGCACAAAGTGTTTTATCAAGTGCAAATGATGCGCTTGGTGAAATTAAGCAAGCTGATGACGAAGCTGAGCGTGTTAAGGTGATTTCTGGTCGCAATCGACAAACCATTGAATTGTTAGCTAACGAAGTTGAGTCGGCTTCACAAGTTATTAATAAATTACAGCAAGATAGCGCGTCTATTGGGAGTATTCTTGATGTTATTAGGGGTATTGCAGAGCAAACTAATTTATTAGCACTAAATGCGGCTATTGAAGCGGCTCGTGCTGGTGAGCAAGGTCGTGGTTTTGCCGTTGTTGCTGATGAAGTAAGAACACTAGCAAGTAGAACGCAAGAATCTACTCAAGAGATTCAAAACATGATTGAAGTATTACAAGGCGGTGCAGAGAAAGCAGTGTCTGTAATGGAAACAGGTAAAAAGCAGGCGACTAACTGTGTAGAACAAAGTGTTCAAGCCGAACAAGCACTTGATACTATCACCCATGCCGTGCATGAGGCGTTTGATCGCAGCTCTCAAATTGCTACAGCGGCAGAGGAGCAAAGTGTTGTTGCCCATGAAATTAGTGAAAACTTAGAGTCTATTGTAGCAATTGCAGAACAAACGACAGCAGGTTCAAAACAAACAGCTGAGTCGAGCAGTGAAGTTGCGCGTTTAGCTGAAGAGTTACAACATTCAGTGCAAGAATTTAAAATTTAAATTATATTTTTCAAATAACTAAATAAAAAAAGAGTGCTAAGCGCTCTTTTTTTATAACGATAAAAATTAGCCCGTGCAGCGCGTGTTATACCAATTGATTTAATGAATCGATCAATTTTAAACGAGGATAAATTTTCAGTAGCAAGGTGTTTGATTGATTCTTACATGGATAATGGCAAGTCATTAGCGCAATACAGGAGCATATTATCGAATAATAGCGGGCGTGTGTGATTGAAAACAACGCAGTTATTGACGATTTAAACCGCCTTAAAATGATCGATTATTTATTTCAATTGATATTATAGTTAGATCAATTTATTAACTGCTCTATTTCTGTATGAACAAAATGAGTAAAAAATTAACTTATTTGTTTATTTAGTATTAGCCGACACTTTTTCATAAACTGCAAAATCCAGCTGATATTTATTTTTTTCATCGCTAGGTCGAATTTCACTCGCTACTTTTTTCCAAACAGCTAAGTCATATTCAGGAAAGTATGTATCGCCATCAACGTTAGCATTAATATGCGTAATATATAATCGCTGTGCTGCTGCTAAGCAATGCTGATATATTGCACCGCCACCAATAACCATCACCTCTTCAAAGTCATTAACTAACGCTAACGCCGCTTCTACAGAGTTGACAACTTCAACCCCAGCAAAGTTAAAATTACTGTCTCGTGAAATCACAATATTTTTACGTCCTGGTAATGCTCGACCAATCGACTGAAAGGTTTTACGCCCCATAATAATGGGTTTACCAAATGTAGTTTTTTTAAAGTAGGCTAAATCTGCCGGCAAGTGCCAAGGCATATCATTATTCTTACCAATAACACGGTCATTGGCATGCGCTACTATCATAGAAAGTATGGTCATATTGTTTGTCTAATTCTCAACACACTAAATTTTTCGATATTATACGTTATTAAAGAAAACAACAAAAATGCAATCTTGTGGTTTACGCTTCTTCTTTCAAACGAAAAGAATTATGGTTTTCGACGATGCCTATTAGCTCAACACGTATATAGAAGTATTCACTTGTTTTAAGAAATGGCTTTTCAGCCGCAATGGCTGAGGTTCAACATGCCATTTTAAAGATCTCTTGTGCTTAGCTGCAAGTTAGCAATTTGATACCCCCTACTTCCGCTTTATGCTCAAAGTTGCCGTTGGTGATTTAAAAGCTAAAGGCTTAAAAGGGCCTAAAGCAGACATTGATGCTACATCTTCCTATTCGTAATTTAGTTTAATAACTAAGTATTTAAATGCAGTTGTAACTTGTTTCCACCCAAGTCATGAAATGAGGCAACTTGCCTCATTTCGTCTATTAGTGAAATTTTTGTTTTTATCTGTAGGTAATAAGTGGTGTTGGCTGCAAAGATTTGTTATTAATATATAAAATAAATAAGGTGGAAACTTTTTTGCTGTAAAAGAGGCAAGTTGCCTCCTATTAAATTGTTCTGATGGAGTTGGAAAAGCTCCTAGAGAGTAAGTATAGTTCATATAAGACCATGTATGTATATTTATACA